>JAPPKD010000060.1 GCA_028820215.1 Spirochaetaceae bacterium | reverse complement strand
TCTCCAGATCCGTGCGCAGCGCCATCTTCTCCATGTCGGCACGCAGCGACGTCTCGAGTTTCTTCATGTCACCACGCAGCGACGTTTCGAGCTTCCCCATGTCGCCGCGCAGATGCTCCATGTCACCACGCAGATGATCGATGTCGCCGCGCAATGACACCTCCAGCTTCTCCACGTCGTCCTTCGTCGCGAGGTTCTCCACGAACCCGTCGGCGAACGTCGCTACCAGCTCGGTTGCCTGCTTCTCGCTGAAGCCGGCCTTCTCCCGCAGCCGCGTCGCTGCCTTCAGCGTGTCGAACGTGACGGCCATGGTCCTGTCCTCCAATCCTATCCGGTCATCGCCGGGATGAGAACCGCCATCCCGCGGGCCGGCTCACCCTTGATACCCACGATCCGACCGCCGCGCTTCAGGCGCACGCGTCCGCGGTTCGTCCATGGCGGCGGCGCGCGTGCCGGTCAGCCTCTCGGCGCGCAGCAGCCGGTGCACGGTGGAGTGCGCCAGGCGCACGCCGTCGGGGAGATTCCCGCTGCCGATGGCGCCGGCGATGACCTGCCGCACCGACCAGGCCGGGTGCGTGGTCTTGAGCGCGATCAGCAGCTCAGCGACTTCGGGCGCCAACCGCCTGGGCCGACCGAAGCCGCCGCGCCGGTAGAGCTGCAGCCAGTCACGCAGGGTCTCGGCGGCCACGCGCGTGCGCAGCGTGCAGGCCATGGAGGCCGACTTCGGTCATCCCGGGCTGACCTCGGACACTGCCACGCGCTCGCGGCACCGCACCTGGATGTTCTCCGGGCGCCTACGCCATTCGCGCCTCGCCTACCGGGAGGTGGTCTTCAACCACATGCCTGCGCGCCCGCCGCTCGAAGTGGCGACCCGTCAGTTGAGGTTGTCTTCGTCGCCGGCGAGCTCGCGCTTGAGACGGCGAAAGGCGGGCTCGTCGATGCCGGTGGCAGCTTCAATGGTGGACCAGGGCACCTCGTGGCCCAGGAGTCCCTCGATGGTGACCACCTTGCCTCGCAACTCACCCTCCCGGCGACCCTCCGCCCGGCTCCGGCGGCGCTGCGCGCCCAGCAGGGGGTCGTCGTCCGGCCCGGTGCCTTCGCGCTCCCCGAGCACCCCGCCCACTCGCTCCAGAACCGCGCTCGTCCGTGCCGAGAACATCTCTTCATTCAGCGCCGCGTGGATCTCCGCCGCCGTCCAGCCGGAAAACGCCCGGCTCGCCGCCGCCTGCCGGTACGCGCCGTCCTGCAGCAGGTGGATGGTCAGCCCCGAGCGCCGGCTCCGCGGCCGGCTCGGCGCATCGGCCTCCGGCACCTCGACCCACACCTCCGGGAACCCCCAGGCCTCGTACTGCGGCAGCTTGCGCCGGCGCACGTCGGTGGTGTGGTCCACCTCCAGCACCACGTCCGGGAAGTCGTGCTCGCCGATCGTCAGCACCGGCACCGGCAGCCGGGCGCGCGCCGGGTGCAGGTACACCATCTCGTCCGCCTGCATGATGAGGCGCGGCTCGCCGTGCACGTCGCGCTCGGTCAGGTCGGTGTGGCCGAAGCACTCCACGGGCCCACCGCGCACGTGGGCGATGGTCCCGGTCAACCTGCCCAGGCGCTGCGCAGGGCCTTCGTGATAGGAGCTGACCGGATCGCAGATCCAGGCCGTCTCGGTGGCGGTGTCCCAGTATTCGAGGCGCATCTCGCAGTCGTCGAGTTCCTCCCGCGGCAGGTGGACCGGCTTGCAGCCGGGGAAGTCCGCCGCCGTCGGCGGCGGCTGCGCGGTCCGCCTCCGCGGCGCCGGCGTCGCCACGGGCGGCTGGACGGTGCGACCGGAAGCCATGTCGGCAACGTAGGGCATTCCACCGGCTCCCGCAACCCCGCGCGCCGCCGTCCTCCGACTCATTGCGTGCTCCATGAGGCGCCGGGCGTTCCCATGGGCGAAGCAGAAGAGCGTGCCGCCGCCGCGGCGGCGGCGGGCGTTGTGTCGAAGCGTCGGGTCATGGCGCAGTCTCCTCGTCATCGAGTCATGTGCGGCCGGCACGCGAGATTGCCGACCCGCAGCAGGGTTCACCCGTGACAGCGCGCGGCATGTCCGTGGCGCTTGCCGTCGATCAAGGCGATCGAGCGCCAGACCGGCAACCACCGCAGGGTGCGCGAGCCGGCCGAGCAGGAAGGCTGGTCGGATGCCGCCGACCTGCCCGGCAAGCGTCAGCTCCGAGAGCGGTTGTCAGCCACCTTGCGCGCCACACGCGCCATCAGCACGTCGTGGTTCACCCCGTCGGGGAACTCCAGGTCCATGTCGACCACCCACCGCTTGCCGCCGGCCACGTACTCGCACGCCTTCAGTACCGCGTCGTGGGCGCTGCGCCCAGGGCGAAACCCATAGCTGGATTCCGAAACCC
>JAPPKD010000238.1 GCA_028820215.1 Spirochaetaceae bacterium | reverse complement strand
CTCGGAGCCTCAATTCAGCCAACTCTTCAACCCCAGCACGAATAAGCCGGGCTGAAACGGCTTCTTGGTCCAGTGCTCGGATTTGAGGAAGTTCTCGCTCGCCGTCGATCCTGGAAACCGTGATCTTGACTGGCTTGACTCTCCTGACCGGAAGCTTGACGCTTGGGCCAATACATCCCATACTATCAGTGTCGTAGATCAAGAACCGTCGATAACCCGAGGAGGAGAATGGAACCGCCAGACGCCGCAGAGATCATTCCAGAAAACGACGTCACACCGGAGAACATACTGGCCCTTTTCAAGCGGGCGTTTTATAGTGCTTCCTTGGACGACGACGGCGACGTCTGCGTTGATACGGACGGACCACGTGTCTATGTCACCGTCATGGAGAATACAAAGCTATTGAGATACACGACGGTATATGGAGTTAACGACACTGCACCGTTGGAATCAAAGCACACATTCGTCAACAAAATGAACGATGACGTTATTCTCTGCCGCTTCTCGATTCCTGAGCACGATCACGGCATCTTGTACGTAGACTACTTTTTACCGTTCGGAGAAGGTGTTCTTGCCTTTCAAATCGTGTCGGCACTTCGCTGGTTCGCACGGATAGTGCCCAGTGCCATTCGTGATTGTGATGACGGAAATTTCGTAATATGATGCTCAATAGACCTGTTTTTATATGAGCGACATCGAAAGTGCTGGGCGCTAAGGAGGAATAAGCACAACGACCAAGTGGGATGTTGAAGTCACGGACGAGTTCGGTGCATGGTGGAATGAACTTTCGAACAACGAGCAAGAGCGTATGGCTGCTGGGGTACGGTTACTTGAGGAGCAAGGTCCTAAGCTCGGATTCCCGTTTTCCTCCGGCGTCAACCGGTCGCGACATGGACATATGCGGGAACTTCGGATACAGATAGGTGGTAGGCCGATCCGTGTTTTCTATGCTTTTGATCCGAGACGGATTGCGATCCTACTGATCGGCGGAGACAAGACCGGCGACGAACGGTTCTATGAGACCTACGTGCCGCGGGCCGACGCTCTCTATGATGAGTATCTTGAGGAGTTGCGAGAGGAGGGATTGATCAGTTGAGTGGACACCGACCGTTTGCAGAACTGACTCAGGTTTTCACGTCTGCGCGCCATCGTCGTGTCGATGAGGAATACGCCGAATTGCGTGCCAATTTGATGCTTTATGAGTTGCCTGATGATAAAGAACGGAGGCGGAAAATGCGTGGGTCTGTTCTTCGTTCCTATCGCTTAGGTGCGTCGCCTGATTTGTCAATACTGAGCTCGCAATCGATGGCCGTGCGCCGGTTGAGAAGTTGGGTGACGCAACGAGTTAAGGTCGCGGCAAGTCGAAACATATCACTCTTAGAGAGTGATTTTACCAAGAGCGCTGGTACGCTTCCTGTTACGCTGTCTTCTATCACGGAGCACGGGGAGCGCTATGCGAAGTCGAGGTAGTAGATCTTCGCGCGCTCCATCAGGAAGCGGACGATGATCGGCTCGCCCTCGGCGACTCCCAGGTCGTCGTGCCCGCGCCACGTCACGGGTGCACGGAACAGGTCACCCACGAGGGGCACGGCGTCGGCGAAGTTCCGCCCATCGACGAACGATCCGTCGAGCCGCGAGATCGCGACCTTGACGTGGCCGGCCCGCTTGGTCACCGCGTTGAGGTACAGGCGCCGTCCGGGAGCGACCACGGCCACGGTGGAGAACTCGCCCCGTTCGGGCGCCTCGATCCCCACCAGGCGACCCTTCGGCCACAGCGCGTAGGCGCTGCGGCTGGCCAACCGGCCGCGCGAGTACTTGTGCGGGACGTTGTGACCGATGTAGGGCAGGGCGAAGTCGCCGCCGGCCAGCTCCAGCAGCTCCTCGAACGCGAACACGCAGCCGCCGTTCCAGGCGCCGAAGGTCCCGGTCTCGAGTAGCGGCGCGCCCGGCACGAAGTTCCAGATCCTGCCGTCGTGACTGGAGGCAAGGTCGATGTAGGTGGTGTCGTCGGCGGTCACGTAGACTGCAGGGAACATCAGGTGGTGGTCGGGCGCGTGCGGGATGGCGGTCCGGCAGTTGGTGTAGAGCTGGTCGGCGGGGTGCATGTCGTAGCGCGGAATGAGCACCGTCGCCGGCATCGGGAACCGGCGGAAGTCGTCGGTCTCGGCGCGGCTGATCGCCCGCCTGCCGGCCCGTTTCCAGGGCAGCGGGTCGGGGTTGGGGATGCCTTCGGCACGCGGGCCGGTGTACCACTCGCGGAAATAGCCCACGTACTTTCTCAGGGCCGTATCGTAGTGGCAGACGATGCGCGTGTCGGAGTGGATGACCGCGAGCGGCATCTCCAGCCGCCGCCAGCGGAAGCCGTCTGGTGAGGTCCAGCCGACCACGGCGCAGATGTTGCTGCCGCGCCACCAGAGATCTCCCTCCTTGAGCTCGGCGCGGATCGCCTGCGGATCGAAGTCGCCGGGACGCTGCCCGAGGAAGGCGTCGAGCTGCTCCTGCGTGATATAGCCTTCCTCGATCGCCTTGTACCGTTCCTCCGGGGCGCCGGCCGGGTCGAAGAACACCGAACCGCCGAACTCCTCGGTGTAGTTGTTGTCGCGCGATCCGCGGTGCTCGACGACGCCCAGGCGCGGGCGCGTCCAGGTGACGCCGTCGGTGGACTCGAAGTAGGCGGGTCGCGTCTGTCCGCCATGGAGGCGGCAGGTGCCCCACGCCTGATAGGAGGAACCGCGCTGCAGGATGGTGCCGACGTGTACGTCGGCCTCGCCGGCGGGATCGGGCTCGATGATCGGTACCCGGCAGGCTCGGGCGCCCTCGGCGCGCAGCCTGATCCCGGACGGCCGGTCCTTGGGCACGAACGCCGCCTCGTCCGGAGCGGCGTTGCCGGCCACGGTCACGTTGTCGCCCGCGGCGTCGATCCAGGCGAAGCCGCCGACCCGCACGTGGTACCAGCTCGTGAACGCCAGCCGCTTGCCCGCCAGGGCGTACGGTTCGCCGGTCAGGATGGTCGTCGCCATCGCTACGCCGCCCACTCGAAGCCGAACAGGTCGGCATGGCGCAACTCGAACCGCAGGGTGACCGGCGTGTCGTCCGCGACGTTGATGTCGGTCTGCCCGCTCCAGTCCACGGTGCGCCAGCGGCAGTCCCCGCTGAGGGGCCGGCAGTGCGCGATCGGCCGCCCGGTGCCGGCTGCCACACCGACGCCGGTACCGGGGTCCGGTTCGCGCGCGGCGTATTCCGGGTCCGCGTGCCGTGCCTCGATCCCCACTCGCACGTAGCCCGCCAGGCCGGTGCGGGCGTTGATCCTGAGCGTCCGGCCCGCCGGCACCACCGGCCTGCTGCAGAACCGGCCCAGCTCGTCGGCTCGGACCGCCACCAGCCGATCCGTCTCCCACCACGCCCAGGCGAACTGCTGCGTGCCGGCGACCACCTGCTCCCAGCGCGGGTACTTGTGCGGGTAGGGCGTACCCAGGTAGGGCACGGCCACCTTGTCGCCGTCGAGAGGAACCAGGCCCTTGAGGACGTACAGCCATCCCGAGTCCCATCGGTCCACGGCAGAGGCGCCGCCGGTGCCCAGCACCTCCGAATGCGGCAACTCCTTCCACAGGATGCCGTCGTCACTGCAATACAGGACCACCCGGCCGCCCTCGGTGGCCCGTTGGTAGCGGGTCGCGAACATCAGGTGGTAATCGTCGTGTCCGGGGTACGAAGTCCGCCCGTTGAGGTAGATGTCCTCGCTCAGGTGGTGGTGCAGGCCCGGATGGATGATCGCCTCCGGGTGGCCCCAGTCCCAGAAGTCGCTCGCCTCCGCGCGCGCGATGCAGCGCCGGTCGTTGCGGTTCAGGCGGGTATAGAGCACGTACCTGGCCAGCTCCGTGTCGTGGTAGAGGCTGAAGTCGTGGTCGTGGATCCCCGTCATCAGGGGGGTACGATGCGTGTTCCAGTTGCGGCCGTCGGGCGAGGTGACCGCATACACGCAGAAGAGCAGGTCCGGCCGCGCCCGTTCGTCCCGGTGGCGTCGCGGCAGCGTGCGGTACTGCTCCCAGAGCCCTCGCGCTTGATCGGCAGGTGGCCGGGAGGCGTACAGCCCCTTGTACCGGTGCTCCGCGGGACCGTGCGGGTCGATCAGGAACCCGCCTCCATCCTGACCCTGCTGGCCGAACTCCTCGATCGGGCACCGGCTGGTCTCCGTCCACGCGAAGCCGTCCGGCGACTCCAGGCAGCAGACGTCGCGGCTGGCCGGGCGCACCTTGGTATACGCCCCCAGGTCGTCGTCCGTCCGGTAGGTGGTCTGGAAGAACCGCCACGTGTAGCGGCCCTCTTCGTAGCTCACCAGCGGGTAGGAGGCGCCGCCGAGCCGCTGCATGCCGGCAGGCATGGAGAAAGGGTCGGTGCGCCGCGCCCGCTGCACCACCAGGCGGACGCCCGTGGGCACCGATTGCGGACCGGTCGCGAACGCGCGCGTGGCGGGCTCCTCCGGGGCGAGCAGCGGTATGTGCCGTCCGTCCGCGGTCTGCCAGGCGAGCTGACCGGCGCTGATGTGACGCTCATCGAGAAACAGGTGCTTGCTGCGCATCCGCGCTCTCCTGGGTCCGATCCTACCCCTTGATGGAGCCGATCAACGGGCCCTGCAGGAAGTAGCGCTGCGCGAACGGGTAGACCAGCATGATCGGCCCGATGGTGACGATGATCGTGGCCATCTTGATGGCGACGATCAGGCCGCGCAGCGAAGAGTCGCCCAGCCAATCGCTGTCGAAGAACTCCCGCTCGCCTCCGTGCGACCCGAACAGCAGGCCCACCGTGTCCCTGACCAGCACGTTGCGCAGCACGATCGACAGCGGCAGCTTCTTTTCGTCGACGAGGTACAGCATCGGCTCGAAGAACAGTCCCCACATGTGCACCGCCGCGAACATGCCGATCGTGGCCAGGATCGCCTTCGACACCGGCAGCACGATCCGGGTCAGCACGGTCAGGTCGTTGGCGCCGTCCAGGCGGGCGGACTCCAGCAGCGCGTCGGGAATCGTCTGGAAGTTGGTGCGGATGATGACGATGTACCAGACGTTGAACGCGGCCGGCAGCACGAAGGACCACATGGTGTCGCGCAGGCCGAGCGAGATGATCAGCAGGTAGGTGGGGATCAGCCCCGGCATCACGAACAGGCTCACCACCAGCAGGATCGTCACGTACTTCCTGCCTTGAAACCCGGCGAGCGACAGGGGATAGGCGGTGATGGAGCCGATCAGCAGGGTCAGGGCCGACGAGGTGACGGTGTAGAGAATCGTGTTGAAGTAGGCGCGGTAGATGCGCGGGTTCGACAGCACCGCGCCGTAGACGTCGAAGCGCGGGTCGATCGGGAACAGCATGACGTCGCCGCGCGCGATCGCCTCCGGATTGCTGATGGAGACGCTGAAGATGTTCCAGAACGGGTAGACGATCGACAGCGAGAGCAGGCCGATGGCGAGGATGATGACGGCATCGGCGAATCCGAGCCGCTCCCGTATGACCGTCATGATCGGGGGAGCGCTGCCGCGGGCGCTACCACAGCGAGTGCTGCGTGTAGCGGCCGGTCAGCCGGTTGGCGACCAGCAGCAGGGCGAGGTTGATGGCGCTGTTGAACAGGCCGACGGCGGCCGAGTAGCCGTACTCCTGGTTGATGATGCCGCGGCGGTACACGTAGGTCTCGATGACGTCGGCGGTCTCGTAGATCGCGGGGTTCTGCAGGAGAAAGGGTTTCTCGAAGCCGACGGACATAAGCTGTCCGACCGCCAGGATGAACAGCAGGTAGATGGTCGGAGCGATCCCCGGGAGGCTCACGTGCCACGCCCGCCGCAGGCGGCCGGCGCCGTCCATGTAAGCCGACTCGTACAGCTCCGGATTGACGCCGCTCAGGGCCGCCAGGTAGATGATCGAGCTCCAGCCGACCTGCTGCCAGATGCCGGAGCCGATGTAGAGCGGCCGAAACCAGCCCGGCTCGTTGAAGAAGCGGACGCCCTCGATCCCGACGGCGCCGACGATGCGGTTCACCAGTCCGTCGGTGGAGAACAGCTCCAGCACCAGGCCCGCCATCACCACCGTGGGCAGGAAGTGAGGCAGGTAACTGATCGACTGGCTGACGCGGCGAAAGCGGTCGAACCGCAGCTCGTGGAACAGCAGCGCCAGCAGAATCGGGGGCCAGAAGCCCCAGACTAGGCTGAAGAAGGCGAGCAGGAACGTGTTCCTGATCAACCGGAAGAAGAACGGATCGCGGAAGAATCTGAGGAACCACTTCAGGCCGACCCAGTCGCTGCCCCACACGCCGTCCAGCAGATTGAAGTTCTGAAAGGCAATGACCATGTTGTAGGCGGGCAGATAGCGGAACAGGACGATGCCGGCGACCGCCGGCAGCACCATGAGGTAGAGCAGCGGCCGGCGGCGGACGTCGGCGATCAGCGGATGGCGTTTCTTCCAGGTGCCGGTGAGCTGCGCGTCGTGTTCGACCGAGCCCATCGGCGTACCGCTATCCCGCGGCTACGGGACCGGGGCGGCCGCCGGCGCCGGGGTGCAGGATGTCGCGGACCTCCAGCGGCTGCTCCAGCTCCTGGTTGGCCTGCTCCAGCTTCTGACGGCTGGAGACCACGCAGAACGAGGCGTGCCCGGACGGCGCCAGGAGGTCGGCGAGCGCTTCCTTCACCGCCTTCGGGGTGACGCCGCGCAGCGACTCGTAGCGTCGCTGCCGCAGCTCATCGGTGGTGCCGCTCAGGTGGCGCTGGAGCGCCGCGCCGGTCGCCTGCCCGGGCCGGACCGGGCGGAAGTCGCCTTTGGCGGTGGCGATGATGGCGCGGTCGATGTCGAGCTGGCTCCACTCGGAGTCGGCGACGTAGCGGTCCGTGGCGTCGAACACGCCGAGGGTGCGCGCCACGTGCGGGTCGCGGTACGAACCGAAGGCGGCACGCGCGGATCGCGCGTCGTAGGAGAAGCTCGCGCCGTAGGCGTTGCCCTTGAAGCGCACCTCCGGCAGCAGATAGTCCATGCGGATCAGGTGGGCTCCCACCCGCAGCGGCGCCTCGGCCGGGTCGGAGGCGTGCGGCGCCGGGATCACCTTGGCGCAGTGGGCGACCTGGATCGGCCCGGCGAGACCGGCGCGCGCAGGAGGCAGCGGAGCGAAGCCGGTGGGCGCGGCGACGACCGGGGTGGCCGGCATCGACGCGATCCAGGAGCCCAGGGCCGCGGAGGCAAGGTCGAAGGCGGCGTCGCCGCCGGTGAAGCCCACCGCCAACCGCCCGCGGTTCAGCAGGAAGTCGCGGATCGACTCGATCCGCCCGATGAGCGCGCCCGCGTGATCGTCGAACGCGCCCGCGACCTCTTCGCACTGGTCGAGCTGCGGGAGCCCACCCATCAGGTCGTGCAGGTAGCCGTCCTCGCTCATGCCGCGCGCCGCGTAGGTCTGGGCGGTGCCCAGGCCCTGATGGACCAGTTGGGTGCGGTAGCGGGACCGCGTCTGCACCATGACCTCGCGCAGCCGCTCCCAGTCACCGGGATCGACCTCGAACAACAGGTCGCGCAGCAGCTCCAGCGCTGCCTCCATCTGGTCGTCCAGCGCCTTGAGGCGAACGGTCAGCCGCCAGACCGGCCGCTGCGGCTCCTCGGCATGCCAGCCGATGCCGGTCGAGGCGGCAATGCCGCCGGTGGTGGCCGCCGATCGCCGAGCGATCGCCGCATAGTCCTGTCCGGCGGCGCCGAGCTTGCGCAGCGCCGACGTGTAGCGCGGCACGAAGGGCCAGAGCTCCGCCGGCAGCCCGACAAGGTCGAACGACAGCGCCAGGTAGTTGACGCCGTTGGCGTACACGTCGTTGCGCAGGAGGTCGACCCCGCCGACGTCGTGCACGGCGGTGTCGATGTGCGTGATCTCGCCCGGCAGATCGCCCACCGCAAGCTGCGGCAGCCGCGCCAGCGCCTCCGGGCTGTTGGGCTGGCTGTTGCTGCGCTGCAGCGCGGCCGCCTCCTCGGCGATCCGTTCGGTATCCCCGTCGGAGAGACGTGAGCGCAGCGTGCGCATCCGTTCCGTGAAGGCAGTGTCCGTGCGTTCCTGCATCTCCGGATCGGGACGCAGGCGGATGCGGAGGCGGTGCGGATTGGCAAGCAGCCGTTCGCGGATCATCCGCTCGAAGAGATTCGGATCGTTGCGGTAGCGCTGCCGGAACGCCTCCAGGTGCTCGCCCAGCCGCAGGAACGTCAGGGGGTCCATGCCGTAGATCCACGCGTCCAGGACCCGGTCCAGCATGTGCAGCGGGTACATGGGCTGGATCTCCTGGTAGTGGTAGGTGGCCTGCTGCAGGGCGGTGTCGACCTGCTCGGCGGTTACCCCGTTCTCGGCGATGTCGCCCAGGGTGGATACGACCAGGTCCGTGAACCGCTCGGTGCGGTCGGCCTCGCTGTCCTTGATGCCCACGGCGAAGGCGATCTCCCGACCCAGCGGAAACGCTCCCGAGGAGACCAGGTCGGCGCCGATGCCGCTGTCGACGATCGCCTTGCGCAGCGGCGCCGCCTCGTGGCCGAGCAGGATCGTGTCGAGCAGGTACCACTCGATCCCGGCATCGACGTCGGTGGCGTCGGCCGTCAGCCAGCCCAGAAACAGGTAGGTCTTGCCGTCCGTGGCCTCGCCCGGGCCGATCGGATAGGTGTCGTCGAAGTGGCGGGGCGCCGGCCAGCGCGGCTGCAGGCCCAGGTCGATCGCGGGCGTGGCGCTGGTCAGGCCGGAGAGCCGTGGGCTGAGGAAGTCCAGGTAGTCGCGTGTCGGGATGTCGCCGTACAGGAAGAAATAGGCGTTGCCGGGCTGATAGTGGTCGGCGTGGTAGCGGCGAAAGGTATCGTAGGTGAGGTCCGGGATCGATTCCGGCTCGCCGCCGGAGGAGCGGCCGTAGATGGTGTCCGGCAGCAGCTTGCGCATGGCGCCGCGGTACAGCCGCGCCAGCGGGCTGGAGTAGGCGCCCTTCATCTCGTTGTAGACGATGCCGGTCACCGACAGCGCCCCGGTCGGATCGTCCGGATCGGCGGGGGCCAGGTGGTGGCCTTCCCGCTTGAAGGAGTCCTCGGTGAGCAGGGGATGGAACACCGCGTCGAAGTACACCTCGGCCAGATTGAACAGGTCCTTGCGGGTGTTGCTGGCCACCGGGTAGTAGGTGCAGTCCGGCGCGGTCATGGCGTTGATGAAGGTGGCCATGCTCATCTTCAGCATCTCGAAGAACGGCTCGCGCACCGGGAAGCGCCGGGAGCCGGCCAGCACCACGTGCTCCAGGATGTGCGGCAGCCCGGTGTCGTCCGGCGGCGGAGTGGGGAAGTTGATCGAGAACAGGTTCTCCGGGTCGTCGCAGTGGACGTGCAGGATGCGGGCGCCGCTGGCCCGGTGGTCGACCCGGTAGGCGCGTCCGCGCACTTCCGGTACGGGATCGATTGAGCGGACGGTGAAGCCGTCGATCGCCTCGCCGGCGGCGTGCAATGCGTGGGGAATGGCAGGCATGACGGGCGCAATCATACCCGACGCGGGTGCCTGGAAGCGGCCCCCGGGCTCAGTCTTCGGTGTGCGGGGCGACGCTGCGGTAGGCGCCGCCGAAGAACAGCAGCGGATCGCCGTCTGCCGCGTCTCCGGCGACGATCCGGCCGATGAAGATCTCGTGATCGCCCCCCGGCAGCCGATCGGTCAGCCGGCAGTCCACCCACGCCAGCGCGTCGCGGAACACCGGCGCGCCGGTCTCGGCCGTGCGCAGCGCGACGCCTTCCAGGCTCTTGGGGCCGGGGGTGGCGAAGCGCTGGGAGAGGTCTTCCTGGTCGCGGCGCAGGATGCTGACCGCGAAGGCCGCCGATTCTGTCAGCCGCTCGCGCATGGCGTTGCGCAGGTCGACGGCGAACAGGATCAGGGGAGGGGAGAGCGACAGCGACAGGAGCGAGTTGGCGGTCATCGCCCAACCGGCGGCTCCCTGTCCGGTCGTCACCACGGAGACGCCCGTAGCGAACATGCCCATGATGCGGCGCTGCTCGCGGGGATCGAAGTCCGGCATCGGCTGCTCCATCAGTGCATGGCCGAGCGCAGCGTGTCGAGTCCGGGGGCCGGATCGGAACCCAGGTCGACGCGGAGCACGCGCCGGCCGGCATCGAGCAGGGCCTGCCGGTCGCCGAGCGCCTGCGCTTCGATCAGCACCCCGAACGACAGCGAGCTCGCCCCGGCGCCGGCGCGGTCCGGAATGGGCAGGTCGTCCGCGCAGCCGGCCGTGAGCTGAATGAACGCGCCGCGGCCGGCATCGCCCTTGTGCAACTGGCCGGTCGAGTGCAGGAAACGCGGGCCGTAGCCGCAGGTCGTGGCAACGGCGGTAAGCTCCAGGATGCGCCGCCGCAGCCGGTCCAGCGCCGCGTCGGTCGCGGGCGTCGGCGCCAGGTAGGCATGCAGCGCGACGTAGTCAACAGGCGGGTCATCCGAGTGCGGGGGCCGCAGGAACGCGGCGAGCGCGCCGCGCACGTCTGCCGCGTCACCGCCGTACACGGTAAGGCCGTCGAGGGCCGCCGTCGGGGTGAGCGCCGGCAGGGAGCCGGTGTCGCGGTAGGCTTCGACCATGCTCCTCGCCCTGATCTTGGCCGATTCCACGTTCGGCTGATCGAAGGGGTTGATGCCCATCACCGCGCCAGCCACGGCGGTGGCGATCTCCCACCGGTACATGACCGCGCCCAGCTCGTCGGGGGAATCGAGGACGCACTCGGCCGCCGGGTGCCCGGACTCGGCCAGCGCACCGAGGCCACCCTCCGGCTCGCTGCTCAGGCGATGGCCCACGAACACACGGTCCTCGGGATAGCGGCCGGCGTCGAGCTCCATCTCGCCGTCCACGGGCAGGATGCCGCGGCCGTCCTTGCCGGTGCTTTCCGCGACGAGCTGCTCGATCCAGGCGCCGAGCGGCGCCAGTCTCTCGGAGGAACGCAGCATGAGCTTGTCCCGCCCGGACCGCTCGGCAGCGCCGAGCAGGGCGCCCAGGGCGACCCCGGCGCTGTCCCCGATCGGCTGCACGGCCTCCGCCGCGGCGGCCTCCAGCAGCCGCGCGACGTTCACGCCCATGAGCGCTGCCGGAAGCAGGCCGAAGTTGGACAGCGCCGAGTAGCGGCCGCCCACCTCCGGGTCGCCGTACATCACGTGCGCCGCCCCGAGCTCGCGGGCCTCGCGCTCCAGGCCGGAGCCCGGATCGGTGATCGCCACCACGCGCGACTGCGCCGCCGCGCGGCCGAGCTCGCGGTCCAGCCACGTGAAAAGGTGCCGGAACAGGCTGATCGTCTCCACCGTGCCGCCCGACTTGGTGGCGACCAGCACCAGCGTCCGCTCGGGCGGCGCCTCGGCCACCGCGGCGCGCACGGCGTCGGGATGCGTGCTGTCCAGCACGCGCAGATTCAGGTATCCGGGGCGGCTGCCCAGCACGCGGCCGAACACCTCGGGCGCCAGGCTCGAGCCGCCCATGCCCAACAGCAGCGCCCGGGTCAGGCCGGCCGCCCGAGCGTCGGCGACCACGCGCTCGATCGCGGGCAGCTCGGCGCTCATCGCCGTGGGAAGCGTCAGCCACCCCATGCGGTCGGCGATCTCGGTCGGGTCGGGACCCCAGACCGTGTGGTCGCGCGCCCGCAGCCGATCGCCGATCCGTACGGCGCGCAGGCGCTCCTCGCAGGCGCGGAACTCCTCCGCGATGGAGGAGCCGGTGCAATGGAACGTCAAGCGGCCAGCTCGGCCCGTTTGTGCTCGACCGACGCGAGCAGCGCGTCGAAGGACTCCGCGAACGCGGCGACGCCGGCCTGCTGCAGGTCGGCCGTCACGCTGTCGAGGTCGACGCCGGCGCCGGCAAGCCCGTCGATATGGCGCCGCGCTTCGTCCACGCCCGCGGTCAACGTGACGGCGGCCGTGCCGCCGGCGCGGAACGCGTCCAGCGTCTCCGGAGGCATCGTGTTGACGGTGTCGGGCCCGATCAGGTCGTCCACGTACTTGGTGGCCGGGTAGGCCGGGTTCTTGGTGCTGGTGCTTGCCCAGAGCAGGCGCTGCACGCGGGCGCCGGCCGCTGCCAGGTTCTCCCAGCGCTCTCCGGAGAAGATCGACTGGTAGGCCGCGTAGGCGATCCTGGCGTTGGCGACCGCGGCCGTGCCGAGCAGGGGCGAGCCGTCCGGCAGGGCGTCGTCGACCGCCGTGTCCACGCGGCTCACGAAGAACGACGCCACGGAGCCGATGCGGTTCACGGCGTGGCCGCCGGGCACGGCGGGTCCGTGTGCGGCCAGCGTGGTCAGGCCGTCCAGGTAGGCGGCTGCCACCCGGCGATAGCCGTCCACGGAGAACAGGAGCGTGACGTTGATGTTGATCCCGGAGCCGATAAGCTCGGCGATCGCGGGCACTCCGGCCGGGGTGCCGGGCACCTTGATCATCAGGTTCGGGCGCCCGACCGCAGCCGCCAGCCGCCTGGCAGCGGCAACCGTTCCCCGCGTGTCGTGGGCGAGCGCCGGGCTCACCTCCAGGCTCACGAACCCGTCGCGCCCGTCGAGGCGGTCGTAGGTCGGGCGCAGCTCGTCGCACGCGCGCGCGATGTCCGCGATCGCCAGCGCCTCGTACGCTTCTTCGGTGGACGCGTCCCGTGGCACCTCGCGGAGTTGCTGGTCGTAGTCGTCGCTCTCGCCGATCGCCTTCTGGAAGATGGTGGGGTTGGACGTGACCCCGCGCACCCCCTCGGCTACCAGCCGGGAAAGGCCGGCGTCGCGCAGGAAGCTGCGCTGGATGAAGTCGAGCCAGACCGCCTGGCCCAGTTGCGTCAGATCGTGTGGTGTCGGCACCGCGGTTCTCCTTGATCGATTACGCCACATGGTACCGCGCGCGTTCGATGGCAGTCATGCGACGGAACCCGACAGAGACGTCTTCGAGCCGCCCTTTCGCGATCGATCAATCTTGCGTGGATCGGCCCGCGCGGGTAGGCTCGGTCGATGAAGCCGCAGTCCGCCCGACCCCGCTACCTCGACGCCATCACGGCGCTGTTCGTGACCACGCTGGTGGTTTCGAACATCATCGCCGGCAAGCAGGTCGCCTTCACCGCGACCATCGTCCTGCCCGCCGCGGTGATCCTGTTCCCGCTGACCTACATCCTCGCTGACGTACTCACCGAGGTGTACGGCTACCAGCGCTGCCGCCGGGTGATCTGGATCGGCTTTCTCTGCAACGCCGTGGCAGTCATCGCCATCGCGATCGGCGGCTGGCTGCGGCCGGCCGGATTCTGGGACGGCCAGGACGCCTACCTGCGCACCCTGGGCGCGGTCCCGCGCATCGTGGCGGCATCGTTCCTGGCCTACCTCGCCGGCGAGTTCGTCAACTCGTTCGTGCTCGCCAAGCTCAAGGTGGCCACCTCGGGCAGGATGCTGTGGCTGCGTACGATCGGCAGCACGGTGGTCGGCCAGTTGATCGACTCCGGCGTGTTCATCACGGTCGCCTTCATCGGCGTGTTCCCTTCCGGCCAGGTGCTGCAACTGATCGTGGCGCAGTGGCTGTTCAAGGTCGCCTACGAGACGGTGGCCACGCCACTGACCTACGCCGTGGTGGGCTGGCTGAAGCGGAGCGAGGGCGTCGACCATTTCGACACCGGGACCGACTTCACGCCGCTTCGCATGGGCGTGCCGTCCCGTGGCTGAGGATTCCCCGGCCGGCGACGAGCTGACCCTGCTGGGCGCGGAGGGCGTCGCCCAGCCGTCCCGGAAGCTGGAGACGTTCCCGAACCGCAGCCCGGACCGACCCTACCTGGTGAGCCTGGAGTGTCCGGAGTTCACCTGCGTGTGCCCGATGACCGCTCAGCCGGACTTCGCCACCATCTCCATCCGCTACATCCCCGACCAGCGGGTCGTGGAGTCCAAGTCGCTGAAGCTGTACCTGTGGTCCTACCGCAACGAGGGAACGTTCCACGAGCACGTGACCAACCGCATCCTCGACGACCTGGTCGCGGCGCTGCAGCCGATCGCCTGCGAGGTGACCGGAGCCTTCAGCGTTCGCGGCGGCATCTCCATCACCGTCCGCGCCTCCTTCGAGCAGCCCGGCTCGGGCGGCTGGTCCGTACTCCCACGGCCGGCTCCCTCAGTGGTGTAGCCCGCCGGGACGGCACGTACGCCGCCACCGCTCCCACGATGCCACCGGTATCGCACCCGTTCAAGAAAGGAGCCTTGGCCGTTCTTCAGACAGGGTCGACCGATCTCGATCGTAGGGTGACGACAGTATGAAATGGGGAGAATGGCAGACGGTGGCGGACGATGAGAGCAGATGGGACCATCACCAGGAGAAGGGGGTCCTGAAGGCCGAACACCTCGCACAATTCGTTTTGCGAGTGTGGTTTGAGGAGGACTTGGACGTTTCCATCTATGAGCTGGACTTCCGTCCCTTGTTCGTCGACGAGAATCCCGGCGGCGTGTTCGAATTGTTGAGAGACGAGGAACGGTTTCGGCAGGTGCTCGGAGACTATGCGCTGATCTGGCCCAATCCCGAGAGCGGTGCGTATGACGAGCATGCAATCGATCTGGCTCCCGAGTGTGTGCGCTTTTTCTGTGAGCGGTATGGAAAGCGAGTCAAGCGCGCACACCAGGAGAGGGTGGCCTGAGCCGATCCGCGACGGCTCTCGACCTCGTCGTCCGCGGCGGGCTGGTGTTCGACGGCACCGGCGCTCCGCCGGTGGAGGCGGACGTCGCGGTGAGCGGCGGGCGGGTGGCGGAGGTCGGGCGCATCAGCGCATCGGCGGAGCAGGAGATCGACGCGCGCGGGCTGAACGTGACGCCGGGGTTCATCGACATCCACAGCCACTCCGACTACACGCTGCTGGTCGATCCGCGGGCGGTGAGCGCCGTGCACCAGGGCGTGACCGCCGAGGTGGTCGGCAACTGCGGGCACGGCTGCTTCCCGATCAGGGACCGGGCGCTGTCGTCGCGCATCATCTACGGCTTCGACGGGCAGGTGCCGATCGACTGGTCCACGCCCGCGGCGTACCTGGAGCGGCTGGAGCGGGCCCGGCCGGCGGTCAACGTCATGACGCTGGTGCCCAATGGCCAGTTGCGCCTGGCTGCCATGGGGCTGGAGGACCGCCCGGCCGGCGAAGCCGAGGTGGCGGCCATGACGCACCTCCTGGAAGAGGGCATGGACGCCGGGGCCTGGGGCTATTCGACCGGCCTGGAGTACGCCACCGAGCAGGGCGCCCGCGAGCCCGAGATCACCGCGCTGGCGGCGGCCGCGGCCCGGCGCGGCGGGCTCTACGCGACCCACACCCGCGATCGGGACCAGGACGCAGTCGGAGCGGTAGAGGAAGCGATCCGCACGGCCCGCGCCGCCGGCGCCAGGCTGCAGGTCTCCCACCTGGCGCCGCGCAGCGGCCCCGACCACACTGCCCGCTGCGTCGATGCGGTGGACGGCGCGCGGGCCGCGGGCGACGACATCGCGTTCGACATGCACACCCGCCTCTACGGCCTGACCTTCCTGTACGCGATGCTGCCGCATTGGCTGCTCGGCGAGAGCCCGGAGAGCCAGGTGCGCCACCTGGGCATGCGCGAGTCGCGCGAACGCATCCGCAAGCATCGCTCCATCATCACCGGGCTCGGGGACTGGGGCCGCGTGTACCTGCTGGACAACGAGGTGTGGCCGGACCTGGCACGCCTGGACTTCGAGGAAATCGGCCGCCGCCGCGGATCGGGCGCGTTCGACGCCGCCTGCGACCTGCTCAGGGACAGCGTCGGCGCCGACAGGGCGCCGATGGTGATCATGCGCAGCTACACGCAGGAGATGCAGGAGTCGGTGTTCGCGCACGAGTTGTGCGTGCCGGGGTCCGACGCGACCGCCCTGGCCCCGGACGGCCCGCTGGCAGGCTCGGCGTTCATGGGCGCCTATGGCTGGGCCGCCTGGTTCTGGCGCTTCATGGTGTGCGACAGCGCGCGCCTGACCCCGGAGGCCGCCATCCACAAGCTCAGCGGCCAGCCGGCGGACATCCTCGGCCTTGCCGATCGGGGCCTGCTGAGACCTGGCATGCGGGCGGATCTCGCCGTCTTCGATCCCGGCAGCTTCGCGGACACGGCGACGACGTTCGAGCCCAACAAGCTCGCCACCGGCATGCGCCACGTGGTGGTCAACGGCACGATCACCCTCCGGGACGGGTCACTGACCGGGAAACGGGCGGGCGAGGTGCTGCGCAAGCGGTGAGAACCGAGCGATCTCCCGATCAGGAATCCTCGCCGGTCTCCCGGTACAGGAGAGCCGTGCTGGCGGCCAGGACCTTGTCGTAGGCGGCCAGCGCGCCGGGGTCCAGGTCGGCCTTTGGTATCGGCTCCAGGTCGAAGTGGCCGTAGCGGTCCTCGCCCCGCACCAGGGTGGCGGTATCGCGCATGCCGGAGGTCTGGCGAATGGAGGTGGGGACGTAGCGAACCGCGATGCCGATCCGGCGGTCGCCGCGCGCCGCCGGCGCCGAGCCGTGCACGATGAGGACGTGGTGGAGGGACATCTGCCCCGCCTCCAGAGTCAGGTCGACGGCCTCGCTCTCGTCCACCTCGACGGAGACCTCCTGGCCTCGGGTGAGCAGGTTCCGGTCGTCGACCGTGTCCGTGTGCGGCATCTGTCGAGCCGATTGGGAGCCGGGAATCACGCGCATGCAGCCGTTGTCGGGGGTGCTGGGCGACAGGGCGATCCAGGCGGTGACCACCTCGTCCGAGGACAGGCCCCAATAGGTGGCATCCTGGTGCCAGGAGACGAACGCACCGTCGCCGGGGCTCTTGATGAACGCGTTGCTGGTCCAGCACAGCAGGTCCGGGCCCAGGATCTCGGCGACCGGGTCCAGCACGCCGGGGTGGCGCACCAGCTCGGAGAGCCATGCCAGCGCGACGTGGCCCTTGTGGCGAAGGATCGTGGGTGCCCGATCCGGCTCCGCCTCCTCGAAGGATTCCAGCTTCGCTCGGAAGGCGGCCGCCTCCGCGAACGACAACGCCGGCACCGGACACAGGTAGCCCTCATGGGCATAGCGTTCGCGTGCCGTCATGGGCCGATCATCCTACCATCAGCGCACTCTGGCAGCACACGCTGGCAGCGCAGGGAGGATGCATGACAGATCGCGACCGCTACGAATCAGGCCGCAGAGTGCTCTCGAAGATGCTCGGCGAAGCCGCCGCGGAGGCTTCCACGGAGAACATGCGCGCACTTCATCCCGAGTTCGAGCGACTGGTGATGACGCAGGTGATGCATGACCTGTACGGCCGTCCCGGGCTGGACATCAGGATACGCCTGCTGTGCACGATCGCGGCGCTGACGGTGCTCGGCCGGCCGGAGCAGATCGACGTTCACATCGACCGGGCGCTGGGCTCCGGATGCACGAAGACGGAGATCGAGGAGGTCATGCTGCAGATGAGCGCGTTCGGGGGATTCCCCGCGGCGTGGGACGCGCTGGCCGTGCTGCGCGACAAGCGGGACGGTTCGACCGCCAGGGAACCATGAAGAACCGGGCCTCCGTGGTACGATGCAGGGCCGCCACGTGGCGGCGATACGCACGATGAGGAGGCTGCGGTGATCAAGCGGATGGAGAAGAAGTCGGAGTTGCCTGCCGACTGTTACATCTACAAGCACTCGAGCGCCTGCCCGGTGTCGGCGGCGGCGGCGCAGGTGGTGGAGAGCACGGCGTTCGATCTGCCCGTCTACTGGGTGAACGTGATCGAGCAGCGCAGGCTGTCCAACAAGGTTGCCGAGCGCTACGGCGTGCGGCACGAGTCGCCGCAGCTCCTGAAGATCGAGCAGGGCAGCGCCACGACCGTCCTGAGCCACCACCAGATATCGCCCGCGCAGCTCGCGCAGACCGTCGGCGGCTGAGGGGCGGCTCGTGTACGTAGGCACGCAGTTCGGCTGCCGGCACGACACCGACATCGAGGTGCTGTCCCAGCTCGGCGTCATGCACGTGGACCAGATGCCGACGGAGCCGTGGGAGGAGTGGACGGCCGACACGCTGAAGGCGTTGCGCGAGCGCTTCGGCCGGTACGGGATCGAGCTGGAGATGATCCACATCCCGCTCGGGTCGCGGAGCGCGTTCGTGAATGAGGCCGGCGCGATTTTCCTGGGGCCGAGCGACGCGCGTGACCGCCAGATCGAGCGCATGTGCGAGACGGTGCGGATGGCCGCCGAGGCGGGGCTGCGCGGTCTCAACTACAACGTCACGCTGCTCGGCCACCTGCGCACCGAGCCGCGTTACGGGCGCGGCGGCGCGAAGCTGTCGTCGTTCGAGCTCGACAAGCTGGACCAGTCGCTCGGCACGTTCGAGGGCGGTCCCGCCGACGAGGACACGATGTGGGAGCGCATCGACCACTGGCTGCAGAACATCATGCCGGTGGCCGAGGAGTACAAGATCCAGATGGCCTGCCATCCGTCCGATCCCGGCATCGGCTACGGGGTCGAGTATCGCGGCGTGGCCCGCGTGCTCGGCATGGTGAACGGCTTCAAGAAGCTGATCGAGCTCTACGACAGCCCCTACAACGGCCTCAACTTCTGCATCGGCTGCATGGCCGAGTCGCTGGAGAATCCGCGGGCGGACATCTACGAGGTGATCCGCTACTTCGGAGAGCGCGACAGGATCTTCAACATCCACTTCCGCAACATCCAGGGCGGCCTGGGCAACTTCGTCGAGGTGTTCCCGGACGAGGGCGACGTCGACATGCTCAAGGCGCTCCGGACCCTCAAGGAGGTCGGTTACCGGTACATGATCATGCCCGACCATGTCCCCGGACTGTCCGGCGCCGAGCCGCACCAGGTCGGCTTCGCCTACACCTACGGCTACATCCACGCGCTGCTGCAGGCGGTGAACGACGAAGACGAATAGGGTGGACGGCCCGCTTCGCGTCGGCGTCTACGGCGCCGGCAACTTTGCCAACCGCGAGCACCTGCCGAACCTGGCGGGCATCGACGGCGTGCGCGTGGTCGCGGTCTGCGACGTCGACGAGCAGGCGGCGCGAGCCACGGCCGCGCGCTTCGGCATCCCCGGCGTGTACACCGACGGGATGAAGATGCTTGCCGGGGAGCGGCTCGACGCGCTGTGGTCGATCGTCCCGGCGGCCGCGCGCGGCGACGTGGAAGTGGCCGCGGCGGAGCGGGGCGTCCACCTGTTCAGCGAAAAGCCGCAGGCAACGGAGATGCGGACCGCGCGGCGCATCGACGCGGCGATCCGCCGAGGTGGGGTGCTGTCCACCGTCGGCTTCCGCGAGCGCTACCGCCCGATCTTCCAGGAGGCGAAGCGCCTGCTCGCCGACAAGAAGGTCGTCCACGTCCGCTTCCAGAGCTTCCGCGACCTGCCGGCGCAGGACGCCGGCGACGCCGAGTTCCGCAGCTACGGAGCCGCCTTCTTCGATTGGGGGCCGCACGCCGTGGACTACTGCCGGTTCATGAGCGGGCTGGACATAACCACCGCGCAGGCGTTCTTCGCCGACCGCCCGCCGTACCTGACGCCGCTGTCGGCGTCGTTCAATTTCGCCATGACCGGCGGCGCCACCATGACCGTGACGTTCGTCTGCGCCGGTCCCGGAGGGCCTGCGAACGAGCCGTACTTCCTGATCTGCTTCGAGGGCGGCTACCTCGGCGTGCACGGTTACGACCGCATCGAGATGAACGGTCGCACCGTGTACGAGGCCGAGGACTTCAACCCGTGGTTGGAGCTGGACCGGCGCTTCTGCGAAGCGGTCAGGACCGGCGACGGCAGCAGGCTGCTGAACGACTACCGCGACGGCCTGTCCACGCTGGCGCCGCTGCTGGCCGGCTGGGAGTCGGCGAAACGGGGTGGCGAGCCGATCGACGTCGAGGAATTCATGAACGCGTGACGCCGGGAGCGTCGGTCAGTTCTTTGCGTCCGGGGCCCACCTCCTGGTGGGCGGTCCAGCCGGTCGATGACTGAACCACTGCCGGGAGCTTCACGTCGATCGTCCCTCGGGGCGCAAGATTCGTGGGCGTGGTGGGACCAAGCTCGGTGCCGTTCGACAGGTGAACCTCGACCCGGACCTTCGGCAGAGTGGCGTCGGTGGTGTTCTGCACCGTGCCGTAGAAGGCGTCAGCTTCCGGATAGTAGCGCAGGATGAGCCGCGCACACTTGCGCACCTCGTCGTAGGTCTGGTCCAGGGTGAGATAGGTGCCTGACTCCTCGCCTCCGGCGTCATGTTCGCCGCCACCGTCGGCCGTCATGCCGGCACCCGTGAAACCGACGGCAGTGCCGTCAAGGACGTGTTCCTCATGGAAGAATTGCTCGTTATCGTTTCCTCCTCGTGGAGTGGCTGTAGTGCGAGGGCTGACGCGTTGACCTCGATGCCACGAAGAGTGGGGACGCAATTGTCGCAGAAATGTCCCAGCGAAGCTTATTTCCACACTTGGGAGCGGGCAAGATCCAGCAGGGAGCCCAGCACCCGGTAAGTGAGGCCCCAGATCACCTCGCCTCCGTACGCGATTCCGGGAAACACCAGTCGGCGCTCGCCGTCGGCGATCTCCACCGACGTGCCTTGCTCCGGATCGGTCAGGTGCGCGAGAGGGATCCACAGCGCCGCGGCGACCTCTGAAGGCTGCGGACGCAGCTCCGGCAGGTCGGGAGAGCAGAGATGGACGAACGGTTGCAGCCATCCCAGGTGTGGCCTGCCCCGGCGGGTGATCGGCATGGGCGGCAGGGCCCCCAGGTAACGGCAGCGCGTCAGGTCGAGCCCGACCTCCTCGGCCGTCTCCCGAGCGGCTGCCGCGCGAGGGGTGGCATCGGTCCGGGCGACCCGGCCGCCGGGAAACGCCATCTGGCCCGACCACGGATCGTCCGCTCGCTCCGATCGCTTGATGAAACAGAGCGCCGGAGCGGCGTCCGCACCGCCCAGCACCACGCACACGGCGGCGGTGATCTCGTGCTCCGCGCGCGGTTCGCCGTGACCGCCTCGGGCGAAGGCATCGACGAACCGCTGCGCGGTCACCGGTCGGGTGAGGTTCGCTTCGCTCACTCCCCCATACTAAGCCGGCTCCCGTATAGTTCAGTCAGCAAGGGGAGGACGAACGATGATCCTGTCAACGTCCGCGAGCATCGCCGGCCATCGCATCGTCAAGACGGTCGGCCTGGTGCGCGGCAACACGGTCCGCTCCCGCCACATGGGGCGGGACATCATGGCCGGCTTCAAGACCATGGTGGGAGGCGAGATCGTCTCCTACACCCAGATGATGGACGACGCCCGCTCCGAAGCGGTGGACCGCCTGGCCGCTGACGCTCAGAAGCGCGGCGCCAACGCGGTGACCGACATACGATTCACGACCTCCGCGATCATGAGCGGCGCGTCCGAGATCCTGTCCTACGGGACCGCGGTGGTCGTGGAGCCCGAGTAGCCCGCCCCGGCCGGCGCGCTCAGCCTTCGCTCCCCGGTTCTCCCGGCGCTTGGGGATAGATGGCGACGATCACGGAGGCGCCCACCCGTGCGATCCGCTGCATCGTCTCCGGCGCCAGCTCGGAGCGGAAGCACTCCGAGGAGTCATCGATCTCGTATCCGACGTTGAACGTCCGCCGGTAGGCGTCGTTCCACACCGACCGTGAGTCGTCGCTGAAGGCCAGGATCGTGTCGCAGAAATCCACGATCTGGATGTCGGGGTCGGTGCTCATACCGCTGCCGGTATGTTCGAAGGAGACCGCGAAGCCTCGCATCGACTCGCGATAGTCCACCGACACGACACCTGCGCCCGAGAAGTCGTGGAACAGGTGACCGAGCGGCCGGGGGCTTTCGACCTCAAGCTGGACGCCGATGAACCGTGCCGCCATTCCTGGTCTCCTCATCCGGCGGGCTGCCGAACTCGGGCATATCGGACAGACGATAGATGGTGATGCCCAACGACGCTCCAAGCTCCGCCGCTCGTCGTACGGTAGCCGCCTTCAGTTCGAAGCGAGAGCAGCCGGCCGACCCGTCGCGGTCGAAGCCCACGTCGAACGTCTTGCGGTGAGCGCCGGCCCATGTCGCTCCGGCGTCTTCCCGGAAGCTCTCGATGGCGTCGCAGAACTCGGCGACGATGCTGTTCGGATCGGACGGCGAGGCCGTGACTTCAAAATTCGCGAAGTGCCCGCGTCTGGTCTCGAAGCATCCCAGGCAGGAAAGCCCCACTCCGAGAACTCCTGGAGCATGTGGCTGAGTTGGCGGGGCCCCTCGATCTCAAGGTCCACATTGAGATATTGAGCCAATTGCGGTGTTCCAAGTGCAATGATGGCAATGAGATATAGGAGGGGG
>JAPPKD010000006.1 GCA_028820215.1 Spirochaetaceae bacterium | reverse complement strand
GTAAGCGTTGCGCCTACGCCACCTGGGTTTCAGTGTGAGGCTGGGGTAAAGGCCCAGGGCAGCAGCTGGTCGATCTGCGCGGCGGGATGTCCGGCAGCGATGGCCTCGAGGGTGGCCTTGAGGTAGGCGTGGGGATCGACGCCGTTCATCTTCGCGGTCTCGATGAGCGACGCGATGCGAGCCCAGGCTGCGGCGCCTTCGTCGTGACCGGCGAACAGCGCGTTCTTGCGGTTCAGTGCCAGCGGCCGGATGGTGTTCTCGACGGGGTTGGAGTCCATCTCCACACGCCCGTCCGCCAGGAACACCTGTAGTCCGTCCCAGTGGTTGCCGATGTAGGCCAGCTTCTCGCCCAGCCGCGCGCGCGGCGACACCCGGGCACGTTGCTCGCGCAGCCAGACGCCGAAGTCCTCCACCAGCGGTGCGCTGCGTGCCTGGCGAACCGCACGACGCTCGTCGGCCGACGCGCCGCGGATCTCCGCCTCGATGGCGTACAGCGCCGCGATGCGCCGCAGGCCCTCTTCGGCGACCGGCGAGCGATGGCTCTCGTGGACCTCCAGCAGCTTGCGCCTCGCGTGTGCCCAGCAGAACGCCAGCGTGGCCGAGCCACGCGGCACGGCCACGCGCCGGTAGCCGGCGTAGCCGTCCACCTGCAGGATGCCGCTGAAGCCGTTGAGGATGTGCTCGGCATGGCGACCGCCACGCCCCGGTGCGTAGTGATACACCACCCCCGGGGGATCCGGTCCCGACCAGCCGCGGTCGTCGCGCGCCAGCGCCCAGAAGTATCCGCTGCGGGTCCGGCCCCGACCCGGGTCCAGAACCGGAGCCCGCGTCTCGTCCATGAACAGCTTCCCCGAGCGCAGCAGCAGCTCCCCGAGCCGCTCCACCAGTGGCGTCAGGTGAAACGACGCCTTGCCCACCCAGCCCGCCAGCGTGGAACGATGCAGATCCAGGCCCTGGCGGGCGTAGATCTGGGACTGGCGGTACAGCGGACAGTGGTCGGCGTACTTGGCGATCAGCACCTGCGCCAGCGCGCCCTCGGTCGGCAGCCCGCCCTCGACCAGGTGCGTCGGCGCGGGCGCCTGCACGACGCCTTCCTCACAGGTCCGGCAAGCGTACTTCGGGCGCACCGTGACCAGTACCCGCAGCTGCGCCGGAACGATGTCCAGCCGCTCGCTGCGGTCTTCGCCGATGCGCACCATCTGCCCGTGGCCGCACGCACACTGGGTGCTGTCGGGCTCGATGGTCCGCTCGATACGCGGCAGGTGCTCGGGCAGGTGCCCCAGGTTGCGCTGCGCGGCCGGGCGCTGGCGGGTCGCCACCGACGGTGCGCGCGGCGCGGGCGCGGCCTCTGCCACCGCGGTTACCGCGCCCTCAAGATCCTCCAGCGACAGTTGGCGTTCGTCGACGCTGAGCTTCTCGGACTTCTTGCCGTAGATGAAGCGCCGCAGCTCGCTGACCAGATGCTCCAGGCGCCGGTTGCTCTCGGTGAGCGAATCGACCCTCGCGCGCAGCGCCTCGTTGGCCTCCTGCTGCGCCACGAAGGCCGTCCGGTAGGCGGCTGGCAGGGAGCCGAGATCGACCGCTTCGGCGCGCGTCTCCATACGCGTAATAATACCATGGAATCAGTCGCTTAGACCTCGAAAAGAGGCTTGCTGACCAGCGCCGATACTACGCCGCAGTGCGCGGCCGGCGGACCTTCGCTGACCACGTGCGACGCCAGTCCAGACCCTCGAACAACGCCTCGAACTGCGCCCGCGACAGACGCATCACCCCATCGTGAATGCCCGGCCACGCAAAGCCGCCCCGCTCCAGGCGCTTGTACGCCAACACCAGACCCGTACCGTCCCACCACAGCACCTTCAGCCGGTCGCCGCGCCGCGACCGGAACACGAACGCCACCCCGGAGTACGGATCCAGCCCCAGATCGTTCTGCACCACCGCCGCCAGACTGTCATGCCCCTTGCGGAAGTCCACCGGCCGTGTCGCCACCACGATCCGCGCGCCAGGCAGCGACACCATCACCGCGACCCCGCCAGCGCCACCGCGATCGCCGCGATCCCCGCCGCGTCGATCTCCCCCGCCAACCGAACCGTCACGCCGCGCCCGTCGATCGTCACCTCGGCACGCCCGCCCGACTCCTGCACCGACACCGGAACGTACGCCGGGGCCAACCCGGCCGACGGCAACGCCTCGCGCCGCGCCCGGCTGCGCCGCCGCGATAACTGGCTGGCTGAAACCCCGTGCCGCCGCGCCAACTCCCGCACCGTCAGATCCGACCCGAAACTCTCCTGCACAATCCGGTCCCACTCTTCCGTCGTGCGCCGCCGTAGCACCCCCCCAGCGCCGACCACCAGGCCATCGGCACCCTTCGCATCACCATCCAACATCCACCAACCCTCTGGTCCACCAGACTGGCATCCAACTTCAACCGCGACGTCCAGGGAAGGGTGGGGTAGGCGGACCGCTTAC
>JAPPKD010000290.1 GCA_028820215.1 Spirochaetaceae bacterium | reverse complement strand
GCTGTTCCGCCGTCTGCTGGACTATGAGGCCGAGGAGTTGACCCTGACGCCATGAGCTACACGACCACCGCCGCCGACACCTCGACCAATGGCGCGGACGCCGACGGGCCGGACGCCGCCCACGAAGGCCCCAAGCCGCGAGCACCGGTCACCGACTGGACCACCGACTTCGACCACGTCGACCCGGGCTACGCGGCACGAGCCCCGGAGATATGGGACGAGTTGCGCCAGGAGTGCCCGGTGGCCCACAGCGACCGCTACGGCGGGACCTGGCTGCCGGTGCGCCATGAGGACGTCTGCGCCATCGCCAAGGACACCGACACGTTCAGCTCCAACGGCGTGGTGGTGCATGACGGACGTCCCGAAATCCCTCCCCCGGTGGGGTTCGCTCCCCCGATCACCAGCGACCCGCCGTTCCATCGCATCGCCCGCGAGTTCCTGCTGCCGGCCTTCGCCCCCAAGCCGATAGAGGCAAGGCGGGAGTCCACCCGCGAGACCTGCCGCGAGCTGCTCGACGACCTGCTGGCCGATGTGGAGGCGGGCCGCACCGACACAGTGGACGCCGCGCTGGGCTACACCCAGCACATCCCGGTGCGGGTGATCGCCGACATGCTGGGGGTGCCCCGCTCCGACGGCGACCGGTTCCGGGTGTTCATCCACCGGATCATGGAGCAGCCCGGCACCGCGATCACCGTCGAGTACGAGGACTCGATCGAGTTCTACCTCGACAAGCTCATCGCGCAGCGCGCCGCCGATCCCCAGGACGACCTGATCAGCCACATGACCCACGCCACGATCGCGGGCCGGCCCTTGGAGCACGAGCACGTGCGGGGCACCTGCGCCCTGCTGATCATCGCCGGGGTGGACACCACCTGGTCGTCCATCGGCGCCTCGCTGTGGCATCTGGCCCAGCATCCCTCCGACCGCAGGCGCTGGGTGGAGGACCCCGCGGTGCGGCCGTTCGCGGTGGAGGAGTTCCTGCGCTTCTACGCGCCGGTGACCATGGCCCGGCTGGTGGCCAAGGACGCCGAGTTCGCGGGCCGCTCGATGCAGGCCAACGACTGGGTGCTGCTGCCGTTCCCGGCCGCCAACCGCGACCCCGAGGCCTTCGAGGATGCCGGCGAGTTCGTGATCGACCGCCAGCGCAACCGCCATGTCGCCTTCGGACTCGGCATCCACCGCTGCCTGGGATCGAACCTGGCCCGCATGGAGCTGACCGTGGCCCTGGAGGAGTGGATGGCCCGTGTCCCAGAGTTCGAGCTGGCCGACCCTGAGGGTGTGACCTGGTCGACCGGACAGATCCGCGGGCCCCGCAAGCTGCCGGTGCGGATCCTCAACGGCGCCAGCTGAGGAGCGCGCGTGCGGCTGCACAAGTTCAGCGAGGTTGACGCGTTCGTGGCGCTGGACCTCGACGGCGCTGAAGCTGCCTCGGGCCCGGTGCGCTGGGCCCGCAAGATCCTCCAGGGCGGGGCCAAGGATCTGGCCCGCTCCCAGACCTACACCTACGCGGCACTGCAGATGCGGTGCAGCGGCGCTTCCGCGGGGATCAACGCAGACGCCCCGGCGCGAGCTGAGGCCGTAGCCACGTTCGTGGCCGAGGCTGCCGCCCTCGTGGCTGAGGGCACCTACTTGCCCGACGCGGCCAAGGGCGTGAGCGACCAGGACTTGGCGCCGTTGCGCGACGGTGACCCCCGCAACGCCGAGCGCCTGGACGCCTTCGGGGCGCAGTGCGACGGCCTCTCGGCGGTCGCAGCGGCCGACGCCGCCGTGGGGCTCGACGGACGCACTGCGGTGGTCGAGGGGTTCTCCGCGAGCGGGCCTGCGCTGGCCGAGGCCGTAGCGCAGCGGGGCGGGCGCATCATCGGTGTGGCCACCGCCGAAGGGTCGTTGGCTGCCGACGGCGGTATCGATCCGGCGGCTCTGGCCGACGCCTCGGCCGAGCACGGCGACAAGGCACTTAGCGCCCTGGCCGGCAACGGCGACGGGTTGGCCGAGCCGGGTGCCCTGTGGGGCCTCGACGCCGACGTGGTGTTCGCCGGATCAAAGATGGGCGCGGTGCACCACGGGATCGCGGAGGGTCTCCAGTGCCGCGCCCTGGTACCAAGCGGGCGGCTTGCGTACACGTCCAAGGCGCTGGCGGTGTGCCGCCGTGAAGGCATCGCCGCCGTGCCCGACTTCGTCGCCCTGGCCGGGTCCACAGTCGCGGCCTGGAGCAGTCCTGACGCCGACGACGACCAGGTCCGGGCGGAGATCGCCAGCACTGTCGCCGCGCTGATGGAGGAGGCTCTCACCTCCGACGACGGCCCGTTCCTGGGCGCCTGCTACGCCGCCGAGACGTTCCTATCGACCTGGCAGGACGAGCTGCCCTTCGGTCGCCCGCTGGCCTCCTGACGGCCGATGTCCCCGCTACGCTCACCCGTCACGGGGCTGTAGCTCAGGCTGGTTAGAGCACCTGCTTTGCAAGCAGGGG
>JAPPKD010000143.1 GCA_028820215.1 Spirochaetaceae bacterium | reverse complement strand
GCCAGCACCGCCAGGGCGACCACGTCGCCGGACAGCAGCAGGCCGTACAGGCGCCCGCCGGTGGCGCGCTGAAAGTCGGCCAGGCGGCTCCAGCGCACGAAGCGGTTGAAGAACGGCCGGTCATCCGTGGGCGGGCGCAGATCGATCAGCCCGGCAGCCAGCGCGGCCGGTGCCCGAGTCGAACGCAGCGGCGCGCCGGGCGCGATGCCGCCGGAGCGCTCGGCGTCCGCCTCTCCCGGGCGTGCCCGCGCCTTGCCGGTGGTGGGCGAAGCCGCCTGCATCGTGTCCAGCACTTCAGCTACGGCGAGCGCATGGAACGGTTCTGCGAGCCGGTTGAATCGGTTGGTCTCCTCCGCGGCAAGGTCGGGCACCGCGACCAGGTCGAAGCCGTGCCGGGCGGCGAACGAACGCAGGCGCGCGACCCGGTCCGGCGGCCATGGCCGCGGGCTGACCAGCAGGGTGAAGGAGTCCCAGTTGCGGATCATGGCCAGGTGATCACGCGGCGAACTGCGCGCCGCCGGCGGCAGCGCCTGCACGGCGACGGCCGCCAGCCGCGGGGCGTTGGAGGGTGGCAGCAGCAGGCGCCGCGACACCGACAGCAGGCCGTCCGGCTCCAGCAGGGCCAGGTAGTCGCGGAACGCCTGCACCGTCAACAGCGGCTCCTGGGCATGGCTCTCGGTGCCGGCCAGCGACGCGCCCCAGTCCTCGACCAGGACGACCCCGAAGCGCTGCCCGCGGCGCACCAGGCGGCGGACCAGGGCGCGCGGCTCATCCTCCACTACCTGCATCGCGGCGTTCGGCGGCAGTGGCAGATCGCGGAGGCGCCGCGCCATGACGCGGCTGGGCTCGGCGACCAGTACCCGGCTGCTCGCCGGCAACGCGGCCGCCAGCAGCACCCCGCCGCCCTCCTGCAGCACCAGCGCCGCCCCCGGCGCCGCGCCGAGGTGCAGCGCCGCGGCCGGATGGATCGCCCTCAACCAGGCGCCCGCGTCCGCGCGGCCGCCCGCCGAGCCGGCCTGCGTCCGTCCGCTCGGGACCGCTTCCTCTGCCACGAACAGCGCCGCGTCCCCGTCGCGCACCAGCGCGCGTTGCGCAGGCACCACGATGCCCGCCCCGAGGCTGAGGCCGGGCGCGAACCGGATGGTCGGACCGGCCACCTCGTCGATGCGCCCGCGGATCGTGTCGTGCCGGGAGACCTGCGTGGTGTCCGGGAAGCGCAGCAGGTGCGCCAGGTACTTGTAGGGTCCGGGCCGCGGCTCCAGTGCCGGGTGGCCCAGCACGATACCGGCGCCGAGCGCCGCCGCCGGCAACACCAGTGCCGGCAGCAGCCAGCGCCCGCGACGCGCTCCACCGCCACGCGTCGCGGCGGCCGGTTCGGGCAGCAACGCCAGCGGCAGCAATACCAGCGCGGGAATGACCAGCGCGGCGCGCAGCCCGGCCAGCGGCAGCAGCGCCAGCGGCAGCAACACGCCTGCGGCGGAGCCGGCCATGGCAGCGGCGTACACCGCGCCGGGGCGTTGCGCGCCTGCGGCGAAGGCGATTGCCGTGACCAGGCCGGCAAAGAAGAACGGCACCGCGCAGGCGAGGTAGCTCACCGCCAGGAACAGGAGTTGAATCGGCTCGTTCGGGATGCGGAAGAAGTCGAGCGGCAGCAGGCGCAGTACCACGAACATGGCCACCGAGCTGACCGCCATGGCGGCGGCCGTGCGCTGCATGGTCCGTACCACGCCGGCGGGCGAGGCCAAGCGTGTGTCCCGCCAGCGCCGCCCGCCGGCGGCCAGGTTGAGGTAGGCGCCGCTGGCCGAGAACCCGAGCAGTGCGACGCTGATCACCATGAACGACAGGTGATGCCACTGGGTCAGTGCGAAGTAGCGCGCGAGCAACGCTTCCAGGGCCAGCGCCGCCGCCGAGACCGCGAATACCAGCGCCAGCGCCATGACGCCGCCTGCTCAGCGCTGCAGGGCGTGGCCGGTCATCGGGACGAACAAGACCCCCAGGATCAGGTCGACCGTGTAGTCGGCGCCGCTGCCGCCGCCGCCGGTCTTGGTGACCAGCACCAGGTTCTGGTAGCTGAACGGGTTGCCGAGCGGCAGTATCATCGTGCCGCCGGTGGCAAGCTGCTCCAGCAGGGGCGCGGGGATGTGGTCGATGGCGGCGGTGATCATGATGTGATCGAACGGCGCGTGCTCCTCGATGCCGAAGTACCCGTCGCCTTCGAACGCGCGCACGTTGTCGTAGCCCAGCGCCGCCAGCCGTTCCTTCGACTGCGCGTGCAGCAGCGGCCGGATCTCGATGGTGAACACCTCGCCGGCCAGTTCCGCCAGCACCGCCGCCTGGTATCCGGAGCCGGTGCCTACCTCCAGCACCCGGTCGTCCGTCTGCAGCGCAAGCTGTTGCGTCATCAGGGCGACGATGTAGGGCTGCGAGATGGTCTGGCCGTCGTCGATCGGCAGCGCCGAGTCGCGGTACGCG
>JAPPKD010000014.1 GCA_028820215.1 Spirochaetaceae bacterium | reverse complement strand
TCATTCTGACCAATTCACCCGCTCTCTCGACGATTCAATTCGGGATACAACACCCAGGGAAGCGAGGTCGCAGCCAATCCATAGATGGTTCCTGTTGCCACACAGCTTCACTTCAGGCCTCGTTTATGCGCTCGCGGATGAGTGGGACTTAGGTTCAACCGATAGCATTCTTGACCCTTTCGCTGGTGCTGGCACTACGTTGCTCGCCGCGAAGCAGCGAGGGATCTCATGCACGGGGTATGATCTTTCGCCGCTTGCAGTATTCGCATCAGGCACTAAGGCATCATCTTTTTGTCGCCACACTCTCCGGTCAACATGGGTTGACTTGGAGGGCAGGCTGGGCAAGCCACGCCGGTCGAACAGGAGCACGCGGTATCCTGAGTTGGTCAAGAATGCTCTTCCTGGTCGCCGGCTTGAGGAGTTTGATAGCATTGCGCAGCACATCGATGACACGGAATGCCGGGGACCTGATGGGGATTTTTTTAGATTGGCGTTGATCGCATTGATTCCGCAGTTCAGCCGCGCAGTGGCGAATGGTGGCTGGCTAAGGTGGCTACCGCAAAGCCTCGATTCGGGGCACGTTGTGGACGCGTTCAAGGCCCGCGTAGAGATGATGCTGACGGATGTTTGTGACAGCGACGGCAAGGACGGGGATTGGCATATGCGCCTCGGTGATGCTCGCTCGTTGCCCGATGGAGATGCAACTTATTCGGCTGTTGTCACATCTCCTCCCTATCCAAATCGACATGACTACACACGAGTGTTGGGTGTCGAATTGATGTTCGGATTTCTCGATTGGGAACGCGTTAGAGAGCTCAGGTATCAGAGCTTTCACTCTCACCCTGAGGCGCGTCCGCAGCGTCCAGCGGCAGACGAGTACGAGCCTCCTGCAGGTTTGGAAGAAAAGCTATCGGTACTAAAGGACGGAAGGATGCGGCGTATGTTGCAGGGATATTGTTTGGATATGTATTTATGTTTGCGTGAGATGGAGCGCTTGTGTCGCGTGGGTGCAAGGGCTGGAGTAGTGGTTGGAAATGCGCGTTATGAGGGCAACGCCTTTCTTGTAGACGAGTACACTGCCGAGCTGGGTGAGCGTGCGGGGCTCTCGTGCCAGGAAATTAGGACCGTACGATGGCGTGGAAATAGTGCTCAGCAGATGGGGAAGTTCGGGCGGCTTGGGTCTCGTGAGAGTGTCGTTCTATTCGTCAAAACGGCGCCGACCGGAAATTGCTAATTGTCGACGTGTCGCCATTTCTGCAATGCAGGGACTGTGTCCGTGGGGTATCTTGCAAAGAGGTTTCATTCATTTAGCCGGCGAGCGGCCGAGTGCATAGGTCCTTTCGTTACCGATCGACGGACATCTAGTGCGAGGGTGTGGAGGCAGCGCCCAGGCTACGAGCATTGCATCGAGCGCCGCAACCCTTGACGGCTAGCCCTACGCCCCTGCGACCGTGATTCGAACAGTTTGAGACGCGGGAAGTCGCCGGCTGCGGGTCTCGGGCGACCGGGTTCCAGCTACGCTATGATCAGGTACCCGAGACGGCCGTGAGTGATCGGGCGATCGCCTGCCTGACCATCGGTTCGGCACGCTGGTCGAACCGGGAACGGGCGTGCGGCTCGACCTCGTAGCCTCCCTGCGCGTACGCGGCCGGCGGCGGCAGGTAGCCTAAGTCGCCGTTGGCGAGTCCGGCGATGATCGCCCGCTCCCGCGGGTGGTCGGCCCTGACGTCGAGCGCGGTCTGCGCGAACAGCTCGCCGGGAACGCCGATCACGGCCAGGTCTCCGATCCGGATCGCCTGTACCTCGGCCGCCTCTTGATCGGTGTGCGACGATTCGGCCCGAACCGGCAGGCGGACGCGCTCCGAGCGGGTTTCGAGACACCCGCCATCGTCCATGTCGGCGCACTCGGCGGCGGTGGCGATCTGCGACCCGAGCAACCGCCCGAACCGCTGAAAGAGGTGCCCTCCCCGCGCCCTCGTCCGGTTGAGATGGGGCAGGAAGTCGAAGTCCACGTCGCCGCCCGCGCCGAAGGCGATCAGGGCCGTGCATCCGGGATGGAGCCGCTCCAGGGTCAGCATCGCGTGGCCGAGGAAGTCTCCGGAAACCCCGGCCGGCGGATGGGACCCGCGGGTGTCGTTGTGGCAGCCGACCGCGGTCAGCAGGGCGATCGGTTCGCCGTCGAGATCCTCGATACGGAGCACGGTCAGGTCGCGATCGACCGGTCCGTCTTCGAACTCGACGCCGCGCAGCGGCAGCCATGACGACGGCACCTCGCGGCGCAGGGTGAGCACGGTCCCATCCCCGCACAGCAACCGGCGGTTCCGTGCGGTGCCGTCGAGCGTCGCGGAGGCGGCGCCGCTGCGAGCCTCCCGCATGCGGCCGCGGGCGGCATCGACGGCTTCCGCAATCCGCTCGACGACGTGGGAGCGGAGCCGCTCGTCGATGTCCGGACCGGCGTGGTTGTGCGTGCACGCGATCATCACCTGCCCGGCCGGAATGCCGGTCCGCTCCTCGACCAGCCGGCGGGCCTCATCGACCCAGTCCCAGTCGAGCCGGCGCAGGTCGCAGACGACGATCGCCGCTGTGGTTTCCTCGAGCCGAAGGGCCAGGGCGCGAACGTGCAGCGCTTCCAGCACGTGCGCGTTGCCCGTCACTTCGGGCGGCACGGTGATCGGCAGCCGCGCTGCGCCCGCCCGCAGGCGTCGCCGGCGCTCGGGGATACCTCGATACCACCGAACGTAGTCGGCCTGTTCGCCGTCCGCGAAGAACCGCGCCGGATCCCGATGCAGCGCCTCGATGCTCCGATTCACCATGGGCCGCGAGCTCACGGCGGTCACCGTCGCCGAGCCCAGCGCGCAGGTACGCACGATGCCGGCCCCTTCCAGCTCCCGGCCCATCGGCGCCCGGTCGAAGTACGGGTACGGCGGCGCCTTGGCGAACTCGCTCCAATATGGCTCAATGAAGCGCGACTGGATGTAGTGGAACATCGTATTGACTTCCCAGTCGACGCCCAGCAGCACGCAGATCGCGTCTAGGTCGTAGAAGCGCTGCCAGGGGCTCTCGTGGCCGAAGGCAAGCTCGCCCCACGGACTGGGGCGCCCCTCGCCGCCAGCGTGACCGGCCGTGATCTCGTCCGCCTGCCGTCCGATCGCGGCGACGCTGTGGGTGGGGTTGTCGCTTCGGCACGCTTCGGGACGGAGCCTGAGCGTCTCGGTGATGCGTCCGACCTCCGACGGCGAACGGATCACGTCGAACGGCGGCCGGGGACCTTGACCCGCGTAGACGATGGTCGGCACGCAGACGGTGCCCTCGTGCCCGACCACCTGCAGGAAGGCGTCGATGACCGTGTCGGCCCCGCCCTGAACGTACCCCATTCTGCTGAGCGAACTGTGTACGTAGACGACGGCACCGCTGCCCACCTGCAATGTGCGCAGCGCCCTAACGATGTCCTCGAACGTGACCAGTGGCCCGTCAGGAATCCTGCCGCTCACCACTTGCCTGCATACTCCCTAGCTTGACGGCTAGTTCTCGGTTGATCCAGCAGGTCGCGGAGGATAGTCCACCTCTCGGCCGGGGGCGGTGACTTCCCCGACGACTCTCTCGGCTTCCCATCTCTGATCTTCGACGGCACAATCGTCGAGTCGGAGGATCGGAGGCGAGACTATGGGGAAAAGCGCATCGTTGCGATCGGCGCAGCCGACGGGGTGTACCTCACTGTCGTCTACACTGACGAAGCCAGCCGCGTGACACGGAGCATCGTGTCAGCACGGAGGAGCAATCGACGTGAGCGTCAAGTCTACCGGACAGCAGAAGAAGAGTTCGCCGGACCAGCGTAGCCGCGGCCGGGCCGACCTCGACCGGCTCCGCAACGCGTCTGAACAGGAGATTGCGCGTACTTCGCCGCCGGAGTTGACTGATCTGCCGGCAGACTTCTGGGATGATGTGGTCGTGGTGCCCGCACCGAAGCGAGCGATCTCCTTGCGGGTGGATCAAGACGTGCTCGACTTGTTCCGGAGCGGCGGCCCACGTAACAAACCCGAATGAACTCCGTCCTGCGCGCGTACGTCTCCAGGATGCGGGGAGATCAAGCGCGCCGCGGAAGGCCTCGCCCGCAAGAGGCCGGCTGACAGCGCCCTACTCGCCGGCCGCCAGTGCCTCTTCCTCGGCCTTGATGGTCTTGGCTGCCGTGGCCTTGGCCTCATCCTCCTGGCGGAGCTCCTCAATGCTGCGCACCCGCAGCCGCGCGGCCCCTTCCCAGTCACGGGTCGGCAGGCGCGGCTCGGTGCCGAGCCGCTCACGGGCGGCTGCGATCGCCGTGCCGTATTGGGGCAGCCACTCGGCTTGGGCGATCAGCAGGTCGTCGACCATCTGCGCGATCTCCGGCGGCGTGCACACTGCGCCGACCAGCGGGTCCATCATCATGGCCTGCACCAGCAGCCGCTCGTCGCCGCGCATCGCGGCCTCGACCGCGAGCCGCTGCACGGAGATGCTGGCGTTGCAGACGGCGGCGCAGCCGAGCGGAAGGTCGCCCACCCGCGGGATGTGCAGGCCGGTGCGGTCGACGTAGCCCGGCACCTCGACGCAGGCGTCGTCCGGCAGGTTGGTGATGCAGCCGCGGTTCTCGACGTTGAAGTGGCCGCGGTAGACGCGTCCGGTCTCCAACCCCTCCAGGATGTAGGAGCCGTGCTCGGTCGAGCGGTTTTCGGACGCGTACCGCTCCGGCGGTTCGGCCATCCAGCGGGGGAAGTCCTCCTCGAACCAGTCGCGCCGCTCGCTTGACACGCGCAGGTAGCCGCCGGTCTCGCCCAGGATCCAGGAGCTCATGTCGATCCAGTCGCGGATCTCGTCCGGGCGCTTGCGGAACCAGGGCACGTACTCGCTGAGGTGGCCGTTCGACTCGGTGGAGTAGCAGCCGAAGCGGCGCAGCATCTCGATCCGCACCTTCTCCGTCTCGCGGTAGACGGGGTGGCGCTCGTATGCCGCAAGCAGCTCGCCCGACACGTCGCGGCCGCGGTGCTGGAGCTGGATGTACCAGGTCTGGTGGTTGATGCCGGCCGCGCGGTAGTCGAGCTCGTCGGCGGGGATGCCCAGCGCGTCGGCGATCTGCGTGTGGCCGCCCTGCACGCCGTGGCAGAGGCCGACCGTGGAAACGCCGCCGTAGCGGTTGGCCGCCCAGGTGAGCATGGCCATCGGGTTCGAGTAGTTGAAGAACCGGCATCCGGGCTCGGCCGCCTCGCGGATGTCCTTGCAGAGCGCCAGGATCACGGGGATGCCGCGCTGCCCGTACATGATGCCGCCGGCGCACAGGGTGTCGCCAACGCACTGGTCGATGCCGTAGCGCAGCGGCACCTCGATGTCGGTCGCGAACGCGGGCAACCCGCCGATGCGCGCGGTGCAGAACACGTAGCGCGCTCCGCTCACCGCCTCCCGCTGGTCCAGGGTGCCGGTGAGCCGCACCCCGTCCAGGCCGTTGGCTTCCAGGTCACGGCGCACCAGGCGCTCGACCATGGACAGGTTCTGCTCGCTGATGTCCATGAAGGCAAGCTCGATGCCTGCGAACTCGGGTACGGTGAGGATGTCCCCCACCAGCTTGCGCGTGAACCCGATGCTGCCGGCGCCGATGAAGGCGACCTTGAAGGATGTGGAGTCGGAGGGGCTCTGATCACTCGACATGTGGGTATCCTGTGCCGGACCGCTCCGTGCGTAAAGGCACGCCGCGAGAGCCTCTCGCCTGTATTTGGACCATGATCCAGATTTCGAATGGAAATATGGACCATGATCCACATTTCGAATAGGATCCCGCCATGTTCCCCAGGCTTCTGGAGGCCAGCCGGCGCAACTCGTTCTTCCTGTTCGGTGCGCGCGGCACGGGCAAGACCACCTGGATCCAGGATGCGTTCGACCCGGACGCGTCACTGTACGTCGATCTGTTGGATCCGGAGATGGAGGACCGGTACCGCCGACGCCCAAGACTGTTGGAGAGCGAGGTCAGAGCGCTCCCCGCATCGGTGGAGTGGATCCTCATCGACGAGGTGCAGCGGGTGCCGCGGCTCCTGGACGTGGCCCACCGGCTGATCGAGAGCACCGGCAGGCGGTTCGTGCTCACCGGATCCAGCGGGAGGAAGCTCCGGCGCGGGGCGTCGAACCTCCTGGCCGGGCGGGCGTTCGTGTACAGCCTGTACCCGCTCACCGTGTGCGAACTGCAGGATGCGTTCGAGCTCGACGACGCCCTGCGGTGGGGCACCTTGCCCAGGATCTACTCGTTGGAGAGCGCGGAGGAAAAAGGGGCGTACCTCCGGGCCTATGCCCTGACCTACCTGAAAGAGGAGATCGTCGCCGAGCAGATCATCCGCAGGCTCGATCCGTTCCGGGAGTTCCTGGAGATTGCCGCCCAGTCGAATGGCGCAATCGTCAACTACAGCAACATCGCCAGGGACGTGGGAGCGGATCCCAAGAGCGTCATCTCCTACTTCAGCATCCTGGAAGACACGCTGGTCGGCTTTCTCCTGCCCTCCTTTCACCGCTCGATCAGGAAGCAGCAGACCGCCAATCCGAAGTTCTACTACTGCGACACCGGCGTCAGACGATCGCTGCAACGAACGCTCGACGTGCCGCTCCGGACCGGGACCTACGAGTACGGGAAGGCGTTCGAGCACTTCGTCATCACCCAGATCGTGCATCTGTCGCGATACCGCTTCCCCGACTGGAGACTCTCCTACCTTCGGACTGGAGCGGGGGCGGAGATCGATCTGGTGATCGAGCGCCCGGGCATGCCTGCGGCCCTGATCGAGATCAAGTCGTCCGACCGCATCGATGAGCGGGATGTCCGCGGCCTCGCCCGCTTCACAGGCGATTTCGCCCAGCCGCTCGCGCTGTGCATCAGCAGGGATCCGACGCGCATGCTGCTCGACGGCGTTCTGTGCCTGCACTGGCGCGAGGCTCTGGACGAGTTGGGCCTCGGGTGAGCCAGGCTCAGACGAGGGGCTCGCTGGCCGCGCGGCCGATCTCCTCCGCCGACGGCATGGCGCGCTGCGCCCCTTCACGCGTCACGCACAGGCCCGCCGCGGCGACGGCCCGCCGCAGCGCGCCGATCGGTTCCCGGCCGGTCGCGATGGACGCCGCGAACACGCCACCGAAGCAGTCCCCCGCCCCCACCGTGTCGATCGCCCGGACGCGATGCGCGGCCTGGTGGTGCGCCCGCCGTTCGTCGGCCAGCACGGCGCCTTCGGCGCCCAGGGTCAACAGCACCTGAGAACAGCGGAGCTCGGCGACTGCCCGGCGCGCCCCCTCGGCAGCCGACTCGCCGGAGCGCCGCGCCGTCAGCGCCTCCAGCTCACCCGCGTTGACGACCAGGTAGTCCACCTGCGCGATCGCGGCCCGTACAGCCTGGCCGACCGATGTCAGCGCGGGCGCTACGTTCCACATCACCGCAGCACCGCGTTCGCGCGCCAGAGCGATCGCCGCCGTCGTCACGCTCGGATCGATCTCGTTCTGCAGCAGCACGACGTCGTTCGGTCCCACTCCGGCGCGGAACGCTTCCACGTCCAGCCGAAAGGCGCCGTTGGCGCCGGGCGCCACCGCGATCTGGTTCTCGCCGCGTGCGTCGACGTAGATCAGCGCCACCCCCGAGCGCTCCTCCGGGAGCACCGCCACGTGGCCGACGCCCACACCAGCCGCAGCCAGGTCGGCGATACGTGCCTTGCCATACGCGTCGTCGCCCACCGCGCCGTACAGCACGCAGGACGCGCCGGCGCGAGCTGCCGCTACCGCCTGGTTCGCACCCTTGCCGCCGGCGGTCTCCGCAAACCGGGCGCCGCCCACGGTCTCTCCGGGCTCCGGCAGATGCTCGACGTAGGCGACCAGGTCGGTATTGATGCTCCCGACGACCAGGACCCGACCGGCTGCTGGCACCGTGGACTCTCGCGAATGGGCAGTTGGCCGCCGACCGGGGAACACCCGGCCGGAGACGCGGACTCAATCCCCGTCGATGATCGCCGCCGGGGTGCAGTATCCGGCGGTGACGTGTGCAGCCAGCCACTCGGGCGGGTCGTTGCGAGGCAGGGTCAACGCCGGTTTGCCCTTGCAGCTCAGGCGATAGAGCAGGCGCGCGTCGTCGATCGAGTCGATGTTCTCCTTGAGCCGCGGGACGTTGTGCAGCGTCATGTAGTTGTCCCACAGCGTCACGTCGCCCGGCACGTGCAGGTGGTCGTAGCGAAACCGCGGTTGCAGCACGTGCGCCTCCAACTTATCGAGAAAGGTGCGCGACTCCTCGGGGGACAGCCCGTCGACTTCGACAGGCGGGCGTATGCGCGGCCGCGAAGCCCAGATCGGGCTGTGCAGCGACTTGATACCGGAGCGCGGGTTGGTGCGCACCAACGGCGCCAGCCAGCCGTCGTCGCCTTCGTTCAGCCGGCGTCGTACCCGCGTTCGCGCCAGCAGCTCCTGCCGCTCCGGCGGCAGCGCGGCGAAGGCCGCGGCGGTGTCCGCAAACGCGGTCTCGCCGTTCAATGGGAGCGCCGTGCGCAGCCGCATCAGCTCCGGGTCGGAGCCTTCGAAGTAGCGGCTTGCCAGCCCCTCGCCAGTTTCGGGACGCTGCATCCACGTGCCGCCGGGCGCATCACGCCGCACCGGCATGTGATGGACGAGGAACATCGACACGTAGATCGGCAGCGGCTCGTACTCGATGTCGGTATGCCAGGAGCCGCCCACGCTCGTGGTGACGCTCCCCCGGCGCTCGGCGCCGCCCCGGAAGTTGGCCACCACCAGAACCGCCGGCGACTCGTGCGGGAGGCATTGCAGGCGACCGGGGAACGCCGCGTTCACCGACGCCGCGCGTCGCTGGGCGAACGGCACGGTCTCGACCGGGCCGTCGGAGGCTCCGTCGGACTGGGCGGGCTTGCCCCCGCGCAGGAAGTTGGTGGGATGCGGAACCGGCGCCCCCCAGTGGTTGGCGAAGCGCTCGAAGTCGGCCAGCGAAAAGGAATCCAGATCCTGACCGGGAATGCACACGATGCGGAACTGGCTCAGTGCATCCAGAAGCAGGGCCACCTGATCGGCATCGAGCCGCCGCAGGTCGACACCGAGCAAACGTCGCCCCGCGCCGCTGGCGGCCAGCGGCCCCTCGCTGCGCGCCTGCGGCCCAAACAGTCGGCGCAACTCCCGGTCGAACCGCACCGGTTCCATCGGGCCGCCGCCGAGCCGTTCGGTCGCCGCGCTCAACGCCGGCTCCTTTGCAACGGTGGTACCGTACCCATGAACCCTCCGAAACCTTACCCTCATTCCCGGCGGGGCGCTACCATCGTGTGACAGGGCTCACACGTCCGGCACCGACGGGCTCTGCCGCTTGTCCGGTTGACGCTGTGCACCACGCGGCGCATACATCATGTAGAGTTGTATACGTGGGGACGGTAACCGTGTCGTTGCGACTGCCGGAGTCCGAGGTGTCTCGGTTGGAGAGCACCGCGCAGGCCATGGGGGTCGACCGCTCCACCCTGTTGCGGTGGGCGGTCAGGCGAGGCGCCAGCGCGCTCCTGCTCGAATGTGCGTGCGATGCGTACCGACGTGGGGAAGTGACGCTCTCGCGCGCCGCCGAGATCGCGGGCTTGAGCCTCCGTGACCTGATTCTCAGGTTACGCGATCAGGACTTGGAGTTGAATTACGGTCCGGAAGACCTGGCCGCAGACCTGCAGCCGCTGTGACGGTCGTCGCCGATGCCTCTCCGCTGACATTTCTGGGGAAGATACGGCAGCTTGCCGTGATTCGCCGTGTCCTGGGAGACGACGTCGTCGTCCCGCAGCAGATTCGTGAAGAAGTGCTGGCGCCTCCGCTCGACCGCGCCGAGTCCGTTGAATTGCATCGGTTCCTCGCGGCGGCACGCGTGGAACGGGTCGACAGCCCCCGTGATTTTGTCGCGGGCATGAGCCGTGCCGACAATGCGGCGATGACCCTGGCCGTCCGACTCAAGGCGGATCTGTTGCTGACTGACGATCGGACCGTTCGTCGACTGGCTACGGTCGAAGGCGTTCGAGCGCTCGGCACGCTCGGCGTACTGCTGCTGGCGCTGCGGCGGAGACTGGTGGACCGGGCAGAGGTGCGCCGGCTGATCGACGACCTCGTGGGCTCTCACGGCTTCCGCATCGGGGTCGAGCTGTATGCGGCGGTGATTCGCGAAATCGAAACGACATGACGGTACGAGGCAGGCCGCTCTACTACGGGTGGGTGATCGTCGCCGCATTCTTCGTGCTCAACGCGGCGGGGCAGGCCAGCGGCACGCTCAACTTCGGCTTCTTCGTCATCCCGATGGCGGAGGAGCTCGGCCTCTCACGGCAGGCGATCGGCTGGGCGCAGACCATGCGCCTGTGGGCCAGCGGCCTGAGCGGCATCCTGATCGGCCGCTGGCTGGACCGCCACGGACCGCGCGGGCCGATGCTGCTGGCGATCGTCGTCGCCACCGGCGGACTCTTGCTGCTGGCCCGCGCGGAGTCGCCCGCGGTGCTGTTCGGCGTGCTCCTGGGCCTGGGCATCACCGGCTGGACGGCACCGGCCGGCGGCGCGCTGATCGCCACGGTGCCGGTGTCCAAGTGGTTCATCCGGCTGCGCGGGCGCGCCACCGGCATCGTGCAACTCGGCCTGGGCGTGGGCGGCGCGCTGTTCGTGTCCCTGACCCAGGTGCTCATCAGCAACCACGGCTGGCGATCGGCCTGGGTGACCCTGGCGTGGCTGTCGGCCGCGACCGTGCCGCTGGTGCTGCTGCTTCGCCGCCAGCCGAGCGACATGGGTCTGGAGCCCGACGGGGGGCATCCGTTACGGACCGGACGAGCCCATGCCGACCGCGCCTTCGCAACGGGCCCTCACGATTCATCCGAATCGGTCCAGTGGACGCTGCGCGCGGCGATCCGCACCGCCACCCTGTGGAAGCTCAGCGCCGCGTTCGCGATCCTGGGGTTCCTGCTGGGCGCGGCCAGCGTGCACCGCATTCCGCACTGGATCGAGCTGGGCTTTCACCCGACGACCGTGTCGCTGGCGTTCGCCATGGACGCCGGCGTGGCGACCGTCATGGCGCTGGTGGCCGGCTTCGTGGTGGAGCGCCTGGACGCCCGGAAGGTGGGACTGGTCTCGTGCCTGTCGTTCTGCGTGGGGGTCGCGCTCATGGCGGCGGCGCAGCTATGGGCGGCCGGGCCCTGGACACCCTTGCTGTTCGCGTCGACGGTGACGTTCGGCTGCGGGGTCGGCACGTACATGGTCGTCCAGGGAGTGATCTGGGCGCAGTACTACGGGTGGCAGTTCGTCGGCACCATCCGCGGCGTGGTGCTGCCGTTCATCTTCCTGGCCAGCGGCCTGGGCGCCCCGCTCGCCGGCGCCCTGCGCGATGCCTCCGGGAATTACCGGGGCTCGTGGCTGCTGGTGAGCGCGCTCGCTGTCGTCGCAGCAGCGCTGATCCTGAGCGCCCGCCCGCCGCGGACTACGCGGCCCGGCGGCGACGGATGACGATCCGCCCCCTACGTTCGGGCTGCGAGGTCGGCGATCGTAACGGGCTCGATCTCATCAAACGCTGCGAAGTCGGCCTGATCCTCGGTCACCAGGGTACGGATCCCGTGAGTCGCCATGGTCGCCGCGATGTTGGCGTCATGGAACCGCTTGCCACTCAGACCGCATGTGACACCCAGGTCGCGCAGACGCCGCGCCACCGCATCGGTTTCGTCGTACAGGTGAACGTGGCGAAGGAACTGGTTCAGGTTCGCGGTCGCGTCGGTGGCGTCCATGCCGAAACCGTTCGCTTGGACCGGCCGCGTCGCTACCACCAGGTATTCGCGCAGAATCTGTCCGCTTGCCGCCAGGTGCAGGCCGCGCCGGCCGGATTCGGCGATCAACCGGCACGCGTCCCGGTGGGACGGGCGTGACTCGTCGGTTGCTGACAGCAGCACGTTGGTATCGACGAACAGGACCTCACCGTCCGTCGTCGCCATAGATCTCTTCCCGGCGCCACGGTCCCGTGTGGCCGGTCCTGACCGTCTTGAGCTGCAGCACGGCCCCGTCACCTTCGGCCGGCGCCGTCTTGGCGGCCCGCTCGAGAATGACGCGCAGCTCGCCTTGCAGCGACCGGTGGTGGCTGCGCGCCAGGCGCTTCAGGGCGCTGATGGTCTCCGGCGGGATCCGAGTGATGTGGACTGCATTCATACTTGTATCTTAATGATACAACGAAGGACCGAATCGAGGCTACTGCGGAGCCGCCTGCGCGGTAGATGCCTCCATTCCGAACCGTTCGGCGGCCTCCAGGGTCTCCCGAACGTCGTCCCAGGTCGTGGTGTGGTTGATGATGCAGAGTCTGAGTGCGAACTTCCCATGGAGCAGAGTTGACGACAGGAATGCCCGGTCTTCCCAGAACATGCGGGCGAGCACCTTTCGGTTGATCTGTTCCAGGTTCCCCTCGTCCGGATCGGCACCCGCCGGGTTGATCCGGAAGCACACGATCCCCAGGGATATCGGAGTCAGCATCTCCAGAAGCGGGCTTTCGCGAACGTAGCCCTCGGCGCGCACGGCAAGCTTCATCCCCTTCTCCACCGCGCGCCGGAATGCCGCCATCCCGAACGTCTGGATCGACATCCATACCTTCAGGGCGCGGAACGAGCGGCTCAGTTGCAGGCCGCGATCCGAGATGTTCGGGTGATTCGCTCCCCATACCGTATCCTGGAGAACATCGTGGTGCACCTCGAACGCATGCTCGAGCGTGCCGGCGTCCTTCACGAGCAAGCCGCCCACCTCGTACGGTTGGAACAGCCACTTGTGCGGGTCGAGCCCGACCGAGTCGGCCCGCTCGATCCCGCCGAGGAGCCGCTTGCCCCGCTCGGTCACCGCCGCGAAGCCGCCGTACGTGGCGTCGACGTGCAGCCAGATGCCTTCCGACTCGCAGTAGTCCGCCACCGCGGGCAGCGGATCGATGGCTCCCGTGCTGCTCGCTCCGGCGTTGGCGCATATCGCGATCGGGTCGAGCCCCGCGGCGCGGTCGTCGGCCACGGCGCGCGCCAGCAGTCCCATGTCCAGGCGGAACTGCTTGTCGCTCGGCAGCAGCCGGATGCGATCCGGTCGGACGCCGATGATCCTGGCTGCTCGCACATGCGCACTATGGCTCTGGTCGCTCATGTACACGGTCGCCCGCTCGGGGTGGCCGGCCGCTTCGCGCGCCGCCACGAAGGCGTCGACGCTGGCCGCCGAACCCCCGCTCGTCAACAGACCGCCCGCGCTCTCCGGGTAGCCGATCCAGCGGCGAAACCAATCGATCACCACCAGCTCGACCTGGGTCGGACCGCTCGCGACCAGCCAGGTGCAAGCGTTGATATGATGCGCGGCGGCCATGAAATCGGCCAACACGCCGGGCCAGGTGGGCGACGAGGGGACGAACCCGAAGCACCGCGGGTGATCCAACCGCGTCGCGAACGGGAGAATCCCGCGCGCCGCCTGCTCGATCACCTCCATCGGCGGCCGGCCCTGCTCAGGGGGTTCGGCCATCAACTGGTGGTCGAGTGCCTCCTTGAACTCCCCGTCCCAGGCGCGCTCCCCGGGCAGGCCCTCGATGCGTTCCACCAGAAGCTCCGCCGTCTTGCGTGCCAGGTCGAGCATCACTTCGGGGGCCATAGTCAGGTCATCTCGGACCTCGTCGCCGGTGTCGGCGAACGGCGCCTCGGCTCCTCCGATATCACGACTCATTCTCTTCTCCTCCGGCAAGGGAGGCGTAATGCGGGCTGCTTCTCCGGGACGTCACCGCCGGGTGCCTCCGGGCGACGCTCGACGCGACCTGCGGCAACCCTCGGTCACGATCCCAGACCGTCCGACGAGACTACACCATCACTTGCAAGTAATCGTCAACAGAATGGGCAGTATGTCATTGCCGTAGCACAGCCAGGCCGATTCGGCCCGGCGCCTGCAGCTCGTCGCCGTCGGATGCCGTGAGTCCACAGCGTGTCCGACACGGTGAGGCTACCTCGCGCCGGACTCCGCCGGGTGCTCGAGCTCGCCCATGACGTAGTCCTTGGGGGAGAGCTCCTCGAACGGCTCCTTCTCGTTGGGCGTGCCGACGATCGTCACCATCTGGTCATTGCCGGAGAAGGCGCACCAGCGCACGCCGTTGGTCAGGACGTGCAGCACGCCCGGGTGATGGAAGATGGGAAACGTCTCGTGGCCCGGCCGGAAGTAGAAGACGCGGCCCTGGCCGCGGTGCCAGACCGCGCCGCTGCGGAACACCTCGCCTCCCTCGAACCAGCTCACGAACAACAGCTCGTCCGGATCGGGGATGTCGAAGAACTCGCCGTACATCTCCGCGTTGGGGATCTCGATGAAGCGCCCGCAGCCGCGCGTGATCGGGTGGTTCGGGCTCACGACCCACAGCCGTTCGCGCTCGGCCGCCTCCCGCCACGTGAGGCTGCAGGTGGTGCCCATGAGGCGCTTGAAGATCTTCGAGTAGTGGCCGGAGTGCAGGACGATCAGCCCCATGCCGCGCAGGACTCGCTCCTGCACGCGGTCGACGATGTCGTCGCGCACCTTGGCGTGGGCGGCGTGCCCCCACCAGATGAGCACGTCGGTGGCATCCAGCACTTCTTCCGTGAGCCCGTGGTCGGGCTGGTCGAGGGTGGCGGTGCGCACCTCCAGCCCTTCCTGCGCGCGCAGGTGGCCGGCGATCTGCTCGTGGATGCCGTCGGGGTAGATGCTGCGGACGAACTCGTTGTCGTGCTCGTGGACGAACTCGTTCCAGACGGTGACGCGTACGCTCATGGTTTCAGATTCCTCCTGGCACGGCCTGCCCGCACACCAGCGGCCACGCGCGGTTGCCGGTCAGCTTGCCGTTGCGAATGTGGTAGCCCTCCGCCGTGACCTTCGCGAAGCGGGTCGCATCGGGACGGGGGCGGTCGAACTCGCCCAAGCGGGCGCGAGCGTCGATGTAGTGCAGCGCCCAGCCGCATCTGGGCTGGGCGCTCTCGTTGGGGCCGGTGGCGTGCAGGACCCAGCGGTCGTGGACGGCCAGGTCGCCGGGTTCCAGGGTGATGACTTCCGCCGCGTCCAGCAGCTCGCGCGCAAGCCCCTCCGGGCCCAGGTCGTCGAAGTCGAAGCGGCCGTATCCGGCGCGCTCGGGGCCGGCGCTCTCCGGGCGCGCGTCCAGCGGGATGTAGTGGAACGGCCCGTTCTCCTCGGTCACCGCGTCCAGGGCCAGCCAGCAGGTCACGGTGCGGCGGTCGAACTGGAAGAAGCCGTCCTGGTGGAAGCGGTTGGCGCCGTGGTAGGGCGGGTCGTCGTTGAGGGCGCCCTTGGCGAAGATGTGGTCGAACCAGAGCCTGGCGTCGGGGGCCAGCACCTGCCTGAGCACCTCGGCGATGCGGGGATGGACGGCCGCCCGGGCGAATGTCTCGTCGCAGTCGGCAAGCCCGTTGATCTGGCCGGAAAAGGCAGCCCAGGCGGTGCCGTTCGACACGGCCTGCCGGCGCTCGGCCGGATCGACAGGCCGGCGGCGCTTCGGGTAGATCCGGTTCTGGCGCCGCAGATGGCGAGAGGAGACCTCGATCTCGGGAAAGTCGGGGAGCCGGCGGCGGAGCTCGTTGAATTGCGCCGTCGGGTCCGGTGCGCCCGGCATCGGATGCTCGGCCTCGATCCGCTCGGTCTCCTCCCGGTAGCGGCGCTGGTAGGCGTCGTGGTCGGCCACGATCGCGTCGGCGCGCTCGTGGAGCTCCGCCACCTCGGAGGGTTTGAAGGCTGCCCGCACCACCATGAATCCCTTGCGCGCGAACTCCCTGTCGGCGACCTCGTGCAGCTCCATGCGATGTCCGCCTCCTGCTCGACTGTACCCGATCAGCGGCCGACCGGCCGCTCCCACGTGGGCGCCTCGTCCGGGGTCGGCGAGTTGGCGAAGATGCCGCGCGCGATCACGGCCTCCCGGCCGCCCGCGTCCGAGACCTTGCGCCGCTGGTCGGCATGCGCGCGCGCGTCGGCCTCCTCCGGGTCGACGATAGCGCGCAACCGCCGCTCGAATGCGCGCACGGTCTCGGCGTGCTCGGGCCGGCCGGCCAGGTCGAAGACCTCGTCCGGGTCGGCGGCCAGGTCGAAGAGCTGCGGACGCATGCCGACGTAGTGGACGTACTTGAAGCGGCGGTCGCGCAGCAGGTAGACCGCGCGGCGAAAGCCCACGGCGTGGTGCTCGGCGAACGCCGTGCGGTCGCGGTCACCGGCGGCGGCCAGGGCGAGGAGGTCTTCTCCCGGCAGCGGCTCGTCGGGGAGCAATTCGTCCGCGAGCGGGCAACCGGCCGCGCTGAGAATCGTGGGGAAGCAGTCGACCAGGCTCACCGGGGTGGCGACGGTGCGGCCGGCGGGCACGTCGGGGCCGGCCATGATCAGGGGCACGGCGGCCGACTCGTCGTACATGGTCAGCTTGCCGGTCAACCCGCGCGCTCCCATCGACTCGCCGTGGTCGGACGTGTAGAGGACGCGCGTGCGGTCCCTGACGCCGCAGGCGTCGAGCGCGGCCAGCACGCGGCCGATCTGCTCGTCCAGGTGGGTGCACGCGGCCAGGTACGCCCGCCGGTAGATCGAGAGTTGCTCCGCGGACAGCGGTTCGTTCAGGTTCAGGACGTCGCGCACCCCGTCGATCGCCGGGTGGGCGGGCCAAGCGGCATGCTCCTCCTGCGGCATCGGCCGGATCGCGCCGGGGTCGTAGCGTTCGAAGTGCCCCGGCGGTCCGACGTAGGGCGGATGCGGACAGACGAACCCCACGAACAGCACCCACGGACGGCGGTCGCCGGCATGGGCGTGCAGCCAGTGGACGGCGTTGTCGGCGTTGCGCACGTCGTAAGCCAGGTAGCTCGATTCGCCCGGGCCGGCCGCCAGGACGCCGGCGCGCGCGTTGCGGACCGGCGAGTCCTCGCGCAGGCAGCCGAGCAGGTCGCCCTCCCCATCCACCACGTGCAGCGGCTCGATCTCGCGCCCGAAGCCGTTGTCGTCGCCGCCGCGGAAGTGGAGCTTGCCGATCGAGTCGCAGGTCAGTCCGCGCCGGGCCAGGTGGTGGCCCCAGGTCGGCACCCGGCCGTCGTACCCGTGGGCGTTGTCCCAGTAGCCGATGTCGTGCACGTAGCGGCCGGTGGCGAGCGAGGCGCGCGCCGGCACGCACAGCGGGCAGGTGGTGTAAGCGGAGGTGAAGCGGGTGCCGGCGGCGGCCAGCCGGTCCAGGTTGGGGGTGATGCCGTCGCCGCCGTAGCAGCCGGTGCCGCGCAGGTTGTGCTGGTCGGACAGGATGAACAGCAGGTTGGCGGGTGGGACGGGATGGGATTCTGGCACTGCGGGAGTCGCGATCAGGCGCTACTATACCGCCTCCATGGCCTCCATGAACCGAACCGTGCAGATCCGCGCCGATCTGGCGCGGCAGTACGACGACGTCTACAGCGACGCGGCGCTCGACGCCATCGCCGCCCTGGCCGCGCTCAACGAGCCGCGCCTCGACCTGATGCACCGGCGCATCGCCCGCCGCGCCGAACGGGCGCGGGAACGGCGCCGCATCGACTTCCTGCCGGCCGGCGCCACGATCGCCGGCTCGGACCTCACGGTCGCGGACGCCCGCGCCGGCCGCTTCACCGGCAGCGCCATCCCCGACGACCTGCAGCGGCAGTGGATCCAGGGCACCGGACCGGGAGCCAAGCCGGACGCGCTCCTGCCGCGCAGCATCCGCAACGTCGCCTACGCGCTTCTGTCCGGCGCCGACGGCTGGATGTTCGACGGCGAGGACGCCCTGGGGCAGGTGACGACCATGTCGCTGGACAACCAGCGCAACCTGCGGCTGGGTATCGCGCGGGCGCCTGCGTTCCTGGCCGCCGCCGAGGGGGTCGCAGGCGAGATGAACGCCTGGGCACAGGGGTTCCTGAAGCGGCCGATCATCGACGACTGGCGCGCACAGCTCGACTTCACCACCACCATCTTCCGGGCGCGCGGCCTGCACCTGGACGACCGCCACGTACGCATGGCGGACGGCACCGGCCTGTCGGCCTCGATCGTCGACGCCGCCCTGTACGTGGCGGCCAACCACGCGGCGCTGCGTGCGCGCGGCGCCTCGGTCGTCCTCTACCTGCCGAAGATCCAGACCGCGGAGGAGGCGGCCTTCTGGCACCGGCTGCTCGGCACACTGGAGGGCCACCTGGGCCTGGCCGCCGGCACCGTGAAGACCTACGTCCTGGTCGAACAGCTCGAAGCCTCGTTTCAACTGATGGAGATCCGCGCCGCGCTCGGCGAGCGCTTCGTCGGCTTCAACACCGGCCGCTGGGACTACATCAACAGCGTCGCCGACGCGATGGCGTGGGACGACCGCTTCGTCAATCCCAACATCGACGCGATCACGATGACCTACGGCTACATGCACGCCTACGAGGACCGCGTGCGGCGCGCCGTGAACACCCCGGACGCGGCCGGAGGATATGCCCTCTGGCAGGGCGGCATGGAGCCCAACATCCCGGTCGGCTCGGCGGAAGGGGTGGAGGCGTCGATGGCCAAGGCGGTCGCCGGCGCGGAGCGAGAGCAGCAGGCCGGCGCCAGCGGCAAGTGGGTCGCCCACTGGAAGATGGTGCACATCGTCCGGCCGGTCTGGGAGCGCGCCGGCGAGCCCAATCAGCTCGGGCGGCAGTTCCCGGCGCTCACGTACACCGAGGCGGACGCCGGCGGACTGCTGGAGCTGGAACTCGCGCCGCGCACGATCCGCGGCGCGCGCGACCTGTTGAGCGTCGCCCTGCAGTACGGCAACGCCTTCGGCCAGGGCATGCAGGCGGCGGCCCTGAAGCCGGCCGACCACTTCGGCGACGACGACGTGCTCTACCTGATGGAGGACATGGCCACCGGCGAGATCCGCCTGAGCATCCTGTGGGAGTGGCTGCACAAGGGGGCGGCGCTGACCGATGCCGACCCGGAGTTGGGCGTGGACGCCGGGACGCGCTTCGACGCCCGTATGTTCGCCCGCTTGCTGGAGGAGGAGTACGCCAAGCTGCTGGCGGCGGCCGACCGCGACGTGCACGAGGACTCGAAGACGACGACGCTGCCGATCGCGCGCGAGATCGCCGACACCTACGTCGGCAGCCCGCTCAAGGCACCGTGGTACATCGACCTGCTTAACCTGAACCTGAACAACCACGACCTGGCCGAGGCGCGCGAGCGCATCCGGCGCTACGTCGAGGAGTTCTCCCGCGACGGCACGCGGATCACCGGGAATCTGGACTTCGCCTGATCCGTGACCGTCTATCTGGCCCGCCATGGAGAGACGGTCTGGAACGCCGAGGAGCGGTACCAGGGCCGGCTCGATTCGCCGCTCACGGACAAGGGCCGGGCACAGGCGCGCTCGACCGCGAAGACGATGCGCGGTCGCGGCGTCGCGCGCCTGCTGTGCAGTCCGCTCGGGCGGGCGCGGGCGACCGCGACTGTGGTGGAGCGCGCCATTGGCCTTACGGCCGAGATCGACGCCGACCTGGCCGAGTCCGACATCGGCCGCTGGGAAGGCCTGACCAGGGACGAGGTGGAGGCCGCGTATCCCGGCGAGTTGGCCCGCCGAGAGGAGGACCGGCTGCACTACCGGCCGCCGGGCGGCGAATCGCTGGCCGACATGCTGGTGCGGGCGCGCGCGGTGGCCGGCCGGCTGGACGGGCGCACCACGCTGATCGTCGCCCACTCCGCCATCAACCGCGTCCTGGTGGCCGCCCTGATCGGCTGGGAGGACCGGATGGCGGACATCTACCAGCCGCACCACGTGATCTACCGGATCGACCGGGACGGAGGCTCCGCCGAGGTCACCCACCTCGTGGACGGGGGCTCCCATCCAGGCCCCTATACGTCAGGCTGGAGTTGAGCCCGCCGCCGATGGACGACCGCATGATCATGTTCACCCACGACAGCCTGACCTTCATGTACCGGGTCGGCGGGATCGCCGTCCACGACGGCCGCGTGCTGGTGGAGCAGGCGGTCGGTCAGGGCTTCTGCTTCCTGCCGGGCGGCCGCGTGGAGTTCGGCGAGAGCGCCGTCGAAGCGTTGCGACGGGAGGCGATCGAGGAGCTGGGGGAACCGGCGACGATCGGCCGTCTGCTCATCGTAGCCGACAACTTCTTCGAGCTCGACGGAAGGCGCTACCAGGAGGTCAGCCTCTACTTCCTGGTCGAGCTCGACGAGAATTCGCCGACTCGCGGCCGCGACGGCAGGTTCGCAGGTGCCGAGTCCAGCATCGTCCTCGAATGGATCCCGGTAGATGAGCTGGAGCAGGCGAATCTCAAGCCGACGTTCCTTCCCGAGCACATCCGCACCCTGCCGAACGCCCCGCTCTACGTACTCCGCGACGAGCGCGAAGTGCCGCCTCCATGACACGGGCGGGCCGTCACGTCCGGCTCCTCCTGGGCACTACCAATCACCGAGAGATCCGGGAGTGGCGCCACATTCTGGGCCGAGTTGCCGTGGAGCTCGTCGACCCGCACCAGTTGGGACTTGCGGTCGACGCCGCCGAAACCGGCGACACCCCGGAGGAGAACGCACGAATCAAGTCAATCGCGTGTTTCGACGCGTCAGGGAGTTCGACGCGTCGACAGGCAAGTACTTCTCGGAAATGACTCCGACCGAATACGCACATAGGTTCGGCCATGGCTCGGGCCAGATCGTCAGGTTCATCACCGGTCATCTCGTGGCCCGTACGCCCATTTCGGCCGGCAAACGGAGGCCGTCGATCTCTCGGTGAGATAAAGCGCCACCGCCGCGGACCCCGTATATGGGTGTGAATGGAACAGTGCGACCACGCCAACGGCATGTCCCGCCAGACCCTCACGATCCGAGACCTGCCGGCCCACGAGCGGCCACGGGAACGCCTGCGCCTGTCGGGGGCCGGCCAGCTCTCCAACCCGGAGCTGATCGCCATCCTGCTGCGCACCGGGATCCCCGGACAGAGCGTCATGCAGCTTTCCGCGCGGCTGCTGTCCGAGTTCCACGGTCTGGCCGGGCTCTCGCGAGCGTCGTTCGCGGAGCTGTGCGCGCTCGATGGAGTGAGTGAGGCGAAAGCGTGCCAGATGCTGGCGGCGCTGGAGCTGGGCCGCCGCGCGGCCGGCCCGGCGCCCACCGACCGCCCGGCGATCCGCGATCCGGAAGACGTGTACCATCTGCTCCGGCCACAGATGGCACACCTGGAACAGGAGCAGCTTCGGGTTCTGCTTCTCAACACGAAGCATGAAGTGCTGCTCGTGCGTGAGGTCTACCAGGGGACCGTGTGCGCGGCGTCGGTCCGGGTCGCGGAGGTGCTGCGGCCCGCCATCCGCGAGAACTGCCCGAACGTCATCGTGGTCCACAACCATCCGTCCGGGGACCCCACTCCGAGCCCGGAAGACACTTCGGTCACCCGCCGCATTCGCGAGAGCGCGGAGCTGTTGGACATCGCGCTGCTGGACCACGTCGTGATCGGGGCGCGCGGATTCGTGAGCATGAAGCAGCGCGGACTGGGGTTCGACGGCGTTGGCGGCCTGTGACGCACGCGGGCAGCGTCGCCGGGCTGCTGTTGGGAACCTCGAATCCCGGCAAGGTCGCGGACTGGCGCGCCATGCTTGGCCATCTGCCCCTGGAGATCTACGACCCGGTCCAGTTGGGACTCACCGTCGACGCCGTCGAGTCGGCGGATACCGCTGAGGAGAACGCCCGGATCAAGGCGCTGGCGTACTTCGCAGCGTCAGGTATCCCGACGTTCTCCCTCGATGCAGCGCTGCGGATCGAGGGGCTGCCGGCCGAGCGGCAGCCCGGCGTTCACGTGCGCCGCATCGGCGGCGCGGAATCGGCGACCGACGCCGAGATGGTCAGGCACTACAGTGCCCTGTTGGAGAAGCTGGGAGGCCGCGCGGCCGGTGAATGGACCCTCGGCATCGCCTTGGCGCCCGACCGGGACCATGTGTACTCCGAACTCCTGACGAACCGGACGGCGTTCGTCTCCTCGCCAAGCCCGGTGCGGGTTCCGGGTCATCCGCTGCAGTCGCTGCAAATCGATCCGGTCACGGGCGTGTATTTCGCCGAGATGACGCCCGCCGAACACGCGATCCGGCTCGCCGAGCGCTCGCGCCGCATCGTCCGTTTCATCACCCGCTACCTCCCCGGTGCTGTCGCCTGTTCGTAGAGGGTTGTGCTCGTTCCTCCCTTACCGTCGCACGATGCGGCACGCCTTCCAGTTTTTCGACCAGTGATCTTCCGATTGGACGTGCCCGGGCCGGACGTTCTTGCAGACGTTCGACCTGAACTCCTCTGCCGGGAACCCGCACGCCGCCCGTATCACCACTCCCTCCCGCGCGCCGCCCAGCCCTGACGGCTCCGCGTGAGCCCTGCGCAGGAAATCGGCATTCAATCAATGTTTGAAGCTCTTCCCGGGTTCGTGTGGATGAGAGGGGGCGCGAGGCGGCGGCTAGGTCGATCGGTCCGTGATGCTGCCGGCTTCGGCGCGGCAACGGGCGCGCCGCAAGAAAAAATCGAGGATTCTTGCCGCAGGGTCTTGACGGGGGCTATGCGCCTGCGAGGTGGCACGCCACCGCACGTACGGGCCCCTTCCGGCCTCCCGGAAGCTCGGATGCCCCTTGGACCGCCGAGCGCCCCTTTCAGCGCCCACTGAGCGCGAGTCCGTTGCCGGTCGCGGACTCGACCAAAGGGTCTATATCAAAACCAGTATTACATTAACTCCATGATGACCGCCACTCTTGCCACCGCCGAGGAAATTGCGCTGTAGGGGTCTCTGTCGGCCGATTCGGGTCGGAGGGACGA
>JAPPKD010000336.1 GCA_028820215.1 Spirochaetaceae bacterium | reverse complement strand
GCTACCGTGTCATGATAAGTCTGCATGACAACAGGCTATCGGATCTGCGTCAGAGCATACCGTTGACCGGCTTGGAACCCGATGCGGTGGCCCAGCGCGGCGCTGGACAACCGGGTCTGGCCATGCCACATGATCTGATGGCCAGGGTCCGGGTCATGCTTGCGGTCGCGATACCCGCCAAGATGGGCAACGAGACGCACGGCATCGCCGAGCCGGCTCGGTGGTGTGAGGTCGTGCTCGAGCGCATAGTCGTGCAGGAACGCGAGTTCGTGGTCGGCGAACATCAGATGCGGCTCGCAATCGGGTACCTCGCGCCCGAGCAGCGTCATGACCATGATGCGCCAAGCAATCACCGCGTTGATGGCGATGGCGCGCTGCAACCGTTCAGCGGTGCGGAACAGCAGGAACTCGACCCGGCACCCGGACTTCAGGACCCGGAAGAAGTCCTCGACCCGCCAGCGTTGCAGGTAAAACCCCACGACATCGCCGGCCTGCCCTGCGGTGCGGACCTCCAGTGTGGTCAGAAGGAACCACCTGATCGGGTCCTCGTCCGGGGGCGGCTGGGTCTCCACGACATGCACTGCCGACACGTTCACCGGCTCGGCGCCTGGCAGGACCTGCGTGGCTGGCAGCGTGACGCGACGGAACCGCAGCTCGCAGCTTGCCAAGCGCTTGCGCCGTGCGGGGCGTGCCTTTTTGCGGCTCGATTTGGGCCGCGCGGTCAGCGCGTCGACCTCGACTTCGATCCGGGCGTCGGGCGTGCCGGCGCTCATCGTCGCGAACAGCTTCGCCTGGCGCTTGGCGAGAATCCGGTCATGGTGCGCGCGCACCAGCAAGTCCACCCGTGGGCTGCGGCGCTGGGCGTCGAACAGCTCGAAGCAATCGGCTTCGCGGTCACACACCGAGAGCACGCGCGTTTTGCCGCCGACCTCGCGCACGGCGCGTACGATGTCGGTGAAACCGTCGAGCCAGCGCCGGCTCTTGCGCTCGCCCAGCGCAGGCCCGCTCCTGACCGGATCGAAGCCCAGGCGCAGCACCCCCAGCGGAAGGCCGGTCTCGGTCACCGCCAGGGTCGCGTGCAGGTGCAGGCCCAGACTCTTCGCCGCGGTCTGGTTGCTGCCAACCACCTGCAGCCCGTCGCATCCCGGGCGGGTGGTGAAATTCAGGTCCGTCCCGTCCTGAATCGCGAGCACCGTGCGCTGCGCGCGCATCCGCTCAATACTGCGCTCGCGATGCGGCGCGAGAATGTTGTGCACCGTGACTTGCGACTCCGCCGGCATCTCGATGAGCCGGTAGAACGCATTGATCGCGGTGCGGTCGCTGGCGCTGTTGGCGTTGATCTTGTGCCCTGGGTAGGCCGCCAGCAGGTCCACGCTCTTGACCAGACGTGCCGACAGGCGCTGGTCGCCCAACGGTGCCCCTCCAAATTCGTTGTGCGCCCACTGGGCGGTGTTCAGACCCTCGCCCGGCTCGCGAACCGGCGCATGGTCGACCCGCGCAACCCCAAGCGTGTTGCGCCAGCTGCGCGCCAACTCGTACACGAAGACCGTCTTGCGCGTCTTCGCGCGGCGCTTGCCGCGGTCCTGACGGCCCCGGCCCGCAGTCGTGCCGACGCACACGAAGTTCGCCGCCCGAAGGCACGTACCATCATAGCCAGCATCGGCAAAGCTCTCCACGAGCCAGGGACGAAACCCGTAGCGCGCCTCGAAGTCCCGCGGCAGGCGCCGCAGGATGCGACCGAGCACATGGCTTGCCAGATGTGGGCAGCGCACTTGCGGGCGGATCAGGAATCGGCTCAGGCACACCACGCGGTGCAAGTGCTCGCGACGTTGCTCCTCGCTCCACGCGACCCAGCGCTCACGCGCCGCAACCCGCCGTGCGGCGGCGCAAAAACCCGCCGCGCCAAGCCAGCCATGCGCCGAGCCCACCAGGTAGCGGACCTGGCAGCCGGCAAAGGTCGTCAGCCCGTGCGGATGCTCGCGCGCGATGAGCGTGTTCCACAAGGCGCGTTGCGCCGCGGTCGCAATCATCGTCACGGCAAGGTCGACGATCTTCGCCGGATGCGACGGCACCGCGACCGGCTCGGGCACATCCCCCGCAAGCTGACGCGGGCGGTTGTCCACCGGCGCGCCTTGTGGCGCCGGCAGCACCAGGTCTGGCGAACCCTCCGCGAGGCTCGCCAGCACCTTCATGCACCCGGCCACCTGCAGCCGCCCGGCTGCATCGACCAACGCGAACTCCTCGCAGACCCTGCGACCCAACGCACGACGGCTGTCGAAGCGTTCCTCCGACACGAGCGCGACAATCCGCTTGCGCGCCGCCTCGTCGCGCAAGCGCCGGCTGATCTGAGACTGTGCCATGACGAGGCCGTTGTACAACACGGAAGTCGTGTTGTCCAGACCCTTTTGTCATGACACGGTAGCGCTAGCCCGCCAGGTCGGTCAGCGCCTGCAGTTGTTCGCTGGTGCCGACGGCGA
>JAPPKD010000033.1 GCA_028820215.1 Spirochaetaceae bacterium | reverse complement strand
CCCCCGCCGGCGCGGTGTTCAACCGCGGCAAGCAGGTCGTGGAGCTGGACCTGAAGAGCGCCGCCGGACGCGCGGCGGCGCAGCGCCTGGTGGCCGCCGCGGACGTGGTGATCGAGAACTTCCGGCCCGGGGTGATGGACCGGCTCGGACTGGGCGCCACCGCCATGACGGAGGCCAACCCGCGCCTCGTGTACCTCTCCCTGCCCGGCTTCGGCGCCGGCGAGAAGAACGCTTCCCTGCGCGCCTTCGAAGGCGTGCTCAACGCGGCCACCGGGGTGTACACCGACCTGCACGCGATCCGCCGCGCGCTGCACGCGCCGCCGCAATACACGCCGATCCCGCTGGCCTCCGCGTACGGCGCGGTGCACGGCGCCATCGCCGTGGCCATGGCGCTGTACGCGCGCGAGGAGAGCGGGCGCGGCGAGGCAATCGAGGTGCCGCTCGCGGGCGCGGCGATGTCGGCCATGGGCGCATTCCTGCTGCGCGTGGCCGATGCCCCGGCGCGCTACGGCAAGCGCCCCAACCCCGCCAACGACGGGCTGCGCGAACAGATGCGGCACGCCGATGCGGACGAGCGGCGCAGGCTGATCGATGCGCAACGCCCCTGGCTGCCGGTCATGTTCGACAGCTACCAGGCGGGCGACGGCCGCTGGGTGTTCCTGCTCGCCGGCAACAGCCGTCGCAACTCGGTGCAGTTGATCAAGGCGCTCGGCATCTACGACGCTCTGATCGCCGACGGCATGATCGACTTGCCGCCCTGGCCCGACCTGACGCGGCCCAACAACATCCAGGACATCGACGGCCTGTCGCGCGAATTCAGGAAGATCCTCCGCGACCGCATGACCGCCGCCTTCCGGCAGAAGCCGGCGGACGACTGGACGCCGATCATGCGCGCACACGGAGTGCCGTTCAGTGTGCACCGCAGCACACAGGAGTGGCTGCACCGCCCGGAGACCGACGCCGCCGCGCTCACCGTGGAGGTGAACGATCCGGTGCACGGCGCCATCCGCCAGTTCGGCGTGCAGACCTCGCTCGGCCGTACCGCCCGCGAGTGGCACGTGCCGCGGCCGGCGCGCGCCGTCGACCTCGCCGCCCTGCTGCACGACCTCCCGGCCGCAAACGGCAACGGTGCCGCCGCCCCCACCACGGGCGCCGCGCCCCGGAGTGACGGCAGCGCGGTCGCTCGGACGGCGCACCGCGCCCGGCAGTCGGCCGAGCAGGCTCCCCCGGCGGCGCGGGGCGGTATCCTCGCCGGCATCAAGGTGCTGGACCTGTCCACTGTGCTGGCCGGACCGTGCTGCGCCCGGACCCTGGCGGAGTACGGCGCCGACGTGATCAAGATCGATTCGCCCCACCCCTACTTCCTGCCCTCGACCGCGTGCTATCTGCACCTCGAGGTAGGCCAGGGCAAACGCAGCATGATCCTGGACCTCAAGCAGGCGGCGGGCAAGCGGCTGTTCGAGCAGCTCGCCGCCGGCGCCGACGTGATCGTGCACAACTTCCGGCCCGGCGTGGCCGAGCGCCTCGGCATCGACCATGCCAAAATGGCGCGCATCAATCCCGGCATCGTGTACCTCAACCTGACCGCGTTCAATGGTCCGCGCCGCGGGCCGTGGACCGAGTTGCCCGGCTTCGACCCGGTGCTGCAGGCCGCCACCGGCATCCAGCAGCGCTACGGCGGACCCGGCGGGCCGCCCGAGTTGCACGGCTTCGCCTCCTGCATCGACTACATTACCGGCTACTCCGGCGCCTACGGCATCGCGTTGGCCCTGCTGCGCCGCAAGCGCGAGGGCGGCGGCGACCTGGTGTTCACCTCCCTGGCGCAGGGCGGGCAACTGGTGCAGGCGCCGTTCGCATGGGCCACCGCCGATGCCCTGCCCGACGACGGCCCGCAAGGCCAGGAGGTTCTGGGCAAACACTCGCTGGAGCACCTGTACCGCGCCGCCGACGGCTGGCTCGTGCTCACCGGCCTGCCCGAGGACCTGCCGCGGCTGCGCGATGTCCCCGGCCTGGCGGCGGCCCCGGTCTCCGCGGACCAGGATGCGGAACGCATCGCCGCCCTGCAGGCCGCCATCGCCGAACAGCCGGTGGCCCACTGGGAGCAGGCATTTTCCGCCGCCGGCTTCGGCTGCCACCGCGTCGACTACATCGAAGACATCCGCCGCGCCGGCCTGCGTGCGATCACCGACGCCGAGCGCGCATCGTGGTGCGAGCGCGAGTCGATTTCGGTAATCCGCCTGCTCGACCACCCGGCCGGCAGCGCGGTCGACAACCCCGCGCCCACCTACGCGCGCTTCGCCGACACCGCGCTGCGCATCGCCGCCCCGATGCCCAAGATCGGCGCCCACACCCGTGCCGTCCTGCGCGAGCTCGGCCACGACGACGCCCAAATCGACCGCTGGATCGCCGACGGCGCCGCCGCCGAGCAACTCCACGACGCCTACCTCCCCCACTGACGGATATGGCAGAATGAGTGAGGACGGA
>JAPPKD010000047.1 GCA_028820215.1 Spirochaetaceae bacterium | reverse complement strand
TCAGTCTCTGGGAGGGCTTCTCTTCCCCAGTCGTCACAGGAATGGAATGCACCCCATTGCCTCGCGCTGCGCAGCAGCGAGTACGACTCATCTAAATCTCATCTGAAAATCTAACCGTAGCAACTGGCCCGGCGGGCTGGTTTGAGCCCCTTCTGAGGACCGCCGCGCGCGCGTCGTCCGCGGTGCGGATCGAACGTCAACCACACGACATCACCACGATCGGGCACATACGGGTCGGTCACGCTACCAGATCTCGCGTCCGGTGCGCGTGCCCGTCCCGATTTCGGTATGCAGGTTGGTGGCGTCGATGCCTGCAAGCAGGTCGTCGAGGTCGCAGTGAGGCGATCGGGTTCGTTCGACGATCAGCCTGCCCTCGCGCAACTCGATGTCGACGGTTGTCCCGGCCGCGACATTCGCACCGGCCGCGAGTGGCCTCGGAATACGGGGTGCGAGGCTGTTGCCCCATTTCTGAACTCTGGTTTTCATCGCTGCCTTTGCCGTCGGATCTACATTGAGTATACATGATCGAGGCACGGGTGCCGGCACCAGGCTGTGGTGGAGCTCACGTCGCCCGGCCGCAGCGGCGCCTCCACCACCGGCCACGGGTCGCTGCCGAGCTGATCGATGAACGGCTCCAACCGCTCCTTCCGCACCATGCCCCACCGGTGGATTCCGGCGGCGAAGTTCAGGCAGCCGTTCCGGCTCGTCGCCTCGTCTATGGCGGTCCAGGCCGTCACGTTGCCTGCCGCCACCCGATCGACGTAGTCGGCGAGCTCGGCAACCTCCCCGGCGGAGACCACGTCATGCACGGGCAGAAAGCCATCGACCTTGAACGACGCGATCTGCTCGGCCGACAGGCGCCTGGGCACACGGCGATGGTAGCAGAGACGGTGCGTCGCCTGCCTCCGAATCGGCTATGCTGTCGCCCGAGGATCGATGCGCATCTACATCGTCAGGCACGGCGAGGCCGAGTTCGCGGCGTTGGGATCGTCCGACGCCAGTCGGCAACTAACCGCGAAGGGAAAGCGCCAGGCCGAGCGCGTCGGCGCCGCCCTGCGCGTGCTGGATGAAGTCCCGGCCGTGGTACTCACCAGCCCGCTGCCGCGGGCGCGGCAGACCGCCGAGCTTGCCGTGAAGGCCATGGCCGACAAGCGGAGCCGCCCGCCGATCCGGGTCCTCGACCGCCTGGCGCCGGGCGCCTACGTCGGCGACGTGCTCGCCGCGGTCCCGGCGGACCTGCCGACCATGATGCTGGTCGGCCATCAGCCGACGCTCGGGGCACTGGTCGGGGCGCTGATCGGCGGGCTGCACGCCGCTCCCATCGATCTGTCGACCGCCTCGCTTGCGTGCGTGGAGACCCCCGGTGCTCCGTCCCCCGGAGCCGGCGAGTTGGAATACTTCCTGCGGCGCGGCGTCATCTCGGCCCTCGCCAGGAAAGCTTGAGGAGCGAACCATGGCCCAGACCCGACTGACCGAGCAGCAGAAGGCGTTCTTCGCCGACTTCGGGTTTCTGCAGTTCCCCGGCCTGCTGGCCGATTGCATCGACGAGATCATCGACGAGTTCGAGGCGGTCTGGACGCGGCACGGGGGCGGCCATCACGGCAAGCCCCACGACGGCGAGCGCCGCTCCTGCATCGTCCCCTTCATCGACCAGAGTGAGTTGCTGTCAGCGCTGATCGACGACCCGCGCATCCACGACATCGCCGCCGACCTGTTGGGCGACGACTTCAACTACGCCGGCAGCGACGGCAACTACTATGCCGGCGACACGCGCTGGCACTCGGACGGCTGGAACGTGGACGGACCGCGGTCGATCAAGATCGCCCTGTACCTCGACCCGCTGACGCGCGACACCGGGGCGCTGCGGGTCATTCCGGGCAGCCACCGGCCCGGCGACGTCTACGCCGACGCGCTGCAGGAGCAGGTCCGGGAGAGCGAGTCGCTGTGGGGGATCGAGGGTCCGGACGTGCCGGCGTACGCGCTGGAGACACGGCCGGGGGACGTCGCCTGTTTCAACCACAACACCAAGCACGCGTCCTTCGGCGGCAGCCCGCGGCGGCGGATGTTCACGATCAACTGCCACGCCCGCTATCCGGACGAACGTATGGACGGGTTGCGGGAGCGCATCGACAGCTTCGCGCGCTTCTGGCTGGACCGCGTGTACGGCGAAGCGATGGTGCGCACCGCCGGTCCCGAGCGCATGGTCCACCTGGAGCAGATCATGGCCAACGACGGGCACCTGGCCGAGCTGTCGCGCCGCAAACGCGCGGAGATGACCGAGCCTTCGCGAAGCTGAGCCGCCCGGCACTTCGTACGAGGCATCATGATCGGGTCCCTGAAAGGGTAGATCGAGTCCGCGGCTCGCTCAGGGGAAGAACCGAGGCAGCAAGTCCCTCGACGCTGCCAGCAGCTCGTCGAGCATGGCTTCGGCCTTTCCAGGCTCGATCGCCATCTCGTCGACGAGCAGGGCCTGCATGGCCTTGCCGCGGTCGCCGGTGACCGCAGCGTCGGCGACCAGCTCCTGCCATACGAATCGCTTCTCCAGAATCCCCTTCAGCACCAGCGGTGCCTCTCCCATGATGAGGGCTCTGGCGCCCCCGGTCTCGGTCACCGCTTCGACCTCGACTTCTGCCGTGGCGGGCAGGTTCCCGATCGCACCTCCGTTCGCCATGTTGACGATGCAGATCATGCGCTTGCCCGTGGCCATGGCAGCGATGATCTGAACTGGCCCTTCGTCGCTGCGCGAGTCTTCCTTCTGCTCCGGCAGCTCCGTTTCGGCGAGGAGCTTCCGATAGTCCGCCAGGAACGACTGCCGCAACTCCTCGGTCGGGGGTTGTTTGGCAGGCATGGGGTCGGAGGCTCTGAAACCGTGGCGTCGCGCCGAGTCGGCCATGTTGTAAGGCAGGTCGTCCTGGCTGCGGGCGTGTGTCGCGAACGGATAGAACTCGAGCGTGTGGCCATCGTCGGGGTAGACGATGCGATGTCCGTAGGTCCGCGAGAGGGCCGCCGACATTGCATGGTCGATGGGAGGCTCCCTTTCACGCGTGCGCTTCATCAGCTCGGGAAGCACGTCCGTACCGCGATGGTCGACGCGCGTAAACCAGTGGTAGTGATTGGTGCCGATCCACGTGCACTCGAGCTCTTCGGCGGGCAGTTCCAGCAGATCCGCGGCCGCGCTGATGCCACCCTGCACGCCGTGGCACAGCCCGTATGACTTGATGCCGGTATATTTGTGCAGCGCCCGCATGATGGTCGCCATCGGATTGGAGTGATTGAGAAACACCACGGCTGGACAGCGTTTCTCCATGCGTCTGCAGAGGTCGATGTGGGCGGGGATGGAACGCAGGGCCATCATCATGCCCGCGGGACCGGCGGTGTCGCCTACCGCCAGTTGGATCCCGAATTTGGCGCAGATGTGCATGTCGGCGCTGTGGTAATACGAACCATGCACACCACGAACCATCTCGGCGCCGCTGCCGCCTATGGACGAAAGCGCGTAGTCCGCCCCGTCGACCGCTTCGTCGGGATCGGCCGTCGAGCTAATGTTCAGGCGCGCACCGGCGGCTTCGCTCAACCGCCGTCCGAGGTCCGCCATGCGCTCCGCCTTCTCGGGGTCGATGTCGTAGAGCACGATATCCGAGTCTGCCAATTCCCCTTCCAGAGCCAGGTTTCCGAGGACGTTGCGGAAGTAGAGGCTGCCCCCCCCGAGGCACATGATCTTGATGGCTGGCATTCCGGAGTCCTCCTGTGATGTTGCGCGCTCGGCCCCATCACCCTACCATCTTGGCGATGCCGAGCGTTCCCGCGGCGGAGATCGATCGCCGCGTGCATGCGGTCCGGGACGAGCTTGTCCGCGAGGACTCGCCGGTCGACCTGCTGCTGGTCGTGCAGAAGGCGGATCTGTTCTATCTGAGCGGCACCCTCCAGCAGTGTCACCTGGCGCTGCCGGCCGAAGGCGCACCGCGCCTGTTGGTGCGCAAGGTGCGGGAGACCGCGGAGGCCGACTCCACGATCCGGGACATCGTCCCGCTGCGCAGCTTCCGGGAGCTTCCCGGTCACGTCAGGGACCTGTGCGGTGAGCCGCCGTGGCGGATCGGCATGGAGCTGGACGTGCTGCCGGTCGGACTCTGGCGCACCTACCGGGGCGTGTTCGGTGACGACGCGGAGATCGTCGACTGCTCGCCTGCGCTGCTGGCGGCGCGCTCGCGCAAGAGTGCGTGGGAGCTCGACCAGTTCCGGGACGCCGCCCGCCTCCATCCGCTGCTGTTCGGCGACCCGCTCCGCCGGTTGCTGGCCCGGGACGTCTCGCCCTATGACCTGCAGGCGCGGCTGGAGGCCGAGGCGCGCGCGCACGGCCACTGCGGACTGGTGCGGCTGCGCGGCCTGGACGCGGAGACCGGCATCGGCATCGCGGTGAGCGGCCCCGACGGCGCGGTGCCGAGCAACTCGATGTTCCCGATCGGCGGCACCGGCCCGCACGCGTGGGTGTCGCACGGCGGCACGCGCGCACCGCTCCGGCGCGACGTGCCGGTCATCCTGGACTTCCTGATGAGCACCACCGGCTACCACGTGGACTGCTCGCGCATGGCCGTGCGCGGCGCCTTCCCGGACCGGGCGGCATCCATCCTGGAGCGGATCGGCGACCTGCTGCGCGGCATGGAGGGACGGCTCAGGGCCGGCGTGCGGCCGTCGGAGATCTACCGCTCGGCGGTGGAGGAGGCCGCGGCGGCGGGGCTCGGGGAGGGATTCATGGGGCCGCCCGGCTATCAGGTAAGCTTCGTGGGACACGGCGTGGGGCTGGAGGTCAACGAGCTGCCCGTGATCGGTCCGCGCTCGGACCGGCCGCTCGAGTCGGGCAACGTGGTCGCCCTGGAGCCCAAGTACACCGACCAGGAGTATGGCGTGATCGGAATCGAGAACACCTACGCCGTCACCGAGGACGGCGCCGAGAAGCTGACCACCGCGACCGAAGCGGTCGTCGAAGGGTAGGCGCATGGTTTCCGTCGCGGTCCCGGCGCTGCGCGCCTACGTCGCCGAGCTGCTGCAGGCCAAGGGCACGCCCGTGCACATCGCCCGCGTCGTCGCCGAATCGCTGGTGCTCTCCAACCGGCGCGGCCACGACTCGCACGGCTTCATCCGCGTGGCCCCGTACTGCGACTGGATCGATCGCGGCCGGATGGATCCCAAGGCGGAACCGGAGCGGGTGGTCGACGAACCGCACGTCGTGCAGGTGGACGGCCACTTCGGGTGGGGCCAGTACGTCGGCCGCGTCGCCACCGGCTGGGCGATCGAGGCGGCGCGCGGCGGGCACTGCGTGCTGACCATCCGGCGCTCTTCGCACCTGGGCCGCATGGGCGAGTTCATGGAGCAGGCGGCCGAGGCGGGGCTGGTCTGCTTCTCGTTCACGAACACGCACGGCGGCGGGCTGGTCACCGCCCCGCACGGCGGCTGCGAGCGCCGCCTTTCGGCCAACCCGCTGGCGGCCGGCGCGCCGCTTCCGGACGGGCCGCCGATGATGATGGACATCGCCACCTCGTCGATCGCGGCCGGCAAGGTGCAGGTCGCCGTCGAGCGGAACGAGACGCTGGCGCCAGGCCACCTGGTCGACGGCGCCGGGCAGCCTTCCACCGATCCGAAGGCGTACGCCGGTCGTGCGGATGGAACCGGGCCGCCGGGGGCGCTGCTGCCGTTCGGTGGGCACAAGGGCTACAGCCTGGCGATGTTCTGCGAGGTGCTGGCCGGGGCGCTGACCGGCGCCGGCTGCAGCACGACGGGCGTGCAGCGGGTGGCGAACGGGTTCCTGGCGCTGTTTCTGGATCCGGCCGCGTTCTGCGGCGAGGAATTCTACCGCGCCGAGCTGGGCGCGCTCATCCCGCACGTGAAGTCGTCACGGCTGATGGCCGGTCACGACGAGATTCTCTATCCGGGCGAGCCGGAGGCGCGCGCGGAGGCGGAGCGTGACGAGGCGGTGACGATCGAGCCGTCCACCTGGGAGCGCACCGCGAGCATCGCTCGCGAACTCGGGGTGACCCCGCCGGAAACCAGGGCGCCCTGACCGGCGCCGGGAACTACGGCCCGGCGGGACCGGTGAGAAACAGCACCGTGTCGCTACGCCCCGTGACGAGATAGTCCTCGCGACCGTCGCCATTCAGATCCTCAACCACGAGGTCGGACGCGACCTGGCGGAGCGGCAGCGTCCAGGCCGGCTCGAAGCCGCCGTCGTCCCGTCCGCGCACGGCGGCGATCCAGCTCTCCGCCGGATGCAGCAGACCGTCACGCCGCACGCCGGCGGTCAGCAGCACGACCAGGTCCGGCAGCGAATCGTCGTCCAGGTCGGTGATGGCGACCGCTCGCGACTCCAGCGCCGTGCCTTCCCGTGCCGGAAACGCGACCGGGGCAAGCCCAAACCCGTCCGCGTCCTCCGCCAGCATGACGGACAGCGTGCCGCCCGCGCCGTCGGCGCTGACCAGGTCCGTGAGCCCGTCGCGGTCCAGATCGGCCAACGCGATGTCCGCGCTGCCCCCGGAGACGTCGACGGCGGAGAACAGCAACGTTCCGTCCTTCGTGCGGGCGCTCAGGATCATCGGCACCACCGCTCCGCGGGTGGGGAGCTGCTGCAGCCGCCGGTCAGCGCCGGAGTCGAAATGATCGCGCACGATCGCGAGCCTGCCTGCCGTCCCCAGGCCGGCCAGCACGATCTCCGGCCGGCCGTCTCCATCCAGGTCCTCGGCGCGCACGGCGTTTACGCGCGACATGCGGCCGTCCAGCGCGATCTGCGCCGGGTCTTCCCGGCCCGCGGTGCGCAGCAGCCTGGCGGCGACCACCGCCGGACCGCCGTACCAGAAGCCGTAATCGGTCCGTCCGTCACCGTCCATGTCCTGAGCGAACCCGGCGCTGACGGTCCCGTCGGCCGCGCCATCGGGCAGCGGCATGCGCAGGGTGGCCGGCCGCAGCCCGCCTCTCGCGTGCTGCAGGGCGATGACGAACGGCGTGTCCGGCGCCGGATACACGATGTCGGTCAGGCCGTCCCCGCGATCGACCGTGACGAAGGTCTCCGGGCCCTCGGGCGCCGGAATCACGGGCCCGCCCGCATCGCTCCAGTCCGCTGACCCGAACACGACGAACAGCTCTCCCAGGCCGTTGGCGGGACGGGTCAGGACCAGCACGTCGGGCCGGTCGTCCGCATCCATGCGGGCGATGCGGACGGCAACGCCCGTGCCGATGCCCAGGGACACGCGCGCAAGCGCCGGTGGCAGGGCATCCGACCAAGCGATCGTCTGGGCGATCGGGGCGGCCGTCGCGTTGCCGGCGATCCGTTCGATGCCGTCGACGATCTGGCGGATCGAGGCTCCCGTCCGGCCGAGAGCGATCTCCAGGCCCCGGAAGGCGTCGGTGCCCCGCGCGCGGTCCAGCGTGAGGCGTTCCTGCCAGCGGTACGCGGTCGGCTCCATCGGGACGCCAGGAACCGACATCTCGATCGCCAGATCGAGCGTGACGCCGCCGTCGCCGCGAGAGTCGAACCCCGGAGCCGCTTCCCGGATCGACAGGAGCACGCCCTGAGCCACGGAGCCGGGGCTCGCGGACCCGGTGGTCGAGCCCTGCAGCGCGGCTCCGATTGCTGCGGTCAGGCTCGATCGGTAGCCGCGCAGGCGCAGCGGCCGGCCGCCTCCCGCGTCGTGCACGGTGACGTCGTCGTCTATGGACGGAGCGATCGAGACGATCACGGCTGCGGCGCTGACCGCCCGTTCGTCCGGGAGCGCCGGAGTGAGCACGTCGATCGTTCTGCCGCTGCTACACGCGGCGAACATCAGCGAGGCCGCGACGCACGTGGCCTTGGCGGCCCGCGCCGAACGGCGGCGGCTCAGACCCACTCGAAGGCGAACAGCTCGGCCGCGCGCAGCGTGACGTGCAGCATCACCGAGTCGTCCGGCCCGACGCCGAGGTCCGTGCCGGTTCGCCAACGCACCACGGCCGACGGATGATCGCCGCTGATGCGCACGCAGTCGTCGACCCCACGGCCGTCGACCGGCACGGCCTCACGGTCGGGCAGCCGGTCGGTGCCGTCGGCGATCTGCCCCTCGGCCCGCAGCAGGCCAACCCGGACCTCTCCCGCCTCCCCGGTGCGCACGTTCAGGCGCAGCTCGCGGCCGGCGGGCCGCATGGGAAAGGTGAACACCTCGCCCTGCCGGTCGGCCACCAGCGCCGACAGCCGGTCGCGAGGCCAGACGGCCCAGCCGCTGCGGATGTCGTCCACCACTTCCGGCCAGCGCGGGTATTTGTGCGGGTAGCGGGTACCTGCGTAGGGCACGCCGATGCGGCCCTGCGGCAGCTCCACCAGGTTGCGCGAGGAGTACAGGAAGTACCCGTCCCAGGTCCCGGCCTGCCCGGGTCGGATCACCGGGCCGCCCGGGACCTCCTTCCAGATGATCCCGTCGGTGCTGGAGTAGAGGCGGATGTCCGATTCCTGCGTCCAGCGCTCGTAGAACATCGGGAACATCAGGTGGTAGTCGGGCAAGCCCGGGTAGCTGGTGCGGCCGTTGGTGTAGATGTCCACCGTGGGATTGTCGAGCGGCACCTCCAGGCACGGCATGACCGGGTCCCAGTGGCGGAAGTCGTCTGACTCGGTACGCCCGACCGAGCGGCGCTCGTCGTTGTACCAGCGGGTGTAGAACACGTAGCGGCCCAGGCGCTCGTCGAAGTAGATGGCGCTGTCGGTGTCGCTCATGTGGATGAGCAGCGGCTCGGGGAGCGCCGTCCAGGCAAGCCCGTCCGGCGACACGGCTCCGTACACGCACATCACCTTGCGGGCCGGATGGATGCGCCAGTCGCGGTAGCGTGGATGCACCGTGCAGTACTCGCGGTAGATCGCCTCCCATTGCTCGCGCGGCGCGCGCGCGGTCCAGACCGTCTTGTAGCGCTCCGCGGGCGGTCCGTGGTCGTCGCGGAAGAAGCCGGAGCCCATCAGCTTGAACTGGCCGCCGGTGTCGATCGGGCACTCGGCCGCCGTCCGCCAGGCGAAGCCGTCGTCGGATTCGCGGCAGACAATGCTCACGCCGCCGAGCGTCTCCGGCCCCTCGGGAGTGACGAGCTTCCATGAGCGGTATCCGCCTTCTTCCCGGACCACGGTGCCGCCGAAGTTGACAAGCCCGTCGTCCGGACCGAGCTGCTCGGCCGGCTGCGCCTGCAGGCGCACGCCCCACGGCAGGAAGCGCGCCTCGGGGACGAGCCTGCGGAACGGCGGCGCCGGCGGGCTGCCGAGCTTTTCGCCGCCGGGATCGCGCCACACCACGTCCCCGCAGCGGATGTGGCGGAAGTCCGTGAACAGGTACGTTCGCTGTGCGTCGCTCATCGCGTGCCTCCCTGGTCTTCGCCCTGTGCGAACGAAAAGGGCGGCCCTCGGCGGGCCGCCTTGTATTCCGGCTGTTTCGCCGGCTCCGGCGCGAAGTGCGCGCTACTTGGTGCGCGCGTACGCGGCGTTGTAGATCTCCTCGTAGCGCTCCAGGCCCAGCGCCCGAAGCTGGCCCTGGAAGTCGTCCCACTCGGCCATGTCGACCTGGCCGACGATCGCCTTCGCCACCCATTCGTAGGCGGCGGTGTTGAGCGCGTTGCGGAGCGAAGGGATCTCCTCCGCCTCGTCCTCGTTGAAGGTGATCCGCGGGGACGGCGCCTTGGCATACACCTGCGAGTATTTGGGCACGTAGTCGTTCACGAACTTGTTGGTGTCCGCGTTCTTCAGGTGCTGGCCGCCGAGCTGCCACGCCTTCTGCGCGACGTCGCCGGCGAACTTGATGTAGCCCCAGTTCTCCTGCCACGCCTCGAACTCCTCGGCGCTCTTGACCTTGGACTGCCACTCCTCGGGAAAGACGTACTCGTTGCCGGCCCGCGCGTAGAGCTGCCGCGGCAGGCCGTCGAGCAGCACCCAGTCCTCGCCTTCGATCCCCAGTATGGATACGGCGTGACCTTCCTCGCCGCGGAACCAGTCGAGCATGCCCATGATGCGCTCCGCCTTCCACTCCGGCAGTTCGGAGTTGAGGATGATCTCCAGGCCGGTGCCGACGCGGCGGTTGCGCCACGGCTGCAGCGCGCCCTCGTACTCCGGCGGCTTCACCGCGACGAAGTTCGACGTGGACTCCGGATGCTCGCGCTTGTAGCGCTCCTCGTTGTTGTAGGTGAAGCAGAACACGCAATCGTGGAACAGGGCGGGGTAGACCAGCTCGCCCATGTCCGGCTCCCAGTCGTCCTCACCGTGGATCAGCGCGTCCGGGTGCAGGATGCCTTCCTCGTAGAGCTGGCGGACCCACGCGACCGCGAAGCGGGCGGCGTCCGAGGTGTACGGGAAGAAGAACCGGTCGGCGTCGTCGTCGAAGGAGATCGTCGACGGGCCGTCCAGGCCGACCGCCTTCATCGGCAGCGCCATCAGGCCGCCGACGCCCGAGCGCGTGCTCATCACCGGCTTGCCGTCGTTGGCTTCCATCAGCGCGCGGTACATGTCGATGTAGTCGTCGAAGTCCTTGACGCCGTCCAGGTCGAAGCCGACCGAATCCAGCAGGTCCTTCCGCACCGCCGTGCCGTGGTAGAAGATCGGCGTGTCGTAGCCGCCGGGGATGTTGTACATGTGCCCGTCCGGCGCGGTGTTGTAGTCCACGGCGTCCGGGTACTGCGCATAGAAGCGCTGCAGCTCGGGCGCCACGTGCATGAGCGTGTCGACCGGGTAGAGCAGCCCGTCGGTGCCCCACTGGTTGAGCTCGTCGATGGTGGTGCGGCTCACGCCGGCCAGCATGTCCGGCATGTCGCCGGCCGCGATGATCAGCTTGAACTGCTCGCGGAACGGCTCGTTCGCCATCAACCGGGCATCGATGTCCAGGTTGAACCGGTCCAGGATGACCTGGTACAGGCCGCGCGTGCGGAAGTCGCCGACCCCGAGCGGGTCCTGGCGCTGCAGCAGCGTGACGGTAACCACCTCGTCGGCTGCCGGGGCGGCCGCCTGCTCCGCGCTGCCTTCCGACCAGGCGACGGTGCCGAGCGAGGCCAGCAGCGCAACGCTCATTAGGGCGATGAGGAGTCGTTTCATCTCTCTACTCCTTTCGTTGATGATTCCCCGAAACTCGGGGTTGCATGCGCTGATCCTACTCCTTCAGGGAGCCGAGCAGCGCACCCTTGACAAAGTACCGTTGAATGAACGGATACACCAGCAGGATCGGTCCGGTGCTGACGATGATGGCGCCGGCGCGCAGCGCCTGCTGCATGCCGGGCACGTACTCCTCCTGCCGCCACTCGAAGCTCTGGAACTCGCCGAGGATGCCGGTGAGCTTGTTGCGGACCAGGATCTCTCGCAGGATCACCTGCAGCGGCTGCCGGGTCAGCTCGCGCATGTACATCAGCGGCGCGAAGAAGCTGTTCCAGTGACCGACGGAGATGAACAGGAACAGCGTCGCGAACATCGGCAGCGACAGCGGCAGGTACAGCACGCCCAGGATGCGGAAGTGGCCGGCGCCGTCCATCTTCGCCGACTCGCGCAGCGAGTCCGGGATCTGCTCGAACTGGGTGCGGGCGATGATCAGGTGGAACACGCCGATCGCTCCCGGCACCGCCAGCGCCCACACCGTGTCCATGAACCCCAGGCCGCGCACGATCAGGAACAGCGGGATGAAGCCGCCGGAGAAGAACATCGTGACCACGAACAGCAGCGTGACCACGCGGCGGCCGTAGAAGGTACGGATCGACAGCGGATAGGCGGTGAGCGCGATCAGGGTCAGCGACACGGCGACGCCCACGGTCGTGTAGTGGATGGTGTTCCAGTAGGAGCCGAGGAGGAGGTCGCTGCGGAAGATGCGCCGGTAGGCGTCCAGGTCGAAGCCGATCGGCAGCAGCCGTACCTCGCGGGTGGCGACGGCCGACAGGTCGCTGATCGACACCGACACGACGTAGATGAACGGGTACAGCATCGCCAGCGCCACGCCGCCGAGCAACACGGTGTTGGCGACCCGGAACGCCAATGCGCCGCCCGAGCGGTCGTAGCGGTACAGTCCGGCCGACGCGGCGCGGGTCATCACACCACCCCCGGCGCTACCACAGGCTGTTCCCGGTGACGCGCCGGGACAGGAAGTTGGCGCCGATGATCAGGAAGAAGTTGATCACCGACTCGAACAGGCCGACCGCCGTGGCGTAGCTGAACTGTTGCTCCATGATCCCCCTTCGATAGGTGTAGGTCTTGATGACGTCGGCGACCTCGTAGGTGGTCTCCGTGTACATCAGGAACACCTTCTCGAAGCCGACGTCCATCAGGTTGCCGATCCGGAAGATGAGCACGATGACGATTACCGGGCTCATGGCCGGCAGCGTCACGTGCCAGATGCGGCGCCAGCGGTTTGCGCCGTCGACGTAGGCGGACTCGTACAGCTCGGGATTGACGTTGTTGAGCGCCGCCAGGTAGAGGATCGATCCCCAGCCGACCGACTGCCAGACGTCCGACAGCACGTACAGGGGCCGGAACCATTGCGGGTCGATGAAGTAGCGCTGCGGCTCGACCCCCAGGCGGGCGATCACGTCGTTCACCAGCCCGTCGGTGGCGAAGTAGGTCTTCAGCAGGCCGACGACGACCACCACGGAGATGAAGTGGGGCAGGTAGGAGATGGTCTGGATGGTGCGCTTGTAGCCGACGCTGCCGACCTCGTTGAGCAGCAGCGCCAGCGCGATCGGCGCGGGAAACGTGATCAGCAGCAGGAAGCTGAGGATGACCGTGTTGCGGATGATGCGCGGGGTGAACGGGTCGGACAGGAAGCGAAGGATGTGATCGAAACCGACCCAGCGGCTGCCGAAGTAGCCGCGCGCCAGGCGGAAATCCTGGAACACCACGGTGATGCCGTACATCGGCAGGTACTTGAACAGCGCCAGGTAGACCAGCGCCGGGACGAGCATCAGGTACAGCGCGGGCTCGCGCCTGAGATGGTAAAGCAGGCCGCGCCGCCGGCCTGCCATGGCTTCCATCCGGAGGTCCGTGGTAGTGCTCACGGCAGACGCGTTAGGCTATTCAACGGGGGAGTACCGTGTCAAAGAGGCTGCATCCTTCGCCGGCCGCGGAGTCGTTCCGGACCGATCCTTCCACGGTGGCCGAGGCGGCCAGGCTGACCCCGGTCACCGGCTCCTACGACGTCGCCGTGGTCGGCGCCGGTCTGTCGGGGCTGATCGCCGCCATCGCCGCCGGCCGCGCGGGCGCACGCACGGTGCTGCTGGACCGGTTCGGCATGGTCGGCGGCAACCTGGGGCCGGCCATGATCGTCGGCGGCAGCGTCGCGGGGGAGGCGGAGGTCACGCTGCCCGGCGGCATCGCCGGCATCCCGCGGGAGCTGGTGGAGGCCATGGGCCGGCTGAAGCTGCCGGCCGCGCACCGCTATGCCGACGAAACCAACATCATCCCGTACTTGGGCACGAAGTGGGCCAGGGAAGCCGGTGTCGACCTGCTGCTTCCGGTCTGGGCGGCCGACCCGATCGTGGAGGACGGCGCGGTGAGCGGCCTGTTCGTCGAGGGCAAGAGCGGCCGTGTGGCGCTGCGGGCGACGGTCGTCATCGATGCCTCGGCCGACGCGGACGTGTGCCGCCGCGCCGGCGTGCCGGTGGTGACCGACCAGGCCCCGGACCCGAACTGGCCCGTGATCGGCAAGAACCGGCTCGACCCGGCCTACGTTCCCTGGAACGACACGGCCATCTACTTCGTGGCCGGCGGCGTCGACTTCGCGCGCTTCCGTTCCTTCGCGGAGGGAGCGGCGACCCTCTCGGAGGAAGACGAACGGTGGCTCGAGGAGATGCGGCAGTTTCCGATCAGCACGCAGAAGTTCGAGCCGCCGATGGTGCCGCTGCTCCGCCGCGCATGGCAGGACGGCTCCTTCCGCCTGTACAAGAGCGTGGACGATCATGTCCACCTGACCACCCCGAACCTCTGGAAGGGACCGTTCGACGGCGGCCTGGCCGGCAGCCGCATCAACCTGGGCGGGGCGATCCGCCGCGACGACATGTGGCAGCACGCCCGCCTGGAGACGGAGATCCGCCAGCACGTGTTCGAGACCGTGCAGTTCTACCGCGCGAACGTGCCCGGCTTCGAGCAGGCGTACCTGCTGATCACCGCGCCCTACTTCGGATCGCGCGGCGGGCCGCACATCGACGCCGAGTACACGATCACCCCGTACGACGTGTACGAGGGCCGCCGCTTCGACGACGTCGTGTTCGTCAACACGCACTCCGCCCAGCCCAAATGGGGTGCGGCGTCCGAGGGATTCGACACGCCGTACCGGACGATGATCCCGCGCGGGCTGGACGGGCTGATGGCGACCGGCCGCGCCTCCGGCTACCTGCGCCGCGGCCACGATCCCGGCAGCGTGCGCGCCCGGCCGGCGCTGCTGCAACTCGGCGAGGTGTGCGGCCTGGCGGCGGCCATGGCGGTACGGGCCGGCGTGCCGCCGCGCGCGCTGGACGTGAAGGAGCTGCAGCGCGAGCTGATCAGCCGCGGCTTCCACCTGGGGGATGCCGCGCGGCTGCGCGCGCTGGGCCTGGACGGGCCGGCATGACGCTCGCCCACGACTCGCACACGCTGGTCACCTTCACGCTCGCGGTGGACGGTGCGACGGCACGGGCGGCGCCGGGGCTGCACGCCACGCTGCACGCGCGCCAGCCGTGCGGCTACCGGCAGCGGGCGCAGGCGATCGCGGTGCGCGCCGAGCGCGGCGCGGTGCAGGCGACCTTCCGCTACCCGATGATCGACGACGGCCGCTACGACCCGCCGCTCGGCGTGGCGCGGCCGAAGCTCTGGGTCATGGGCGAGTACCGCTTCCGGGTGGTGCTGACCGACGGCGGGGAGACGGTGGCGGAGGACACGCTGGCCGTCGACCCGCACGACTACTTTCCGCGCAACCACAAGAACGTGATGGCGTGCGACGCCTCCACGCAGTGCATCAGTTGCGCGCCGCGCCAGTCGCTGTACTTCGATGAGCCGGAGGCTGCGATCTGGCTCTCGATCCGCCGCCACCGGGTCTCGCAGGCGCGGGTGGCGGTCGACGTCACCCGCCGGGAGGGAAGCGAGCCGCTGGCCGGCCCGTGGCGCTTCACGCTCGATGACCGGCCGCGCGAGCACCGCTTCCCCATCGACGGCTGGGGCGACGGCGAGTACTGGGTGCGGACGCGCATGCTGCAGGACGGCCGCCCGATCGGCGCCTACAGCGTGCGCAAGTTCTGGGTGCAGCGGCCGGCCGAGAAGCCCCGGCCCGCGACGCTCGCGCTCGGCGGCGTCCCGGAGGTGCTGGTCGACGACTACAGCTTCGAGGCGGTGGAGGGGATGCGCTTTCTGCCGGCGGCGCTCGACAACGCCCCCGGCCCGATGATCGCCAGCACCGAGCCGCAAGAGAACCGCGGCCTGTACATCGAGTCGATCGACTGGAGCGCCCAGCGGGAGCGCTACGAGTGCGTCTACCGCAACGCCCTGGAGACCTGGGAGGACGCTCCCACGGGGGCGTCGCGCAAGCACCTGCGGATGCTCGCGGTCAGTGCCGACGGGGTGCGCTGGGAGAAGCCGAGCCTGGGCCGGTGCGAGTATGCCGGCAGCACCGACAACAACATCCTGCGCGACGAGACCGGCGACCCGACCACCGAGGAGGGACACCGGGCGGCCGACCTGGCCAAGGCCACCTTCCGCTTCTACGACGCCGAGCGTGACGGCCCCGTGGACCTGGCCGGCGTGTTCATCTCCGGCCTCAAGGGGCCGTTTCCGTTCGAGGCGCCGGGGCTTGCGGCGGCGCGCGCCCGTGGCTTCGACCCCCAGCGGGGCGAGTACTGGCCGTTCTGGCGGCGCGGTGACGAGTACCTGGTGCTGACCGGGGAGCCGCTGCTCTACAGCGGTCAGGGCATGGACCTCAGGCACACGACGGAGACCATCCGAGCAAGCGTCGAGGTCGTCGACGGCGGCGGCATCCGCCGGCTGCTGTTCTACTTCCGGCCCGCCTCGCCGTCCTACCCGCCGCACGACGCCGACTGGGACAACCAGCCGATGTCGCTGCGCTGCCTGGCGGTGCTGTGGACGGACGACGGGGTGACCTACCGGCGCCGCTTCGTGATCGGGCCCGACGCCTTCGACCCGATCGGCACCGAGTTCTACTCGATGGGCTTCCTGCAGCGGTTCGCCGGCCACGGCGACCTGGACGGGCGGCCGGTCATCGACATGACCAACTCCAAGATCAACCACAGCTTCCGCCCGCGCAACCTCTACCTTGGCAGCACGCTGCTGCACTGGGGCATCGACCAGACGCAGGCGCCCGAGCTGATCTGGACCCGCGATTTCATCACCTTCCACCGCTTCCGCGACCGACGCCGCAGCCTGGTGGCGCTCGGCGAGGGCGGCAGCTTCGACGCCGGCATGGTGCGCGAGCGCTACTGCTACTTCGAGTTCGACGGCTGGTGGTGGTACTACTACACCGGCATCAACACCCGCCATAACGGCTACGGCATCATGGCGCGCCACCCCTCGCTTGAAGACGTGCGGGAGAAAGCGTGGAACCAGCGCCGCGCGCCCTATTTCTCCACCTGGGAGGGCCACTTCGCCGACGGCAAAGCGACCGCCTACCTGCCGGCACTGGCGCGGCTGCGCCCCTACCGGATGGCGTTCGCCGAGCCCGAGGACGTGCGCGGCAGCCTCCTGACCGCGCCGATCCGGGTCGAGCAGGATCACCTGCAGCTCAACGCACAGACCGAGCCGGACGGGTCGGTTCTGTGCGAGGTCACCGACACGGCGGGGCGCACCCTGCGTGGACCGGCGGCATTCTCAGGCGACCAGGCCGACGCGGAGGTCGCCGACCTGAGCGAGCTCCGCGGCCAGGCGGTGCGGCTGCGCTTCACGGTCGAGCGCGCCCGCCTGTTCGCGTTCCTGCTCTGATCGCCGGTCCGCGCGCGCGGTGCTATCGTCCCGACCTGTCATGGGACACGAGCTGAATCGCGCGTGGACGCTGGCGGCGAGGCCGCACGGCGTCCCCAAGCCGTCCGACTTCGCCCTCACCGAGATGCCGATCCCGGAAGCGGGCCCCGGCCAGGTGCTGATCGCCACCCACTACCACTCCCTGGACCCCTACATGCGCGGGCGCATGAACGCCCCCGGCGCCACCAGCTACACCGCGCCAGTGGCTATCGGCGGCGTCATGGAGGCGGATGCCGTGGGCGAGGTCGTCGCTTCCAACTCCGATCTGTTCGCGGTCGGCGATTTCGCCATGGGCAAGATCGGCTGGCAGGAGTATGGGGTGATGGACGCCCGCGACGTCCGCGGAATCGACCCCACCGTCGCGCCCATCTCCACCTCGCTCGGCATCCTGGGCATGCCGGGGCTGACCGCCTACCACGGGCTGTTCGAGGTGGCGCGGCCCGTCGCCGGCGACACGGTCGTGGTGACCGCCGCCGCCGGCGCCGTCGGTTCGGTCGTGGGCCAGCTCGCCAGGCGGTGCGGCTGCCGCGTGATCGGCGTGGCCGGGTCGCCTGCGAAGGTGGACCACGTGGTCGGCGACCTGGGGTTCGACGCCGCCATCGACTACCAGCGCGAGGAGGTCGCCGGCCGCTTGCAGGAGCTGTGTCCGCGCGGCATCGACATCTACTGGGACAACGTGGGAGGAGCGGTGACCGACGCGGCCATCGACCGGATCGCGGTCGGCGGCCGGGCGGTCGTCTGCGGGCAGATCGCCCTGTACAACGCCACCTCGACGCCGCAGGGACCGCGCAACATCCCGCGCATGTTGCTGAGCCGGCGCGCGCGCATGGAGGGGTTCCTGGTCTTCCAGTTCGCCGCTCGTCATGCCGAGGCGCTCGCGCGCCTCACCGCGTGGGTGGGCGACGGCACGCTGCGCTACCGCGAGGACGTGGTGGAGGGGATCGAGCGGGCGCCGGAGGCGTTCATCGGCCTGCTGGCCGGCGCCAACTTCGGCAAGCTGGTGGTCAAGGTCCGTTGAAGCGGAACGCGAATACCGTGCCGTAGGTGATCTCGAAGTGCAGCCGCACCATGCGTCCGCCGAGCGGCGCCAGGTCGGCGCCCCCGTCCCAGCGCACCTCGTGGTCGAGGCGATCCCCGGTCAGCGGCACGCTCAGGCTCATGCCGAGGCCCGCGATCGGCGCGCCCAGCGCGTCGGCTACCGCGACGCGCATGTGGCCGTTGCGCAGGTTGGCGTTGACGGAGAGCGTGGATCCGCCCACCGGCACCGCGACCGGCGCGGTGACGATGGTGCCGGTCGCGCGCCCGGCGGTGAGGCCGGCGAACCGGTCGCGGGTGAGCAGGAACGAGCCGAGCGCGCCGGTGCGCGCGCCGAGCCCGTGGCCGGTGGTGCGGCCCACGTACCAGAAGCGCAGCGCGTCGCCCTCCGGCACCGGCGGGTTGTTGGTGACGTTCACCCAGGTGTCGTCCCAGCGGCCCTCCGGCCCCAGCTCCAGCAGGGGTTGGGCGCGCAGCGGCCGGTGCCAGTGGATGCCGTCCACGCTGGAGGCCAGGGTCACCCACATGCGCTCCACGTCGGTGTCGTAGACGTCGACGAACGCCAGCAGCCGGTTGCCGTAGCGGAACGGGCTGATCGAGTAGAACTGCGTGCCGGGGGCGTCGAAGTCGTCGTTGCGGAGCACGGTCCGGAACGGCGACCAGTTGACGAAGTCCCGGCTGGCCGTGCGGCCGACGATGCGCTTGTAGGGCAGGGGCGCGCTGTCCGGATCGTCCCGCCCGCGGGCCCGGGCCTTGAAGCGGGGGCTGCGGGTGAACACGACGTATTCGCCGGTCACCGGATCCTTGAGCGCACCGTGGCGGTCTCCCGCACCCGGCAGCAGCGGCCGCTCGGTCACTTCCCAGCGCAGCCCGTCCGGGCTGAACAGACCGAACAGGCCGTTGCGCGCCTTGTCCTCGAAGCCGTGGTGGGCGACCAGCTTGTAGCGCCGCTCGGGGGCGCCGACTTCGTCGACGATCACGCCGTTCGACTCGAACGACCGCAGGCCGGCGTGGCCGGGCCGGTAGACGATATTGGTGTCGCGGTCGCCTTCGTACTCGATCAGCCGCAGCGGGGGTTTCTCCCAGGCCAGTCCGTCGCTCGACTCCGCGTAATTGAGGAAGTTCCGGTCGGACTCCGGCCTGCCGTCGTGGAAGCTCCGGTACCACAGCCGGCAGGTGCCGTTCGGGCCGTCGCGGAGCACGGTCCCGGAGAGCCCGGCGGCGCGTCCTTCCCAGGCCCGATCCGGTCTCAGCACCGGCTCGGCGGTGCGAGCATCGGGCCGGGCGATCACCCGCGTCACGTGCCAGCGGGCATCGACTTCGCCGTCGTCGACGAGGAGATGGAGGTGCGGATCACTCACGGCAGGTCTCCCGGGGCGTCTCGTACCCGTATCTCTCCATCGCCGGTGCGAGGAAATCGTAGTAGTTGGGCCCGGTGTCGGCCTCCCATCGCCCCACCGCCTCGGGCTTCACGGGAATCCGGGCAAGCTTGATTCCCAGGTAGGACTCCAGACGGGCGAGCGTCTCATCCTGGCGCTGGACGAAATCCTCGAACCGCACCTCGATCCAGTTTCTGGGTCGCGGCGTGGCGCGGACCAGATCGTACTGGTACTTCCACGACATGGCCCGGCGCAAGCGGGCGTCGTGGGTGGTCGGGCAGGCAACGCCCCAGTGGCTGAGGTCGTCCGTCTTGTGCTTGCCGATGATGCAGTCGCGCGGGTTGCGGATCCAGAAGATGTACCGGACATCCGGGAACATCCTGACGATCCAGGGAAAGGTCAGCGTGGTCTCCGGGATCTTCCATCCCTTGTGCTCTGCCCGGCTCGTCAGCACGCTGTGCAGATACGACCGGATCAGCGGTTCGAACTCGCTCGGAATGGGCATCGAGTGGAGATCGCTGAAATCCCACTCCAGCTCTCCCAGCCAGCGAACGTGTCTGGCGATGAGACGGGACGCCTCGTACATCGCCTGCGGCGGAAGCAGATCACCCGAGACGTTCAACGGCTCGCCCATCCACACGCCGCTGGCCGAGAGCGTGTGCGATATGGCTCGCGTGCCGGAGTGACCTCGCCCGATGATGGTGGTCAGCATCGGTCGCCCACACCGAGCAGATGGAGGTGCGGATCGTTCACAGCGGGTCTCACGGGTTCAGGATAGGATGGAGGCGATGGATGCGCATCCCGAGGTAGTCGAGGCCGCCGAACAGGGCGGCGCGTGGCTGAGGGCGCGGATCGATGCCGATGGCGCGATCGGCGGGAGCGACGCACCGGGGCTGTACTTCAAGGTGCCTGCTGCGCTGGCGCTGAACGGCAGGCGGGGAGTCGCCGCCCGCGTGCTCGACCGGATCGCCGATCACCTGCTGGCGGCCGACGGCACGCTCAAGCTCGCAGCCGAAGTCGAACGGGGGCGTCCGGTGAACACCTACGACCGCGGCTGGCTGGCGTGGGGGGCGGCGCTTTGCGAGCGCTACGACCTGCAGCAGGCGCTGACGGACGACGTGGCCGCCTACCAGGACCGGCGCACGGGCGGGTTCTGGGACTCGGCGGAAGCGCGCTCGGCGCAGGCCGGGTTGCAGGGCGCGATGACCGCCGGCATGGCCGGCCTGGCGCTGCTCGCGGCCGGCCGGATCGAGCCTGCGCGCCTGGCGGCGCGGTTCCTGGACGAGCTCTGGGACGGGCAGGCGAGCCTCGACGACGGGTTCGATGCCAACCGGCAGGTGCCGGCTGACTGGGATGGGCGCGACGGACGTGCGCCGCCGTTCTACCGCGAGCGCACCTCCCGCCACTACGTCGACCTGCACGGCACGGCGCAGCGGCCCGCGCGCTTCGGGCCCGCGATCGCGTTGCTGGTGCGTCTGCACCGGCTCACGGGCGACCGCGGCCACCTCGCCTGCGCCCGACGCTACGCCGATCTCTTTCTGCGCCGGGACGAGCTCTACCTGTGCGTGGAGTGCCACAAGTATCTCTGGGCGCTCTGCGAGCTGCAGCAGCTCATCCCTGACGAGGAGTACCGCAACGCGGCAGGCAACTGCGCCCGATACCTCGTGGCGTCGCAACAGGCGGATGGAAGCTGGCACCCGGAGGCATCGGCTGCCGGCGGAGAGCCGGGCCTGGAAGAGGTGCTCAACGTGGTCGGCAACGTGCTGGCCGGCCTCGCCTACTACCGCAGCTACCTGGACCACGTGTAGCGCGGCCCGCGCGCCGATGCAGGCGATCCGGCCCGGCACGCCGCTGCTGTTCTTCGAGCTGGCCGAGATCGAGGAGATGCACAGCGTCCTCCACGTCGTGGTGCCGGCGGTCAAGCATCGGGCCAATCCTGTGCTCACGTGCGGGGCCGTGGGCGTCGCGCAGCGTCATGTACGACGCGGATGAGCGGCTGTTCAAGATGTGGTACTGCGGGTACCCGACCGCTTCAGGCCGCGCCGCGACCCGGCCCCAGCGCACGGGCTACCCGGTCAGCCACGACGGCGCCGTCTGGGAGAAACCCGCAGTCCGGCTCTTCGACTTCGATGGCGACGGCGGCGCCAACAACATCTGCGTCGAGAACATCGGCCGCGTGGTCAAGGACGACGCGGAGGCCGATCCGAAGCGACGCTACAAGCTGTTCCTCAAGAAGCCGCAGGGCATCCCGGACGCCCTGGGCGTCGCGTACTCCCGGGACGGCGTCCGGTGGGCGTCACGCCGCACGGAGACGGGACTGGCCACGCTGCCGGTCGACCGGTTCACCGCCCTGGAGACCCGAGACGGCGAGTCGTCGGGCCACGCGCTCACGGGGCCGCTTGTGCTGCCCGAGCAGCCGTGCCGGCTGCGTGGCGAGGGTATCGTCGACCGAGCCGCCGCGTAGCTGGTGCAGCATCGACTTCTGGATGAGACGGGTCGCCGTCTCAGCGGCTATGCAGGCGGTCGGCTGGTAACTGACGGCGTGGACATCCCCTCACCTGGGCGGCAGGCGATCTCGCTCGGTTGTCAGGCCACCCGATCCGCCTGCGCACCTTGCTGTACGGGCGTGCGCGCTTGCACAACCTGACGTGGCAGCCCCTCTGAGGCGATGCCGAACCGGCGTATACTATGCGGGTCTTCAGGATTTCGTGTGGGCGAAATCGAGGGAGGTGCGACCCGGCGGCCTCCGGTCTGATCTTCCGGAAGGCACGTTCAGCCGTGCGGAGCGTGCCGACGGCGGTGGTGGGCTCCGCACAAAAGCCTGAGATTCCCGGGATCGGCACCACCGCCCAGGGCATACGGCAGGATGTGATCTATCTCGATCCGATGTCGTGAGTTGCAGCGGCGCCCGGTCTGCCGGTCGATGTAGCTGCAGCGCCCCCCGTCCCGCTGCCACACCTGCCGTCGCACCGCCGCCGGAATCGCGCGGCCCGAAGGGCACGGCTTCGCCGTCGAAGTGGCGGCGCCGGCCGGCTTCGTGCCCGCAACGGCCTGGCGCTCCGTCGCTTCGCGCCGGGTCGGCGAAGGCACCGAGGTCGGCGTCGGGTGGCGCGCCTGCTCCGCCGTTGGAGTGGGGCCGGCGGGGATCGCCGCGTCCTGCACCGTCACGGCGTGGCCGGGTTCCGGGGCGGTCTGCTCCTTCGCTGCCGGAGCGGGCTCGGATTCTCCCTGCGACGCCCCGCTGCCGGTGCGCGCCCGGCGCGGCGGCCGGCTCGGGTCGTGGCGGTCGAGCGCCTCCTGCACGATGCGGCCGACGAGCTGCCCCATGGTCATGCGCGGGTCCACGTGCGAGAGCAACCCCCGCAGGTGCTCCAGTCCCTGCTGGCAGTCGGCGTCGATGACGGCCTTCAGCTCGTAGCGCCCGTCGCCGAGCGGGCGCACGCGGTCGGCCGGCGGCGCCAGCTCCGGGTCGAGATCAGCCAGCATGCGGCGGACCTGCCGCGCGCTCTTGCCGGCCGCCTCCTCGACCAGCTTCTGTCGTCCTGCCGCATCGAGCACCAGCGGCGGCGCGGGCTCGGAGTGGCTCGCCGTTGCGGCCGGCCCGCGCAGCCTCGGCCGGCGCTGAGCCCACCGCACCGCTCGCCGGTGCCGAGCCCGCCGGCACGGTCGACGCGATGCCGGCGATCGATCCTCGCCGCCGCTGCCGGTCGAACGCCCACTGCAGCTCCGCGGCGGCGCTCAGCGTCAGCGAGCCGTCGCGCAGCCGCTCGCGCGCGCCGGGCTGGTCGGCGCACAGCCGCACGGCGCCAATGCGCCGCCCGGCGGCAGCGTCGC
>JAPPKD010000216.1 GCA_028820215.1 Spirochaetaceae bacterium | reverse complement strand
GCCTCGGCCAGAGCCACCGCGCAGTGGCCGCCGCCGATCACCGCCAGCCGGCGCCTGTTCAACAGGTCCTCCTCGTAGCGCCAGCGCTCCCCCTCACCGGTCAGCGCATACGGCGGGCGGGCGAGGTCCGCATCCCGCTCCACGAGCTGCAGGCCATGCGCGTCGACCGCGATCCAGGCGGGCCGGTCCTCGCGCACGGCCGCGGCGATGGCGCTTGCGGTGGCACGGTCGCGGTCGCCGGACAGCACGCAGAACACGTTGGTCTGGCTGCCTTCGCACACCATCCCCGACTGCTCCCCTTCCGCGGTGTCGCTGTGCACCAGGGTGCGCTTCTCCGGCTGCGCCCCGCTGCTGCGCAGCAACTCGCGCGCCTGCTCCACCAACCGGTGCTCCATCATGCCGCCGCCCACGGTCCCGAACAGCTCTCCGCCCTCGGCCGCGAGCAGCTTCGCCCCTGCCGTACCGGGCGAGCCGCGCGTGCTCTCGGCCACGCAAGCCACGAACACCCGCTCGCCCCGCTCCAGGTAACCTCCTACCCGCTCCCAGAACACGCTCATCTCTCGTCATCCCATGATAGCCGATGCGACCCGTCGGCGGCACGTCTTCCCTGTCACGGAGTGACCGTGCAGACTCAGGGCCAGATGCGACCCGACATTATCATCTTCAATCCCGACCAGTGGCGGGGGGACGTGCTGGGGCACGTGGGCAACGATGCGGCGGTGACGCCGGCGATCGACCGGATGGTGGCCCAGGACGGGGTGTCGTTCTCGCGCGCGTTCTGCCAGAACCCGGTGTGCACGCCGAGCCGCTGCAGCTTCATGACCGGGTGGTACCCGCACGTGCGCGGGCACCGCACCATGCACCACATGCTGCACCCGGAGTGGAACGAACCCAACCTGCTGCGCATCCTCAAGGAGCACGGCTACTTCGTCTGGTGGGGCGGCAAGAACGACCTGGTGCCCGGCGGGGCCGGCCTGTCGCCCTACTGCGACGTGAAGTTCGAGCCGACCGCGGCCGACTACCGGCGCTGGGGATGCACGCCGCGGGAAGGCACCCACGCCGGCGACCTGGGCTGGCGCGGCGACCCTGAGGGAGACAACTTCTACAGCTTCTTCAAGGGCCGGCTGGAGCGCGGCGACGACCCGTTCTACTGCGACCGCGACTGGGCGCACGTGCTCGGCGCCATCGACCTCCTGCGCGAGTACCGCGGCGACCAGCCGCTGTGCATCTACCTGCCGCTCTCCTTTCCCCATCCCCCGTACTGCGTGGAGGAGCCGTGGTACGGCGTCACCGACCGCGCCGCGCTGCCGCCGCGCATCCCGGCGCCCGCGGACGAAACCGGCAAGCCGTCGCTGCTGGGCGGCATCCGGCGCGGCCAGCGGCTGCAGGGCTGGAGCGAGGAGCGCTGGACCGAGTTGCGCGCCACGTACTACGGCATGTGCGCGCGCGTCGATCACCAGTTCGGCCTGTTGTGCGACGCCCTGCGGGAGCGCGGGCGCTACGACGACGCGGCGATCTTCCTGTTCTCGGACCACGGCGACTTTACCGGCGACTACGGGCTGGTGGAGAAGACTCAGAACACGTTCGAGGACTGCCTGACGCGGGTGCCGCTGGTGGTCAAGCCGCCGGCCGGGACGCCGGTGACGCCGCGGGTGTGCGATGCCCTGGTGGAGCTGGTGGACTTCTCGGCGACGGTGTATGACCTGGCCGGCATCGAACCCGGCTACGACCACTTCGGCCACAGCCTGTTGCCCTTGCTGAGCGGCGCTGCCGATGCGGCCGGACGCGACGCGGTGTTCTGCGAAGGTGGCCGCAGGCTCGGCGAGGTGCAGGCCTCCGAGCTGGAAAGCACCAGCGCCGGCGGCCCGCTCGGCCTGTACGCGCCGCGCATCGGGCTCCAGGTCCAGCTCGACGAGCCGTACCACGGCAAGGCGGCCATGTGCCGTACGGCGACCCACAAGTACGTACAGCGCCTGTACGAGAGCGACGAGCTGTACGACCTGGTGCTCGACCCCGGGGAACAGCGCAACGTGATCGACGACCCGGACTACGGCGCCGTGCTGACGGCGCTGCGGCTGCGCATGCTGCGCTGGTACCAGGAGACCTGCGACGTGGTGCCACGCGTCACTGACCGGCGCTGACGCCGGCCATCGGCGCGGCACGGGCGGCCCGGCTGCCCGGCCCGCGGCCGGCATGTCGGTCTCCTCACCGGGAGCGTGCCCGCGCCCGGCCCCGATCCGGCGCCGGTGCAGCGCCGCGCATGCGCGGCGAGCGGCTGCTTGCCATTGCGCCGCCGCAACGCACCGGTCCGCCGGTGGCTGGACTCTCGCCGATGCGCGTGGCCGCCTGATCCGACAGAACCCGCCCGCCGCCAGCGACGCCCTCGGCAGCCGCTACGCATAAATCTGCATCAGTGGTACAATACACAAATCTATTGATCTTGATCTGAAGTACCCCATCGGATTGATACAGATACCATAATCTGATTACTGAGACCGATACGGGGACGGTTGCCGCT
>JAPPKD010000012.1 GCA_028820215.1 Spirochaetaceae bacterium | reverse complement strand
AGCAGGGGGGTCGTTTTGAATGCCGACCTGGGGTCACTTTCCCTGCCGATTCGCACCCGTCGCGCGGATCACGAACATCCCCTGCCTTTCGGCGTAGACGGCCGAGCCCTCGTCGGCTTTCAGGTAGGCGGCCGCGCCGTAGGACACCTTGTCCCCGTATTCCGGCATCAGCTTCCTGCATGCGGCGGTCGGTCTCCTTCTGACTCTCGGAGACCTGCCGCAGGATGTCCCTGATTTCCTGAAAGGTGGCCGGCTCGCGCATCCCGGCGTCTGCCATGCTGCCTGCAACTCCCAACCTGCGTTCGGCCGCGAGCGGCCGTCAAGCGTGCCGGCGCCCGGCCGGCTACCGGCTGCGCAGACGCTCCCGGAAGTCGGCCTCGCTGACGCACGCGGTGGCGGCTTCCGCGATGACGTGGTCGGGCAGCTCGGCGAAGCCCGGCACGCCGGGGAACCCGGGCGACACCTCAATGCCGCGCGCCGCCAACAGCGCACGCGCCAAGGCGGCGAGCCCTTCCGCACGACCTTCCGCCCTACCTGCCGTGCGGCCTTCCGCATGACCCTCCGCCCGGCTCCGGCGGCGCTGCGCGCCCAGCAGCGGGTCGTCGTCCGGGCCGGTGCCTTCGCGCTCCCCGAGCACCGCGCCCACCCGTTCCAGCGCCGCGCTGGTCTGCGCCGAGAACGTCTGTTCGTTCAGCGCCGCGTGGATCTCCGCCGCCGTCCAGCCGGGAAACGCCCGGCTCGCCGCCGCCTGCCGATACGCCCCATCCTCCAGCAGGTGGATGGTCAGCCCCGACCGCCGCCTCCGCGGCCGGCTCGGCGCATCAGCATCGGACACCTCGATCCACACCTCCGGGAACCCCCACGCCTCGTACTGCGGCAGCTTGCGCCGGCGCGCGTCGGTGGTGTGGTCCACCTCCAGCACCACGTCCGGGAAGTCGTGCTCGCCGATCGTCAGCACCGGCACCGGCAGCCGGGCGCGCGCCGGGTGCAGGTACACCGACTGGTCCGCCTGCATGATGAGACGCGGCTCGCCGGCCGCGTCGCGTTCGGTCAGGTCGGTGCTGCCGAGGCACTTCACCGGCGCCCCGCGCACCGCGGCGATGAGCCTGACCAACGCGGCCAGCCCATGTGCGGGGCCTTCGTGGTAGGAGCTGACCGGATCGCAGATCCAGGCCGTCTCGGTGGCGGTGTCCCAGTATTCGAGGCGCATCTCGCAGTCGTCGAGTTCCTCCCGCGGCAGGCGAACCGGTTTGCAGCCGGGGAAGTCCGCCGCCGTCGGCGGCGGCTGCTCGGTCCGTGTCCGCGGCGCCGGCATCGCCACGGGCGCCTGGACGGTGCGACCGGTAGCCATGCCGGCAACGTAGGGCATTCCACCGGCTCCCGCAACCCCGCGCGCCGCAGTCCTCCGACTCATCGCTTGCTCCATGAGGCGCCGGGCGTTCTCATGGGCGAAGCACAAAGCGTGCCGCCGCCGCGGCGCCCGCGGACGGAGGCATGTGTGGACGCGTCGTGGTCATGGCGCAGTCTCCTCGTCATCGAGCTGTCGAGGCCGGCACGCGAGATGGCCGACCCGCAGCAGGGTTCACCCCTGACAGCGCGCGGCATGTCCGTGGCGCTTGCCGTCGATCAAGGCGATTGGGCACGAGACCGGCAAGCACCGCAGGGTGCGCGAGCTGGCCGAGCAGGAACGCTGGCCGCATGCCGCCGACCTGCCCGGCGAGCGTCAGCTCCGAGAGCGGTTGTCAGCGCACTCGTTGCTCCGAGACCACCGTGCGCCGCTCCATCCACCGACACCGTTTCCCCGGCTCCGGTCCGGGCGATGCACCGCCGTTCACTCCTCCTGAGCCCTGACGCCCTCGCTCCGGCCGCGTTCTGTTGTCGCGACCTTCCTCGCTTGGCGGCCTCATCCGCCGGTGTGCCGCTCTCCGTTCCACTTCCCGCCACCCGACGGTTATAGGTTCGGTCCTCGGCATTCCAGGATCATCCTGCCTGAGCGGCACGCCTTCCGGGCTTTCACTGCTGAACTATCCAGAATTGCCGCCTTCAACTTCCGCCGGGAGCCTGTTGCGTGCACGTCCCAGTCCCTTCCGCACCAGCACTGGCCATCGGGTAAAGGCAAGAAACCCTTGGCACTCCAAGTTCCAGCAACCAACTTCGCGCTGGGGTGAGATTTCGACGATTCATCCGTTCGCTCTCGCTGCGGCCCTTCTGGTTGTTAGCCTCCTTGATTGGTCGGTCGGGCTCGCGCCCTCCCCTGAGTACGTTTACTTCCGGGCTTTCAACCGACAGGGGCGCCCCTGTCGGCTGCCGGATATAACTACGGCGCCACACTGGGATTTGCGCCGGCGGGACTTTCACCCGCAAGTTCAGCAGCTATCCTCGCTGCACTGCCTTTGACTCACCGTTCCCCCCTGCCGGGTCGGTAGAGGACTTGGCTTGCTCGGCGCACGCCGCACCTCCTGGCGAAAGCCCATGCCGGGCGCACACCGGGTAGGAGGCGGGGTCACCCCCGCCGTCCCCCCACACCACCGTACGTAC
>JAPPKD010000091.1 GCA_028820215.1 Spirochaetaceae bacterium | reverse complement strand
CGACTTAGGCCCACGATCACGCCAGCCGATCGACTTGGTGAGCGAAGCGGGCTAGACCGGTCGCTGCTGGAGGTGTACGCCAACGGCCGCCAGTGCGTGACCCAGCGCATCTATCCGACCCGCGACGACGCCGTCGAGGTCCGGCTGCTGGCCCGGTGCGGCGCGGCCACGGTGCGCCGGCTGGACGTCTGGGAACTGGCTCCCGCCCACCCCTGAGGTGCGCCGGCACGGACCCGCGCGGCGTTCTCAGGATGCGGCCGGTGCGGCGCAGCAGCTTCAGGTGATTGCGCACGTTGTCGTGCTCGAAGTAGGCGTCCTGTAGGTGGCGCATGCCCGTGGAGCGAAGCGCCGAGCGGCCGTGCAGGACGCGGTGGCTGGCCATCAGCATGATGTGGCCGGCCTCCAGACGGCAGGAAGCCCGGACGCCGGGGTCGTTCATGCGCGTCGACAGCTCGTGGTAGGCGGCGTAGAAGTCGTTCAGTCGCGGCTCTGACAGTGGAATGGGCTGCATCTGCTGCGTGTTGAAGCGCACCAGCCGGACGTTGCCGCCGGCGTCCAGGTCGATCACGGGATTGACCGCGTAGCTCTCCTCATCGTCGCTGAACAGGCGGAACGGCACCGGAACCGCACAGAGCGCGTCGAACTTCTCCGGGTGGTCGCGGCGCAACCCGTCCACCACGCCGAACGCGTCCACGATCGCGGAGTCGCCGCCCTCGCACTCGTTCACCAGCATGTGCAGGAGCTGCACGCTCGGCGGCCAGTTGTAGCTGGTGAAGTCGTTGTGCGGGGCGAGCGCCAGCTTCGTGTGCGCGATGCTGTAGCCCGCCGGATCGACCACGACGTCGTGGATCCGGTCGAACACCACCTCGCGGATCGGCCCCAGCCGGGCGGCGAGCTGCTCCGAGGAGTCCGGCTCGGTGGGGGCGTCGACCAGCACGCACGCGCCGGTCTCCAGGAAGTCCTCGATCAGCTCCGCGGCGGTGCGGTCGTGGTCCAGGAATCGCCGGTAGTCGAACTGCCGCGGCCGGAAGCTGCCGTCCCAGTAGCGCGGCTCGGTGCGAGGCAACTCGATGAGGTCGTGGATCTCGCTTGACCGGTAGCGCGTCCGGTGCCCGTCCGGCCACGCGATGGCGATCGCCTCGTCCTCGCGGCCGGGACGCTCGATGCCGACCTGGCTGGGCCGCAGGTCCACAGCGACCCGGAACAGGTGGAACCGCTTCTCCGTGGTCTGCTCGACCCGGCACTCGCTGCAGCCGCAGTTGTCGCGCAGCCACAGGTAGGGAAGATCGGTCTGCGCGCCATCCTGCCAGACCGCGGCCAAGGCTTCGCCGTTCTCGGCGACGCTGCTGATCGAGTGATACATGGCGGACCCTCAATCGGTGATGACCGGCCCGGAACCCGGGCACGCGAACGCTACCGCGTATCAAGGAGTGCCGTTTCGGCCTGTGTCAAGAGTTTTTTGGAAAAAATTAACTCGCCGCGCCAGGGCTGTTGACCCGCGTATCGGTCCCGCATACACCATGCACAACGGGAGAGTTATAAGCATGCATACGACGACGCCGCCGGACGCGCCCACGGTGAGCTTCGCCCACATGGCGGACGGCACCCGCGAGGACTACGAGCTGCTCGCGCGGTTCGAGGACGAGTTCGCCGCCGGCACCGCCGACCGGGTCCTGGCGCAGCTCCGCGAGCTGTCCGGATCGCTGGCCGGCTACCAGGTCGACCGGCTGGAGCACTCGCTGCAGACCGCGACGCGCGCCTACCGCGACGGCGCGGAAGAGGAGATGGTGGTGGCGGCCTTGCTGCACGACATCGACGACCTGCTGGCCCCGCACAGCCACGGGGAGCTTTCCGCCCTCATCCTGCGCCCCTACGTGACCGAGCGGACGTACTGGATCGTCCGCCACCACGGGCTGTTCCAGCTCGTCTACTACGGCCACTTCCGCGGCTGGGACCCGAACGCGCGCGACAAGTACCGCGACCACCCGTGGTACCAGGACGCGGTGGACTTCTGTCACCGCTGGGACCAGTGCGCGTTCGACCCCGACTACGAATCGCTGCCGCTGGAATTCTTCGAACCGATGGTGCGCCGCGTGTTCGCGCGCGAGCCGTTCAGCCTTGCCCCCAGGGAGCACTCATGACCACGCAGCCACAGAGCGTCGACCAGTCCGACCGCATCGTCCCGATCAACCTGCGCCAGAGCGGCCGCACGCCGACCGAGCTGCTCATCTCCACCCGCGTGCGCAAGTCCCCCTACTGGCACCTGTCGCACGCGGCGGGCTGCTGGCGCGCGACGGTCTACAACCGCATCTACCACCCGCGCGGCTACGTGCGGCCGGAGGACGGCGGCGCGGCGGCCGAGCACGAGGCGCTGACCCACCACGTCACCCTCTGGAACGTCGCGGTCGAGCGCCAGATCCGCGTCAAGGGACCGGACGCGGAGCGGTTCACGGACTACGTCATCACCCGCAACGCGAAGCGCATCAAGCCCCTGCACGCCAAGTACGTCATCCTCTGCAACGAACGCGGCGGCATCCTCAACGACCCGGTGCTGCTGCGCCTGTCGGAGGACGAGTTCTGGTTCTCGCTCGCCGACTCCGACCTGCTGTACTGGCTGCAGGGCGTCAACGTCGGCATGCGCATGGATGTCGAGATCGACGAGATCGACGCCTGCCCGGTGCAGATCCAGGGGCCGAAGTCGGAGGCGCTGATGGCCGACCTTGTGGGCGAGGGGATCCGCGACATTCCCTATTACGGGGTCATGGAGGCGGAAATCGCCGGCTGTGATGTCGTCATCTCCCAGTCCGGCTTCTCGGGCGAGAAGGGCTACGAGATCTACCTGCGCGACGCCACGCTGCACGCCGAGAAGCTCTGGAACGCGGTGCTGGAAGCGGGCAAGGCGCACCAGCTCATGGTCATAGCCCCCGGCCACCAGCGCCGCATCCAGGCCGGCATCATGTCCTGGGGCCAGGACATCGACCACGAGACGCTGCCGTTCCAGTGCGACCTGGCCTACCAGGTGCCCCGCAAGAAGAAGGCCGACTACATCGGCAAGGCGGCGCTGGAGCGCGTCCGCGAGCAGATCGACGCCGGCAAGCCGCCGTTCAAGATGACGATGGCCGGCATGACCATGGGCGGCAAGCCCATCGACGACTACGCGCCCGACTTCTGGCTGCTGTCCGATGCCGACGCGGGCGATCCGATCGGCTTCCTGACGTCGCCGTGGCACGCGCCGGAGCTGGGCTGCAACATCGGGATGGGGTGGGTGCCGGTCGGACGGTCGGCCATCGGCACCGAGCTCACCGTGTGGCTGCCGGACGAGTACGCCAGCGAGCCGGGCAAGCCCGACCGCGCGCAGGTGTGCGAGGTGCCGTTCCGACCGTCGGTCAATCCCTCCGCACGCGAGATCGCGCACGCCCGCGGCGAGGACGCCACGATCTGAGCGGCTGGCCAGCGTGACTGCCGGAATCGCCGACGGCGAGCCGCCCCTCGACCGGGAGCGGCTGTTCCGCGGCGAGATCCTGGCGTTCCGGCGGATGCCGGCGATGGCCGCTTTGGTGGAGCGGGCGCGGGAGATGGCCTGCGCGGCGTTCGCGCCGCATGCGCCGCCGGTTGCACAAGCGTCGCTCGACCGCACGGAGTTCCTGGCTCGGGCGGGGCAGGTCCGGCGCACCTTCATGCGCGACGAAGAGGTGCGCGCGGCGTTCCAGGCGATGATCGAGGCGCTGGGCCTCGACCCTGGCTCCACCTGCTCCGACCGCCTCATCCTGCGCCTGCAGCCAAGCGGCGACACGCACCGCGGCCGGCGCGTGCGGGATCTGCCCGCGCACCGGGACACGTGGGGGTCCAACGTCATGGCGCAGATCAACCTGTGGGGGCCGGTGTTCCCGGTCGAGGCGGGCGCCACCATGGTGATCTGGCCAACGCTGTTCGATCAGCAGGTGCCCAACACCAGCGCCGAGTGGGACCTGGAGCAACTGCGCGAGTCGCCCGGGCGCTATCCGTTGCTGCCCGAGTGCCGGGCGCCGCTCGACGACGCTGCGGCGGTCCCGGTGCTGATCGAGCCCGGCGACCTGCTGTGCTTCTCCGGGGCGCACCTGCACGCCAGCCGTCCCAACCGGACGGGCCGCACGCGGTTGAGCATCGACAGCCGCATCGTCGACCGCGGCGACGTCTGCGTCGGACGCGGCGCGCCCAACGTCGACGGCCGCGCTCCGCGGGTCGCCCCCGAGTGGTTCCGCGGCGTCGCGGACGGACGGCCGCTGGGGTGAGGGTGACGGGCAGCGCCGGTTCGGGCGACGATCGGAGCGCCACGGGCGCAGGAGGAACGTCATGACCAGCTACCAGATCGTCGAGTGGGGCGCGCCGCTCGCCGAGAACCACTACGACACGCCGGAGCCCCGGGGGACCGAGGTGCTCCTCCGCGTGACCTCCTGCGGCGTCTGCCACAGTGACCTGCACATCCGCGCCGGCTACTTCGACATGGGCCATGGCAACCAGCGCCGGCTGGAGAACGTCGGCGTGAAGCTGCCGCTGACGCTCGGGCACGAGCCGGTCGGCGAGGTCGCGGCCCTGGGCCCCGACGCCACCGGCGTGTCGGTCGGCGACAAGCGCGTGTGCTGGCCCTGGGTGGGCTGCCGGAGCTGCGCCGCCTGCGGGCGCGAGGAGGACATCTTCTGCGAGGCCGGCCGCTACCTGGGCGCGCGCGTGGACGGCGGCTACAGCGACTACATGCTGGTCCCGCATCCGCGCTATCTGCTGCCCTACGACGGGGTCGAGGAGGCGGTGGCCGCCACCTACGCCTGCGCGGGCATCACCGCCTACGCGGCGCTGAAACGGGCCGTCGGCGGCCTGACCCGTGACGACACGCTGCTGCTGGTCGGGGCCGGCGGCCTGGGCACCAGCGGGCTGCGCGTGGTGCCGGCCATGACCGAGGCGAGGGTCGTCGTGGCCGACACCGATCCGGCCAAGCGCGAGCTGGCCGAGCGGCTCGGCGCGGCACAGACCATCGACAACGGCGACCCCGACGCCGCCGCACGGCTGAAGGAGCAGACCGGCGGCGTGGCCGCGTCGGTGGACTACGTCGGCATGCCCGCCACCACCCTGTTCGCGATCGACACGCTGCGCCGCGGCTGCACGCACGTGGTCGTCGGCCTGTACGGCGGCGCGCTGGACATGCCGATGCCCAACCTGATCTACAAGCTGCTGAACCTGCGCGGCTCGCACGTCGGGACCCCGCAGGACCTCGCCGAGTTGCTCGAGCTGCGCCGCGCCGGCCGGATCGAGCCGCCGCCGATCGCCGAACGCCCGCTCAGCGAGGTCAACGACGTCCTCACCGAGCTCACCGAAGGCAAGATCGAAGGCCGGATAGTCCTGCGCCCGTAGCACCGGGGAGGGCAGTGCCGCCGGCCATCCGTTCCGAGCGCCGGCACACGACGTCCCAGCGATCGTGATCGATGCCGCGCGGCGACGAGACGGTCTACTCGGCGACCGACCGCCGGCGGAGCTCGCTTCGGGACGCCGGGGTCCGGGCCGATGTTGTCGGCCGCCGGCGTCCTTGCGGTGGGTGGCCTGATCGCGACGAACCTGCTGTTCCGAGCGGGGCTCCGTCGCTACGCGAGCGCGTCGAGTTGAACCGGGGTCTGCGCCTGGCGGGAATCGGACGCCGGCCGCAACCAGGCGCTGATCAAGGAGCGTCGGCCGCCTCGCACACCGCCGCGGCCGTGTCGATCGCCGTCATCGCCGCCTCCACGATCGTCGCCAGCGCTGCGTCCAGACGATCCACGATCTGATCGACCGCCGCGTCAACTGCCACATCCGACGCCCCGTCAACAACAGCCTGGAGCGCCGACTCCGTGGCCGTCTCGACAACCGACGAGATCGCGGTCTCCAGCACCGAGTTCACCGCGGCCTCCGCCATCGAAGTCGAGCCGATCGCCACGATCCCCGCCACCACGCAGAGCGCCCCGCCCAGGATCGACAGCCCGTACCCGTTGACCTTGCGCGTCAGGGCGAGCAGCAAACCAACCCCCGACAGCAGGAGACCGATGACCGCCGTGGGGATCGCGACCAGCCCCAGGAACGGCACCCATGAGATGGAGAGACCCACGGCGCCCAGGACGACCGCCACCACCCCGAGGGAGAAGGCAACGAGACCGACTTCCGATCGGCCTTCAGGTGAGAGTTCCGGGAAGTTCAGTTTCGCTCCGACGGGCTAGCCGGTTGGCTCTTCGTCTTCCTTCCCATCTCTGCCCTGATCCGACTGTACATCAGGGGTGATGCGAGCGCACTCCGTCTGAGCCGCTCACCCCGGCATGCCCGCCGAATTGACAGGGGTATCGGTGGCCCCTAGCGTCGTGACCCGACATGCCTGATACTTATCGTCTGATTCAGGTGGGCACCGGCGGGCGCGGTGTCCCCTGGTGCTCTCAGTTCCTGCCTGCGCACGTGGCCGCCGGCCGCCTGGAGGTGGTGGCGGCGGTGGACGTCAATCCCGATGTGCACGAGAACGCGCAGAACCATCTCGGCCTGCCGCCCGAGCGGTGCTACACCGACCTGGAGCGTGCCTGCGCGGAGAACCCCGCCGACATCTGCACGGTGGTGGTGCCGCCGGCGTTCCACGAGTCGGTGGTGGACGCCGCGCTGGCGCATGACATGCACGTCATCTCCGAGAAGCCGATCGCCGACACCCTGGAAGCGTCGGTACGCATCGCCGACAAGGTGCGGCGTGCCGGCAGGAAGATGGGCGTGACCATGAGCCACCGCTTCGACCAGGACAAGACCACGCTGCGCCACGAGCTGCGCTCCGGCCGGCCCGGCGCGATCGACTACCTGGTGTGCCGCTTCACCTGCGGCCTGCGCAACTTCGGTGACTGGGGCGCCCGTTTCCGCCACACCATGCAGGAGACGCTGATGATCGAAGGGTCGGTGCATCATTTGGACATCCTCTCCGACCTGGCCGGCTCGAAGTGCGAGACGCTCTACGCGCAGACCTGGAATCCGCCGTGGGGCGAGTACGGCAGCGGTTCGCAGGGCCACGTGATGATGACCTTCGAGAACGGCACGCGCGCCATCTACGAGGGCGCCAAGACCAACGCCTGCGGCTTCAACGGCTGGACGCGGGAGTACGTCCGCGCCGAGTGCGAGCACGAGACGCTGATCATGGATCACCGCCGCATCGAGCGGTTCCCCTATTCGCCGAAGCACCAGAGCCGCGAGGGGCAGGGGCAGGCGGTGCCGCTGCTGGAGCAGCGCTACTGGAAGGACGCCTGGCTGCTGGAGCAGTTCCTGGACTGGCTGGACGGCGGTCCGCCGATGGCGACCAACGTGGAGGCCAACCTGCAGTCGGTGGCGCTGATCTTCGCCGCCATCGAGAGCAGCCGCACCGGGCAGCCGATCAAGGTCCAGGAGTTCCTGCAGGCCGCCCGCGACCGCGAGCGCCAGGCCGCCGGGCAATAGGGAAGCACCCATGTACGCGCGCGAGGGCCACACCTTCGGAGACACTTGGTACTTCGTCCGCGGGGAGGAGGCGCATCTGTTCTGCCTGACGAAGCCCGAGGGCAGCAAGCACGGGTGGGACATCGGCCACCTGGTCAGCCGCGATCTGCGCACTTGGGACGACGCCGGAACTGCGTTGCGGCGGGGAGCGCCGGGTGCGTGGGACGACAAGGGCCTGGCGACGGGGAGCGTGATCGAGCGCGACGGCATCTACTGGATGGCCTACACCGGGCATCACTCGGGAGACGAGCACATGGTGCAGCGCGTGGGCATGGCGTTCTCACGGGATCTTCACCACTGGGAGAAAATCGAGGAGAATCCGGTAACGGGCGCTGCGCCGCCGCATTACGAACTCATGTCGACAGGCAAGCGGGTCATGGTGCACTGGCGGGATCCGTTTCTCCTGGCCGACGGCGAGCGCGTGCTGCAGCTCGTGTGCGCGCGGCGCACCCACGGCGACCCGACGTCGCGCGGCACCGTCGGCGTGGCCGAGAGCAGGGACATGCGCCGCTGGACGCTCCTGCCTCCGCTCGTGCACGACCGCATGACGGAAGAGATGGAGGTGCCGCAGGTCTACCGCATCGGCGGCCGCTGCTACCTCGTCTTCTGCACGATCGCCGGCGACTCGCGCGTGCCCGACATGCTGTCGCCGTCGTTCACGCGCCGGTTCCCCGGCCACCGCTTCCGGCGCGGCGACTACAGCATGGTCGGCCCTTCACCCCTCGGTCCGTTCCGGATCCACGGCACCGGAGAGATCTTCGCTCGGTCGCCGGTCACGGTGTACGCAAGCCAGCTCGTGGACTTCCGGGGTGAGTGGTTTCTGCTGGGAACCGAGCACTCCGAGGGCGGCGCCCGCATTTCGGATCCCTACCCGGTCATCGCGGACGAGACCGGCGTGCACGTGACCGTCAGCGGCTGACGCGGACGTGCCAATGGCGCCTCAGGGACCGGTGCGCAGAGCGGCGAGCCGAGGGAGGATGTGCGGCGCATCCTTCGCCTCACAGAGCGGCTGAAGCTCGGCGTCGACCGTGCGCCAATCGAGCCGCGAACCCGTGCGGATCAGGATGCCCTCGATGTCTGCCCAGTCGCGCGAGCGATCCGCAAACGCCTTGAGAACGACGAGATCCTCCGCCGAGCAGGTATGCAGACGGACGTCAGCCAGGAAGCGGTGCGAGGAAGCGCGTTCGACGACCCGTTCCTCGAATGGCAGGCCCCCGAGGGAGACCCCAGCGCTGCAGCGCCAAGCCGCCGATGAAGCAGAACTTCCAGCCGCGTTCGCGGCAGAACGCCTGTACCTCACCCGCCAGGAGAAACAGATCGCGCATGCCGTATCCTGGAGAAGATCGCCTGTTGTTCGATCAGACCTGACGTGGTTCGGACCGGGCCGGCGAGCGTAGCCTGGAACGCACCGTTCAGAGACTCGATGACACTGGCGATCTCGACGTTGCGCAACTCCTCCCGCCGCAGTTCCGCAAGCCGTGCGCCGGCGACTCGCCACCGTTCGACGAATGCGCGCATGTCAGTCTTCGGATCGCCATGCATGGCGGGCTACATGTTACGCCGGTGGAACAGTTTGCACAACAATCGGTCCGCTATCCGGGCGCCGGTGGGTTGGTAGGATCGCCGATCGTTGCTACCGTTCGCTTCCCATGACACTCGAACAGATGCGGCAGCGCATGTACGTGGACGGCTGGTGCGTGATCGAGGACGTGATCCCGCCCTCGGACATCGACGACGTCCACGACAGCGTGCTGCGCACGGTCGACACCTACAAGCACACGCGCAAGAACGCTCCGGCGAACATCGGCGCGGTGTCCGGGATGATCGTCTACGACCAGTCCTTCGCGCCCTACCTGGCCGAGCCGCGCCTGCTCGGGCTGGCCGAGTCGCTGCTCGGAACCGACCTGCGTATCTCGTTCAACTCCAGCATCGTCAACTACCCCGGGAACGAGCGCTCCCAGTGGCACGCGGACTGGCCGTTCAATCAGAAGAATGCCGGCCACATCCCCGCGCCCTATCCGGACGCGGTGTGCCACTTGACCACCTTGTGGATGCTCACCGACTTCACGGAGGAGAACGGCGGCACGCTCATCGTCTCAGGCAGCCATCGCTCCAGCGACAACCCGAGCGGCGGCGTCGAGGTGCCGCCCTTCGAGCCGTACCCGACTGAAGTGTGCGTGACCGGCCGGCCCGGCTCCGTCGTGGTGTGCGACAGCAGGCTGTGGCACGCCGCGGGCGCCAATCGATCCACCGCGCCACGCGTCGGGCTCGCGGTGCGCTACGCCCCGTGGTGGCTGAACCTGGAGGTGCTGCGGCCCGGATCTCCCGACCGCCAGCGGATTCTGGACGCCAATCCCGACCTGACCGAGAACGAAGTGCCGCCGGTGCCGCGTGACGTCTTCGAGGGGCTGCCCCCCAGAGTGCAGCCGCTGTTCCAGCACTGGGTAGCCGCATGACCGCGGCGGAGCAGGCCGCGCTCAAGGCCGACTATCGCCGCGACGGCTACGCGGTGGCGCGCGGCTTCATGAGCCGGGCGGAGGTGGCGGACATCAACGCCCACATCGACGCGCTCATCGACCGGCTGCCCGAGCTGGACGAGCAGACGGCGTTCTACGAGGTTCCCGGCGACCGGGAGAGCATCATGCGCCTGCAGTACTTCGGCCGGTACGACCAGGACCTGCAGGACCTCTACCAGAGCGAGCGGATGGTCGGGCTGGCCGCCGACCTCCTCGACGACGCCGCGGTCCCGAAGGAGTTGCAGTGGTTCGCCAAGCCGCCGCGCGTGGGCAAGGTGACGCCGCCCCATCAGGACGGCTTCTACTTCAAGCTGGAGCCGAGCGAGGCTCTGACCTTCTGGATCGCGCTGGACGAGGTGGACGAGGAGAACGGCTGCATCCGCTACCTGCCGGGCTCCCACCTCCGCGGCTACCGCCCGCATGCCATGTCCAACGTGATGGGCTTCTCGCGCGGCGTCACCGACTACGGCGACGCCGATCTGGCCGCCGAGCACGCCATCATCGCCTCGCCCGGAGACCTGATCATCCACCACTGCATGATCGTCCACCGCGCCGACCCCAACCCGAGCGATCGGTCGCGCCGCGCCCTGGGACTGGTCTATTACGCGGGCCGCGCCCGCGTCACCGAGCAGTCCGAGGCGTATGTGGACGAGCTGATCAAGAAGTGGGTCGCCGAGGGCCGCGCCTAACTCAGCCGGGCGCCTCGTCTTCGGGCTTCGAAGCGGCGACCGAAGCTCCGGGAACATCATCGGGTTCGTGGTCGGCGCCCCACTGCAGGTACCGCTTGCCCCACGTGGTGAGTGTTCTTGCCACCTCGGGTGACACCTCGAACGACCCAGAGACGCGGACACGGGACGCCAGATCCACGCCCTCCTGGAACAGGTAACCCGGTACCTCGGCGGCGAGGCGTCCGGCGATCGCGTTCTTGACGAAGCATGCCGAGCCGGTGGCATAGAAGTGGTGCCAGATGGCCCTCGACAGGATCACCTGGACGGCCAGCCGAGGGGGAATCTCCCCTCGATTCGCCAAATCCTGCCGTGGATGCAGCCGATTGATCTCACGACTCCAACGGCGGAGCCGTCGATGACAGGCAAGGATCTCCTCCCGCGTCGGCGCCGGCAGTGCGGCCACGCAGGAGGGATCGCCGTAGAGGATCTGTCCATGATCGTGGATGCGCAGCAACTCCTCGGGAACCGTCACCAGGTGCCGAGTCTCCGCTCGCAGATCCCACGTTAGCGCCCACGGCCGCTCGAGGCCGGATCGTCTATGCACGATCGGCGCCATGTGCACCGCGCCGCCGTACGCTGCGGTTGCCGCGTCGATGCACGCCTGCAGGCGATTGGCAGCACTGCCGGCGGCGTCCTGCTGGAGTATCGTGATCTGGTCGATGTCGCCGGGGCCGGGGACGTAGCCGCCGGTAGCCAGGCTGCCGATCAGCACGACGGCCTCGACCGAGCTCGCGAAGTCTGCGCGCACTCCTTCGATGTAGCGGTCGAGTATGGCCCGGGCCGTGACCTCTGACTTGTCAGGCCTCATCAGGGGATGGCGCAAGAGTGGCGTAAGCTGTGGCGCAAGAGTGGCGCAAGATCACGCACGTCCATCGCGCGGACGGTACTCCTGGCGGTTCGTGCTCCCGGACCGCATCAACAGCCCCTTGTCGACCAGGGCCTTGAGGTCGCGCTGCAGCGTCCGGCGAGGCGTATCCGGGCATAGCTCTTCCAGCTCGCCGATCGTGATCCGACCATGGTCGAGTTGGTGATGGGAGAAGCGCGGGGCGAAGCTCACGTCTCCGTCCTCCGCAAGGTGGGCGGAATGCAGTGGGCTCCGGGTGGGCGCCCGACGATCGGGGCCGGACCCGGAGCCCTCGAGTCCGCGGAGAAGTCTGCCGGAGCGGCCTATTGCTGGACGAACTCGGCGTCGATCTCGATGCGGACTTCCGCGCCGACGATCACGCCGCCGTTGTCCAGGCGGTTGTCCCACGCAACACCGAAGTCGTGTCGGTCGATGGTGGTGCGGCCTTCGATGCCGACCACGGTGGCTCCGCCCGGACCCTGGACCGGGCCGACGATCGTGATCGGCAGCTCGATCTGCTGGGTCACGCCGCGGATCGTGAGATCGCCGACCACGACGACGCCATCCTCACCCATCATGAGGCTGGTGCTGGCGAAGGTGATCGTCGGATGGTTCTCGACGTCGAAGAAGTCGGCGCTGCGCAGGTGGTTGTCGCGCCGGTCGTTGTTGGTGTCGATGCTGGCTACCTGGATCGTGGCCATCAGCGAGAAATCGCCCATGTTTTCGGCGTCGTAGGTGAAGGAGGCGTCGAAGTCGTTGAACGAGCCGGTGGTCTTGGCGACTACGAGGTGGGCGACCCGAAAGCCGACGTTGGTGTGGGCCTTGTCGACCTTGAACTCGGCGGCGAGCGCAACGTGCGCGAGCACGAAGAACGCCACCGTGGCGAAGAGGAGCTTGCGAATCATGGGTAAGTTCCTTTGGGTGTGATGTACGCTCAGATCCTGAGCGCCGGGGAAGCCTGTCATGGCATCTACCCCGGAGTCCAGATGATCCGGACCCGCTGAGCCTTACTTAGCGGAACGAACATTCTTCGTCAAGTACTCCATCGTCTGCGCGGTCCGCGTATCGTCGATCGTTCCCCAGCGGCACCAGCAGATCAGCTCGTCCACGCCGTTCGAAGCGAGTTCGGCCATGTGTCTGCTCAACGCACGCGGGGTGCCGACAATCGCGCGCTCCGCGAGGTACGCGGCGACCTGGTCGTCATCCGGCTCGGGCAGGCCCACCAGGCGGTTGCGGCGGCTGAGGGTCCAGCGCGCGGCGTCGAGCACTTCCCGGTCGGGGGCTCCGTCGCGGGTGATCGCCACCAGACGCAGCACGCCGATCCGACCCGTACCGGCTGACTGGTCGCGATAGGCGCGGATCAGCTCCCGAAGCTGCTCCCCGCCGCTCAATGCCAGCAGGTCGTATCCCCGCCGTCCGGCCCGGGCCGCCGCCTCCGGGGATCCCGCGGTGACGGCGACGCGGGGATGAGCCTGCACCGGCCTGATCCCGTCGGTGGTGCGCCAGTGCTCGACGACGCGGCGGATCCCCTCGTCGTGCAGCCGGTGCCGGTCGTCGAAGTCGGCGTCGAACGGCGCGTACTCGACCGGAGAGTAGCCGGGGCCGAAGCCGGCGATCACCCGCCCGCGCGAGAGCTGATCGACGGTGGCGATCTCCTCGGCCAGCCGCACCGGGTGGTGCAGGGGGGTGACGTTCACGGCGTAGCCGATGTCGACGCGACGGGTGCGGACGGCCAGCGCGCCGGCCATCACCGACGGGGCGGAGCACCAGCCGTAGTCGGAGCCGTGATGCTCGGTGACCCAGACCGCGTCGAACCCCAGCTCCTCCGCGCGCGCTCCGTCGGCCAGCGCCCGCTCGACCACGCTGCCGGGCGCCGACCCGGCCGGCGCCGGCATGATCAGGAACAGGCCCAGACGCATCGGCTGCGGGGACTGATCAGTGGTAGTAGGGCTCGCGCAGCAGTGTCGCCTTGAGCGGGTCGGCCGCCGCCCGCTCGCGTACCGCCGCCGAGGGGGTGCAGTCGGGCCAGTCCAGCAGGTAGGACGGCCCGTACTGGTAGAGCAGCCAGCGCTTGCTCTCGGCCCGCGGGGCGGTGAGCGCGTGCGACAGCCCCTCCGTATACAGCAGCGCCTCGCCGGCGGCGAGCGGCAGCGGCCGCAGGACCGGCAGGTCTTCGGCGGTCCGGTCCGCGTAGGGATGGGCGAAGTTGGCCTTGTGGCTGGCCGGGATCACCCCGAAGGCGCCGTCGCCGGCGGTCGTGTCGTCCAGGGCGATCAGGACGGACACCAGCAGGCAGCGGAACTCGCCCTCCACGAATGCCCGGTAGCGTCCGAAGCGGCGCGGGTCGGCTCGGCCCCCCTGCGTGACGCGGCCGCTCACGCCGGTCCGGCGGACCAGCGCGCGGGAGGAGATCAGCCGCACCTGCTCGCCCCAGACCAGCTCCACCATGCGCGCGTGCAGGTGGGGGCGCGCGAACACCTCGCCCAGCGTGCCGCCGAGCTCGATGACGTTGCGCAGCTCCATCTCCAGTCCGTTGCCGGCCGCGGTGACGCCGGCCGGCAGGGCGGCGGGATCGGCGATGGACGCGCGCGCCTCGGCCAGCTCGTCAGGGTCGAGCAGCGTGCCGAGCGGCAGGTAGCCGGCGATGTCGAAGCGGAAGCGCTCGACCTCGGTGAGCAGCCGCTGGCCGGTGCCGGTCTGGTGCAGGGAGCTGTTGCTGGCGGTGCGGCGCGCGGGCGGAGCGGGTTCGTCCGCCGGAGCGGGAGGAGCCGCGGGCGCCTCCGGTTCGGCAGGTTCGCCGGGAGCGGCATCGATCCCGCCTTTGCGTTGCGGCAGGTTCAACCGCCGCTCGTCGCCGTTCACGAGACGGGTACCGGCTCCTGGCTGTAGGTGGTCTGCGCTCCGTACGGGGCGGGGCCGCGCACCAGCTCGAGCTGGCGCGGCGTGGCCCGCTCTTCGAAACCGGGCGCGGTCACCGTCTGATCGTTCCACGCGGCGTGGAACGCCGGCGCGTAGGAGATGAAGATCGTGCGGCGCACCCGGTCGCTGCGGTTCACCAGCGCCCCGTGCGTGAGATCCTCCGAGAACAGCACCGCGTCGCCGGCCTGCACCGTGATCGGCTCGACCAGCGGGTCGGCGGCGTCGGGCAGCCGCAGGTGTCCGGGGGTGGCGAAGTTGCTCTTGTGGCTGCCCGGCATCACCACGAACGGCCCGTTGTCCGGGCCCACGTCGGTGAGGGCGTAACCGATCTTGACGCTCACGCACTCGAAGCGGTCGTGGTTCAGCGCGTACTCGCTGTAGGCAAGGAGCTCCGCGTAGCCGTGATGGAGGACGCTGCCGCGGCCTGAGGTCCTGGACATGAAGTGCATGGCGTCCAGGCGGGTCGGGCCGCCGATCATCTCCTCGATCAGCGGCACCGTGGCCGGCACGTCGATGAGCGACTCGAAGATCCCCCCGTACGGCAGCAGGTGGCTGGTGTACTCCAGGTTGCCGTACGGGTCGCGGTCGCCGCGCGTCTGGCGGATCGCGCCGGCCGCGTTCGCGGCCTCAGTGCTCATCGCGTCGATCAGGTCCAGCTCGACGTTCAGCGCCTGGACCAGGTCGGCCGGCAGCGCTCCGCGGACCGTCAGATAGCCCTTGAGATCGAACAGATATCGCTGCTCGTTCGTCATCCCGCTACCTTAGCACGGCGATCTCGGGTACCGTCGCGGACACCGTCGCCATGGACACCGTCGATCCGGCGCTAAGCGCCCGCCTGGACGAAGCTGCCGCCCGCTACGGCACGCTGGAGGGTCTGGCCGCCGATCCGGCCCAGGCCAGGGACCAGCGCGCCTACCGGGAGTTGATGCAGGAGTACACCCAGCTTGCCGCGGTGGTGCGCGAGCGCGACGAGATCCGCAGCTTGACCGCGCAGATCGAGGAGGCGGCGGAGCTGGCCGCCGCGGAGGAGGACGAGGCGATGCGGGAGCTGGCGGCCGAGGAGGTCCGCGGGCTCAGGCAGAGTCTGATCGAAACCGTCGAGCGGGCCCGCGAGCTGCTGGTGCCGCGCGACCCCAACGCGTCCCGCAACATCATCATGGAGATCCGCGCCGGCACCGGCGGCGACGAGGCGACGCTGTTCACCGCCGACCTGTACCGGATGTACAGCCGCTTCGCGGACGCCAGGCGCTGGAAGGTGGAGATGATCTCCTCCAGCCCGACCGAGATCGGCGGCTTCCGCGAGCTGTCGTTCTCGGTCGCCGGCACCGACGTGTTCGACCACCTGCGATGGGAGAGCGGCGTGCACCGCGTGCAGCGCGTGCCGGTGACCGAGTCGCAGGGCCGCATCCACACCTCGGCCGTGACCGTGGCGGTGCTCCCGGAGGCGCAGGAGACGGAGGTGGAGATCCGCGCGGAGGACGTCCGCGTCGACGTGTACCGCTCGTCCGGCCCGGGCGGGCAGAGCGTCAACACCACCGACTCCGCGGTGCGCCTGACGCACGTGCCGACCGGGCTGGTGGTCACCTGCCAGGACGAGAAGTCCCAGCACAAGAACCGCGCCAAGGCGTACCGGGTGCTGCGGGCGCGGCTGTACGAGGCCGAGGAGGCCAAGCGCGCGGCCGAACGCGCCGAGGACCGCCGTTCCCAGATCGGCTCCGGCGACCGCTCGGAGCGCATCCGCACCTACAACGTGCCGCAGAACCGCCTCACCGATCACCGCATCAACCTGACGCTCTACCGGCTGGAGCAGGTGCTGCTGGGCGAGCTGGACGAGGTGATCGACGCGCTGCGCGCCCACGCGCGCGAGGCGGCACTGCGCGAGGTGCTGGCGTGACGGTCGCCGCGGCGTTCCGCTCCGGCGTCGCCGAGCTGGCCGGCGCGCCTACCGACACGCCGGCCCTGGAGTCTGCGGTGCTGCTGGCCGACGCGCTGGGCGTGAGCAAGGAGCGCCTGTTCGCGCGGATGGGCGATGCGATCGGCGCGCGCGGCATGGCCAGCTTCCGGCGGTCACTGTCGCTCCGCCGCGCCGCGGTGCCGGTGGCCTACATCCGCGGCGCCAAGGAGTTCTACGGACACACCTTCAGCGTCGACCGGCGCGTGCTGATCCCGCGTCCGGACACCGAGTGCCTGGTCGAGGCGGCGCTGGCTGCCATCGCCGCAGACCCGTCGCTGCGGCGGGTGCACGACGTGGGCACCGGCACCGGCTGCATCGCCATCGCCCTCAAGGCGGCGCGTCCCGAGGTGTCGGTGTCGGTGTCGGATGTCGACGCCGCCTGCCTGGAGGTGTGCCGCGTCAACCAGCGGCGGCTGCTCGGCCGGGAGTGCCTGCCGGCGCGCGTGGCGGACCTGCTGGCCGGGGTGGCGGAGCCACTGGACATGATCGTCGCCAACCCCCCGTACCTTGACGCGGCCGCCTGCGCGCGGATGGCCGGGAGGGGATGGCCGGAGCCGATGGGGGCGTTGCGGGGCGGCGCGCATGGCGCCGAGGTGACGCTGCGGCTGATCGCGCAGGCGGGTGGCCGGCTGCGCGTGGGCGGCTACCTGTTCCTGGAGACTGCCCCGGAGCATGTCGAGCGGCTCGAGGCGGCGCTGACGGCCGCCGGCTTCGCGGAGCCGACCGTGCATCGCGACCTGGCCGGCCGTCCCCGGGTGGTGGGAGCCCGCCGGAGATGAGCGGCGCGGGGGTGCGTGCCGACTCGCTGACCCTTGCCCCCGAGGAGCTGGTCCGCTACCAGCCGGATGAGGCGCACCGCATCCGCGCGGCGGTCGAGCTGGCGGACGCGGCGCACGACGGACAGGTTCGCGCCAGTGGCGAGCCCTACCTCGTCCACCCGCTCAGCGTCGGCCGCATCCTGATCGACACGCAGATGGACGCCGACGCCGTGTGCGCCGGCCTGCTGCACGACGCGATCGAGGACACCGGGGTGGGCGAGGACGAGTTGCGCGAGCGCTTCGGCACGGAGGTCGCCGATCTGGTGCAGGGCGTCACCAAGATCTCGCAGCTCCGCGGCCAGAGCCGGACGGTGCAGAAGGCGGAGACGATCCTGAAGATCCTGCTGGCGATGACCCGCGACGTGCGCGTCATCATCATCAAGCTGGCCGACAAGCTGCACAACATGCGTACGCTCGAGTTCCTGGATCCGGAGCGGCGCAAGCGGATCGCCGAGGAGTGCCTGGAGATCTACAGCCCGCTGGCCGGCCGGCTGGGCATGTACCGCATCAAGTCGCAGTTGGAGGACGAGGCGCTGCGCGTGCTTCAGCCGGCGGTCTACGAGCAGCTCCGCCAGTTCGTGACCCAGCGGCGCGACGACCGCCAGGACTACCTGCTGCGCATTCGTGACCGGCTGGTCGAGCGGGCGGCCGCAGGCGACCTGGACCTGGAGGTGCAGAGCCGCGCCAAGCACTTCTACTCCATCTATCGAAAGCAGCGGGACAAGGGCAAGGCGATCGACGAGATCCACGACCTGTTCGGCATGCGCGTGCTGTGCGCCAACCAGGGGCAGTGCTACGAGGTGCTCGGGCTGATCCACAGCCTGTGGCCGCCGATGGAAGGGCGTTTCAAGGACTACATCGCCATGCCCAAGTCCAACGGCTACCAGAGCCTGCACACCACGGTGATGGGCCCGCAGGGGCGCGTCGTGGACGTGCAGATCCGCACCCGCGAGATGGACCGCACCGCCGACAACGGCGTGGCCGCACACTGGGTGTACAAGCAGCGCCAGCGCCGCGGCTCGGAGCCGTCGATCATCGCCAAGCTGCGCGAGTGGGATGCTCCGGGCGACGCGCCGGCCACCCCCGATCCGCAGACGCCGGCGTTTTTCGAGCAGCTCAAGCGCGAGATCCTGAGCGACTCCATCTACGTGTTCACGCCGCGCGGCGACGTGATCGAGCTGCCGCGCGGCGCCACGCCGATCGATTTCGCCTACCACATCCACACCGAGGTCGGACACCGCTGCCGGGGCGCCAAGGCGGACGGAGCGATCGTCCCGCTCGGCTCGGAGCTGGGCAACACGCAGGTGGTGGAGATCCTCACCGCCTCGAACGCGCGTCCCAACCTGCGCTGGCTGCAGTTCGCGCGCACCTCGCGGGCGCGCACCAAGATCCGGCAGTGGCTGACGCAGAACGACCCGGACCTGATCCTGGACCGGGCGATCGTGGCCAAGAAATCCGCCGCCGAGGCGGCGGGCGCCGAGGGAGCGGCCGGCACCAAGTCGCCCCCCAGGCGGCGCAGCCGCGCCGCCGATACGCAGATCCTGGACCCGGACAAGATGGCCGTCCGCGCGGGCGGCTTCGACGACTTGATGATCAACTTCGCGCGCTGCTGCTCGCCCGCCTCCGGCGATCCGATCGTCGGCTACGTGTCGCGCGGCAAGGGGATCACCGTGCACCGCACCGACTGCAGCAACATGCTGGGGATCCGCGACCTGGACGAACGCCGCATCGACGTCGCCTGGGAGTCCACCTCGCCCAAGCAGACCTTCAGCTTCCGCATCGTCGCCGGCGAGAGCGCACACCTGTTCTCGGAGATCGAGAGCGGGCTGCGCAAGATCGGTGGCCACCTGATCGCGGGCAAGGTGGAGGAGGGGGAGGAGGCGACACGGCGCGGGATGTTCACGGTGGAAGTGGAGCCCGGGACCGACCGTGCCGCGGTGATCAAGAACATCAACGCGATTCCGACCGTGCACCGGATCGAGGTGGCCTGAACGGCGGCATGGCACGGCAGCTCCTGATCGACTCGCCGGTGTTCGGGACGATCGTCGTCACCGTCGACGATGACGGCGCGGTGAGCCGGGTCAGCTTCAGCGACGAGCCGGCAGGCGGGGCGGGGAGCAACGGCCGGCACGCCGGCGAGCCCATGAGCGATATCGAGCGCGAGATCCATCTCTATCTGGCCGGCGAGCTGATAGCCTTCCGCCTGCCTTATCGCGCGGCCGGCACGCCCTTCCAGCAGGCGGTCTGGGAGCAGTTGCGGGCGATCCCCTACGGCACCACCGCAACCTACGGACAGATCGCCGCCCGCCTCGGAAAGCCGGGCGCGGCGCGCGCGGTCGGCGGCGCCTGCGGCGCCAACCCGGTGCCGCTGATCATCCCCTGCCACCGCGCGGTCGCCGCGAACGGCAGCCTGGGAGGGTTCACCAGCGGCGTGTGGCGCAAGCGGCTGCTTATCGCGATCGAGGGGGAACTGTAACGGTCAGCTCGCCTGCGGCATCGAGCCCGATCGACACCGAGGTGCCGGCCGGCAGCCGGCCGGCGAGCAGGTCCTCGGTCAGCCGGTCCTCCACCTCGCTCTGGAACAGGCGCGCCAGGGGGCGGGCGCCGGCCGCCGGGTCGTAGCCGCGCTCGGCCAGCGCCGTGCGCGCGGCCGCGGTCAGCGTGACCGTCACCCGCCGCGCCCGCAGCCTTGAAGACAGCTCGGCCAGCAGGCGGTCGACGATCTGCTCCACCACCTCCGGGCCGAGCGGATCGAAGGTGACGATGGCGTCCAACCGGTTGATGAACTCGGGCCGGAACAGCCGCTTCACCGCCTTCTCGCCCTCGGTCGCGGCGGGGATTGGCCGGCCGCCGTCCCCGCCGGTGGCGAAGCCGACCGACGGCTCGGTCATCTCGCGCGAGCCGGCGTTGGAGGTCATCAGCAGCACGGTGTGCTGGAAGTGCGCGCTGCGGCCCTCGCCGTCGGTGAGCGCCGCGTAGTCCATGATCTGCAGCAGCAGGTCGAAGATGTCGGGGTGCGCCTTCTCCACCTCGTCGAGCAGGACGACGCTGTGCGGCGCCTTGATCACCGCGTCGGTGAGCAGGCCGCCGGACTCGTGCCCGACGTAGCCCGGCGGCGCCCCGATCAGCCGTGACGTGGTGTGCTTCTCCATGTACTCGCTCATGTCGAAGCGGTGCAGCGGCACGCCGAGCGCCGCCGCCAGCCGGCGCGCCAGCTCGGTCTTGCCCACCCCGCTCGGCCCGACGAACAGGAACGATCCGATCGGATACTCGGGCTCGCGCATGCCGGCGATGTCCCGCTTGACCGCGCGCATGACCTGCTCGATGGCAGAGTCCTGGCCGAACACGCCGGCGCGCAGGGCCGCCTCGATCCGCGCCGGCTGCTCGCGGGTGGCGCCCGACAGCGCCTCCACCGGGCGCTTGGTCATGCGCGCGACCACCCGCTGGATGTCGCGCCGGTCGATCGTGTGCGTGCCGGCACCTTCCTGGCCACGGTGCTTGGCGGCCGAGCCGGCCTCGTCCAGCACGTCGATCGCCTTGTCCGGCAGGCGCCGGTCGGCGATGTGCAGGTCGGACAGCTCCACCGCCGCCCGCAGCGCCCGCGGGCTGTAGCGCACGCCGTGGAAACGCTCGTAGCCGGGCGCCAGCCCGCGCAGGATGGTCGTCGTCTCTTCGCGGGACGGCTCATCGATGACCACCTTCTGGAAGCGCCGCGACAGCGCGTGGTCCTTCTCGAAGGAGCGGCGGTACTCGTCGTGCGTGGTGGCGCCGATGCAGCGCAGATCGCCGGCCGCCAAGCGTGGCTTGAGGATGTTGGAGGCGTCCATGGAGCCGCCCGAGGTAGCGCCCGCGCCGACGATGGTGTGGATCTCGTCGATGAACAGCACCGCGTGCGGGATCTTCTCCAGGTCGGCCATGATCGCCTTCAGGCGGGCTTCGAAGTCGCCGCGGAACCGGGTGCCGGCCAGCAGCGATCCCATGTCCAGGGCGAAGATGCGCAGGTCACGGAAGGCAGGCGGCACCTCGCCCAGCTCGACCAGGCGCGCCAGGCCCTCCGCGATCGCGGTCTTGCCCACGCCGGCGTCGCCGACCAGGATCGGGTTGTTCTTGTAACGGCGGCCCAGGATCTGCTGCACGCGCGCCAGCTCCTCCGCGCGGCCGATCAGCGGGTCGATCTCTCCGCGGCCGGCCCGCAGGTTCAGATCGGTGGCGTACCGCGCCAGCGCCTTGGGCTCGCGGGCGCGGCGTTCCGTGCCGGAGGGGGCTCGTGACGTTCCGGCCGGCTCCTCCTGCCGGTGGGAGATGAACTCCAGCACGTCCAGGCGCGTGATGCCCTGCTGCCGCAGGAACCATGCCGCGTGCGACCGTTCCTCCAGCATCAGCGCGGCCAGCACGTCGCCCGCGCCGGCGGTGCGCTTCTCGGCCGACTGCGCGTGGGTCTGCACCTGGTCGATCACGCGGTGCAGGGCGTCGGTGAGGTCGATCTCGTAGGGCGCCTGGTCGGGGACCGACTCCAGCGCATCGGCGAAGTGGCGCTCGAGCTGCCGGACGACGGCCGGGACGTCGCCGCCGCAGCCGCTGACGATCGCGGCGGCGACCTCGCCGTGCAGCAGCGCGAACAGCAGGTGCTCGAGGGTCACGAACTGGTGGCGGCGGCTCTCGGCCTCGCGAAACGCCGCCTGCAGCGTGAACTCGACGTCGCGGGAGAGCAGGCTCATGTCTGCTCCACCGAGCAGCGCAGCGGAAAGCCGCGCTCCCGCGCCATGCGGTGCACGGCGCTCGCCTTCGACTCCGCGATCTGCTCCGGGTACTCGCCGCAGACACCGACGCCGCGCCGGTGGATCTGCAGCATGATCGCGGTCGCCTCCGAAGGGTTCTTGAAGAAGATCCGTTCCAGCACGGCGACCACGAAGTCCATGGTCGTGTAGTCGTCGTTGTGCATGAGCACGCGAAAGGGTGGCAGCGTGTCTATCTCCGCAGCGAGCTCGGAGTCGGCCTCCCTGAGCGGATCGTCGTGCATGGTCGGAAACCCGGACGAAGATAGCCGCGCCGCGATCGGACGGTCAAAGGGTGGAAGACGGGACGCTACGGGAGCCGGCGCCGCACGCCGTTGGCTCGGACGGCTGCGACACGATAGTGTCGGTGCTCAGGCTCCTTCATGAGCACGCCTCCCGCCCACCCGCGCATTCCGTACGGCCAAGCCGACTTCCGGCGCATCCGCCGCAACCGCTGGCTGTACGTCGACAAGACGCGCTTCCTGCGGCGTCTGGAGCGGGAGGACTACGTCTTCCTGATCCGCCCGCGGCGCTTCGGCAAGTCGCTGTGGGTGTCGCTGCTGGAGAACTACTACGACCGCTTCTGGGCGGAGGACTTCGAGGCCACTTTCGCCGGAACCGACGTCGGGCAGGGCCCGACCGGCGAACAGAGCCGCTACGTCACCCTGCGCTTCAACTTCTCGGCGGTCAACGACAAGCTCGAGACCCTGGAGCGGGAGTTCGAAACCTACTGCATGATAGAGCTTCAGGGAACGCTGGAACGGCATCCCGATCTGTTTCCCGAAGCGGCGGTGCAGCGCATCCTTGCGCCACCCTCCATCGCCAACAAGCTCAGCATGTTGTTCCGGTACGCGGGCGACCACGGCATCCCGCTGTACGTGTTGATCGACGAGTACGACAACTTCGCCAACACCGTGCTGGCGCACCACGGCGCGGAGGCGTACCACTCGTTCACGCACGGCGGCGGCTTCTACCGCAACTTCTTCGCCACGCTCAAGTCCGGCGCCGACCGCAGCGGCGGAGGTCTGGAGCGCCTGTTCATCACCGGGGTGTCGCCGGTCACCATGGACGACGTGACCTCGGGCTTCAACATCGGCACCAACATCAGCCTGGAAGCGGACTTCAACGAGATGGTCGGCTTCACCGAGTCGGAGGTGCGGCGCCTGGTGGAAACCTACCGGGACCATGGCGTGTTCAACCAGGACCCGGCGGTCGCCATGGGGATCATGGGCCAGTGGTACAACGGCTACCGCTTCGCCAAGGCGGCCGAGACCGATCTGTACAACACCGACATGGTGCTCTACTACCTGAAACACTCGATTCCGAACCGGGAGGTGCCGGAGTACCTGATCGACACCAACGTGCGCATCGACTACGGCAAGCTGCG
>JAPPKD010000318.1 GCA_028820215.1 Spirochaetaceae bacterium | reverse complement strand
TTAAACGACACCGGGCCCCCTCCTGGGCGGGGTTTCCCCCCCCGGGGGCCCGGCGGCCGCCCGCCTCTCCGGCCGCCGTGCTGCCCTGTCCGGCGATCCCCAGCGAGTCGGCGGCCAGCGCGCGCACGTCGGACGACTCGTCGCGGAGGCGCGCGCCGAGCGCCGGCACCGCGCCGCCGGCGGCCCGCCCCACGTCACCCAGCACGTCCACGGCACGGGCACGAACCTCGGCTTCGTCATGCCCGGCTGCCTCGGTCAGCCCGCCGACGCCGGCCCGGCCGAGCGGCCCGAACCCGTACGCGGCGCGCCGCCGCGCGACCGGATCGCTTCCGGTAAGCGCGGCCAGCAGGGCGGGAGCACCGGCAGCGCCGGCGGCGCCGAGCCCGTAGGCCGCGGCCAGGCCACGCCACTCGTCGGCGTGGTCCAGGTCACGCTCCAGGGCACGCACGTCCGCCGCCGCCCCGTCACCGTTGGCGGCGGACTCGCCGCGGAACCACCGCCAATGATGGCGCCACACCCGCTGCCGGTCGCGGGCATCTGAGCCCGGCTCCTCCGGCCACGCCGCCTGTGCCGCGTTCCAGCTCGGCCGCACCGGCTCCTCCATGCGCGCGAACAGGAACTTGATCATCAGCCGGGTGTCGCCGCTCCAGTTGGCCAGGCCGCGGTGGAACAGGTCGTAGTGGACGATGGTGACCGTGCCGGCCGGCCCCTCGAGCGCCTGCTCGGCGTCCAGCCCCGCTCCCTCGGTCAGGTACTGCGAGCACGGCGCCACCGCGCTCGGGCCCATGTCGAGCGTCGTGTCCTGCGGGTAGTAGAAGGCCATCGCCCAGCGGCAGTGGTGGTGGCGGCGGTTGCCGTCCACGGCGTAGCGGCTGTTGCCCAGACTGTCCTGGTGGATGGTCTGCGCGTCGCTGCCGGGCCGGTTGTCGTGCATATGGCGGTGCAGGTGCAGGTAGTAGCCGGCGCCCAGGATACTGGTCAGCGCCCCGGCGACGAAGGGATGGTCGAACACCCGCCGCAGCGCGGGAATGCGCGGCAGCGCGTTGTTGAGCGGCGAACGGGTGCCCGCCTCCTCGCAGCGGCGGATGTCCTCCAGGGCGCGCTCCCGGACCCGGCGGTGGAAGGCATCCGGCAGGTCGAGACGAAACGTCAGGTAGCCGCGGGTGACGAACTCCCGCATCTGGCGGTCGTCCAGCAAAATCGGCTCGGCCGCCAGGGCCGCATCTGCCCCCACACTCTGATCGACAGGCATCGCTCCTCCCATGCGCGGACCGCCGTACCGGTCCGGACACGGGGACAGATTACCGCATCACCGCCGTTCCCGATCCGAGGGACTCCTCGTGATACGATTGCCACCGAGCACATGGATACGGTTGTCGTTCAGCCCGACGCACTGCACCGGCTGGTGGCGCGCGTCGCATCCGCGGTCGGCACCCCCGCGCACGCCGCCGACACGCTGGCGACGCACCTGGTCGGCGCCGAGCTTGCCGGCGTGCACACGCATGGCATCTTCCACATCCCCAAGTACCTGGGCGAGATCGAACGGGGAGAGCTGATGCCCGGAGCCGAGCCGCGCGTGCTGGAGCGCGAGGCCGGCCGCCTGCTGGTGTCCGGGGAGCTCTGCTTCGGCCAGGTCGCCGCCGAGCATGTGACCCGCGAAGCGATCCCGCTGGCGCGCGAGGCCGGCGTGGCCGTCGGCGCTCTGGTGCGCGCCAACCACATCGGCCGGCTGGGCCACTACGCGGAGCTGGCCGCCGCGGAGGGACTGATCTCGCTGATCTGCGCAGGAGGATTCGCGGTCACCGGCGCGCGCGCCGCCCCGTTTGGCGGCCGCGACCGGCTGCTGGACACCAATCCGTTCTGCATGGGCTTCCCCGCCGGCCGCGAGGCGCCAGTGGTCATCGACTTCGCCACCACCGCCCTGTCCGGGGTCAAGGTGGCCAACGCGCAGGCGCGCGGCGAGCAGCTGCCGCCGGCCAGCATCGTCGACTCCGCCGGGCGCCCCACCACCGATCCCGACGACTTCTTCGCCGGCGGGGCCTACCTGCCCTTCGGCGGCGAGGCAGGCGGTCACAAGGGGTTCGCGATCATGCTGGCGGTGGAGTTGCTCGGCCGGTCGTTCACCGGCGCCGACGCGTACGCGGTGCCGGATGAAGGCGTGCCGCTCATGAGCCACCAGGGGGTGACCTTTCTGCTGCTGCGCGCCGACCTGTTCCAGCCGCTGTCGGGGGTGCTGGCCGGCAACGACGCGCTGCTCGCCGCGATCCGCGAAAGCGCCCCCGCCGCCGGCAACGACCGGGTGCTCTACCCCGGGCTGGCCGAGGCACGCGCCCGAACCCACCGGCAGCGCCACGGCATCCCGATCGCACGCGACATCTGGGACCGCTTCGCCGACGCGGCGGCCGGGCTCGGCATCGATGCAGGCGACACCGGAGTGGCATCCGACTCACGATAGCGGCTCGGCGACCACGTTCCGGCGGGCGGAGGGATCGATGGACCACGATCTGGAGATGCAGCGCTACCTGTTCGACCTGGCGGGGTTCCTGGTGATTCCCGGCGTCCTGGGCCGGGACGAGCTGGACGAATTGAACCGGCTCATCGACGCCCGGCACCTGCCGCCGCCACGGGAGGAGATCCGCTTCGGGATAGCTCCCGGCAAAGTGCCGCCGCTGGCGGGATTCCTGGAGTGGGGCACACCGTTCTGTGATCTGCTCGACCACTCCGGGATCATGCCGTTGTTGCAGACCACGCTCGGCGACTGGTTCCGGCTCGACCGCCTATTCGGCATCAACATGGACGCCGGCATGGACTTCGGCCAGCTCCACGGCGGCAACGCGCCGTACTCGCCGGGCGAGTCCTATCACGTGCGCGACGGCATGATTCAGAACGGTTTTACCGTCGTGTCGTGGAACCTGGTGGACACCGGGCCGGCGTACGGCGGGTTCTGCTGCGTTCCGGGAAGCCACAAGAGCAACTTCGTCCGCCCCAACCCGGTCTCCGCGCTGACGCACGGACACTGGGAGATGATGGACGGTGACGACCTGGCTCCCGGCGTGGTGATACCGGAGGCGCCAGCGGGGTCGGTGGTGCTGTTCTCCGAAGCGCTGACACACGGGACCGCGCCCTGGAAGGGCACCCACCGGCGCCGCACCCTCATCTACAAGTACTGCCAGTCGCACATCGCCTGGTCGACCCGCCGCGTACCGCCGCCTGCTTCGGTGCCGCTCACCCCGCGCCAGCAGATCCTGTTCCAGAAGCCGGCCAACCGCGGCGCGGCCACGTCCATGGTATGCTGAAGTAGCCTCGTCTTCCGAAGACGGAGGTGCCCTCGACCGTGACGATCTCAACCGCGCTCAGGCTCGCGCCCATGGCTCTATTCTTCTGCGTGGCGGCCGGCGCGCATGCCGACGCACCGTCGTGGCTGCATGAGGCCATCCGGAAGGAGAACCCCGACGAGCTCGGGTACCGGGTGTTCGTGGACCTGGACTGCCCGATCGGGCGGGAGGACGTCGAGCGGGTTCTGGACGCCACGCTGGCGCGCGGCGCACTGGCGAAGTCCCAGTACGGGCTCGTGGAGCTGCATCTGCGGATCGTCGTGTCCTGCTTCGCGCCGGACGAGGGTGAGCTTGTCTTCAGTCAGGAGATACACTTCAGTCCGCCCTGGGATACCGATCGGCCGGAGATGGTGTACGACTGGAACTTCGGCCGCTACGGAGTCGGCGGCCGCACGTTCATCCTGCAGAGCGTCACCCGCAGCGTCGAGGACGCGATCGCGGAGTACCTGCTGGCGAACTTCGGTTAGCGCCCCGGAACCGTCGCCGTCGGGTCTGCGAGGATGAGTCCGCGGATTTCCGAGTCGGGGCCGTCGGCGGTCGGGCGCGGGCTGGTGTAGAACGCGCAATAGACGGCGCCGTCGGGGAGCGTCACCATCGACGGGTAGGCGCAGTCGCCACTGTCGCCGGCGTACAGGCTGCCCTGGACCTGCCAGGTCGCTCCCGCGTCCCGGCTCACCGCGCAGCCAAGGCCGAACGCCTCCTCGGTTCGTACGCGGTAGGCGCACAGGATGGCGCCGGACTCCAGCGCGAGCAGCGCCGGCGACTGGCCCGGCATCGGCGTGGGCTCGAGCTCGCTCCAGGAGAGCCCGTCGTCCTCGGACCAGGCGCGGTACAGCCGTTTCCTGGCGTTTGCTCGCACCACCGCAAGCAGCCGGCCGTCGGCCAGCCGCAGCAGATCGGTCTCGCTCGGCCGCAGGGGCGAGGCCGGGTCCGCGGAGACGAACGAGTGCTCCCGCCACGAGCGGCCGCCGTCGTCGGAGCGGACGATCGCCAGGACCCGCTGCAGCTCGTCGGTACGGTCAGCCGGTGTGCCGTAGAACGGGACGATCAGCGCGCCGCCGGCCAGCTCCTGGATCTTCCCGTAGCAGAACCCCCGGCCGGTGGCGCTGATGAACGGCATCTCGATCTGCGGCCCGTGCGGCAGCCAGGTCCGGCCGCCGTCCTCCGAACGGATGAAGGCGCCGCGCGCAAAGAAGGCGCCCTCCCCGGCGTCTCCGGCTTCCTCGGCGCCGAGGTGGCGGGCGCGCACGCAGTGCAGCAGCAGGCTGCCGTCGGCCAGGCGGGTCAGGCCGTGATGGGTGAACACCTCCCACCCCGGCTCGGCGACCACCGGCCGCCGGAACGGCCACGTCAGCCCGCCGTCCTCCGAGCGAGCCACCCAGACGACGCCGTCGTCGGTCTTGTGGTGGTCGGGGCCGACCTTGTAGGCGACCACCAGGCCGCCGTCTTCCGTGCGCTCGAGCGACGGCCACGCCCGGTGGGCAGTGCCGGGAACGGCAGCGCCGGGGCCGGCAGCTACCGCTACCTCGCCGACGACCTGGATCGGCCCCATCACGCGCTTCCCGCGACCTCCGCCCGGTGGTAGATGCCGCTGACCCAGTCGTGGTGAAAGAAGTACAGCCCACCCGACTCGCCGCCCACGATCAGGTCGGGGGTGCCGTCGCCGTCCCAGTCACAGGCGGTCACGTGGCTCTCGTGCTGGGAGACCTTGACCGGCGTTCCGCGCTCGTCCCGGATCGGCCGCGGTCGGTCGAACCGGGGTTCCGCGTTGCTGCTCACGTTCTCCATCACGAAGGTGTACCAGCACGAGGAAACGATCAGGTCCAGGGTGCCGGTGCCCGTCCAGTCGCAGGCGGCGAGGGTGGCCGCCGGCTCCCTCCAGACGCCCGGCAGCCCCTGCGGAAACGGCACGCCCTCGGCGTCGGCGAGCGCCTGCCCGATGTCGCCGTTCATGATCACCGCGCCGTCGGCGTAGCACAGCGGCACCGGCGGCTCCAGCACCCGTGCCCCGTCGGCGCCCGGCCCCTGCGCGAAGATGCTGACCCGGCCCTTGCTGTCGACCGCCACCAGCTCCAGGCGGCCGTCCCCGTCGAAGTCGGCGGCTGCCGGACCCTTGCGGAAGCCGAACGGGTCGTGCAGCCCGCGGACTCCGAGCTGCAGCCATGTCTCGTAGCGGTTCTCCGCCGGATCGTAGCCGCGCAGCCAGACCAGACGGTTGCTGTTGTTGCCGACGATGATGTCCAGCCTGCCGTCCCCGTCCCAGTCGCAGACCAGCGGCTTGAGCTGTCCGCACGGACCCTCGGAGTTCTGATCCTTCATCAGGCCCTCGCGATACACGCGTACCGGTACGCCGCCGGCGTCGGTGACCCGCTCGGGCTGCGCATACGCCGGCGCGTCCCGGGTGCCGCGGTTGCGCACCAGGGTGATGTAGCCGGCCAGGTTGCCGCACACCAGGTCGAACGCACCATCGCCGCGCACGTCGATCGGATCGCCCTTGACCATCCCGCAGTGCTTGACCTTGCAGCCCTCGCCGAGCAGCGGGCCCGAGTCGCGAAAGCTGTCCGGCTGCCACGGGTCGTCGCCGACTTGCCGGAAGTAGCGGAACCCGTGATCGGTGTACCAGCTCGCCCGCAGGCAGCCGCGAAACGCGGCGTCGTCGACGAAGCGAAAGCCGAACGCCATGTCGTCCCGGCTCCACGGCAGGGAGCCGTCCAGCATGAGCTCGGGCTCCTCCGCCGAGCCGACGTTGCGCCACACCTCGATCCACGGTCCGGCGAACCGCTCCACGTGACAGCACAGCAGCTCCAGGACGCCGTCGCCGTCGACGTCGGCCACGTCGAAGCTGAGCGCGCGCCCGTTGGTGAAGTTGCAAGTGCGCCAGTCGGCGAGCTTGTTGTCCGACCCGAAGATGCGCCCTCCCGAGATCGGAAACGGGCCGGATCGAAAGCGCCAGTCGCCGCCTTCCGGGTCCCGGCCGTCGTTCAGCATCAGGAAGATCTGCTCGCTCTCGGAGCGGTGCCGCTTGTCCTTCGCGCGCGACCCGATCACCAGCGACGGACGCCCGCTTGAATCCCAGTCGACCGCCCGCACGTGCAGGTAGCGGCCGACGCCGAAGCCCTCCGGAAACGGCACGCGGCAGGCCAGCTCCAGCTCCGGCAGTCCCGCGGCGTCGCGCGTTCCGAGGTTTCGGTACACCTTGATGCCGCCGCGGCGGCTGATGGTGACCAGGTCCGGCCGGCCGCTCCCGTACCAGTCGAAGGTGTCGCAGCTTATGTAGTCCTCGCTGATGTAGCCGTGTCGCGGCTCCGAGAATCGCTCGATGTTGCCGTTGAGCTGCTGCTGATCGACGCCGCCGGCCGAGAGCCGCAGCGGTGGCGCGAAGCGAGGCTCGGCGTTGCTGCCGATGTTGCGCCAGAAGAACACCGCCCCCCACGGCATGCCGATGACGTTGCTGTGGTGGCAGGCGCACAGAATGTCGACGAGGCCGTCGCCGTCCCAGTCCACGGCCATCGGAAACGGGTGGCGGCCGGGAGCGTCGAGCGGCTGCCAGCGCGATCCGTTGTAGGCGAGCTCCTCGCCCACTCCCACGATCGGCAGATGCGGCGCCGCCGCCATGCTGCCGTCCTCGGCACGGAGCGAGCACTCGATCGACCACGCGCTGCCGGCCGGCGCGGCGTCGACCATCCACGCCACCCAGCCCCGGTTGGAGTGATACAGCGTCTCCGCGAACTGCACCGGATACTCGCGCGTGCCGGCCGACGTGCTCCGCTTGACGACGATGGTGTGCGGATCGACCAAGCGGTCGCCCGAGCGCGCGCCGAGGATGGGAGCGAAGTCGATCTGCATGCGCACCGGTGTCGGGAATCCTGCGCGGGGGTCGATCTCCACGCTGAGGTCGGCCGAAAACGAGGTGTCGTCCATGACTCCTCCTGGATCAGTGAGAAGAATCGAAGCGAGGGGGATGGACCGCCGGTCCTCCCCCTCGCCTGAAGTCCGCCTGCGAGGCGGTTGCCGGCTACGGGCCGATCACCTTGTTGCCCATCTCCAGCTCGGGAACGATCGGCGCCTTCTTGAGCTCGGCGAGCAGCGCGCTGCCGCCCGCGTCCATGAAGCGCTCGACGTGGCCTTCCCACTCGGCGTCCAGGTCGCCCTGGCCGGTGATGATCCGCCACATGAACTCCGAATGAAGCGTACCCATCGCGGTGCCGTACTGCTGGCGCACCTCCTGGAAGTCGGTCTCCACGAATACGTCGTAGCGGTACGGCCGGTTCGATACCCACGACCACTTGCCGGCGGTCAGCTCGGCGTTTACCGCGGTCTGCTGCGGGTCGCCGGCGATCTCGGGAAACCAGTCGGGCACGTTGTAGCGGAACGCGTAGATGCCGTCGGGGTGCGGCGGCCGTTGCGATCCGATGCGCCCCGCGAACGAGTAATACGGTTCGCCGGCCCACTCGAAGTGCTGGCCCTCGACTCCGTAGTGGATGAGGATGAAGCCCTCGCGGGTCCAGTTGGTCCAGTCGGCGATTTCCAGGATCTTGGCGAGCTTCTCGTCGCTGACATCCGCGCGCACGCCATACCCGCCGGAGACGACCCACAGCGGGTAGTCCCACGGCGCGCCGGCGAAGCCGTCCGGACCGGTGAATCCCGGCACGACGGCCACGTTCGCCTCCGGATCACGCATCAGGATGTTCATCGGCGGACGCGTCTCGTTGCCGAAGCCGATGCCGTCGGTCCAGATGCCCGAGCGCCCTTCGCCGATGAGGGCCCAGGCGTCGTTGTAGCCGAAGTCGGGGAGCTGCTGCGGGATCAGCTTGTCCGCGTACCACTTGGACAGGGTACGCAGTCCCTCCTTCCAGCGGTCGGAGGTGACCCCCAGCCTGGTCTCACCGTCATCGAAATACGTCCACCAGTACACCCAGCCGTCCACGCCGAACGCGCCCGAGATCGGCCGTATGCCGCGGTGGGCGGCGGTGACGGCGTGCGCGACGGTGTCGTTCTTCCCGTTGCCGTCCGGGTCGCCGTCGCGGAACGCGTACATGATCGTTTCCAGGTCATCGATGGTGATCTGCTCGTCGTAGAACTGGTAGCGTCCGTCGAACTGCGGGTCCTTGCCGCTCGGCGTATAGTCGATCAGCAGCGACTCGTCGAAGGGAATGCCCACGTTCTCGATCCAGTCGATGCGGATCTTCGGCAGGTCGCTGACCCCCTGACCGTTGCCCTTGTAGGCGGCCAGCACGTACACGGACTCCGCGTCCTCCGGCGCGTTGGCCATCAGCCAGATCGCCGGGTACTTGTCGTAGTGCTCGGTCATGTTGGGCGCGTGGTCGCGGATCATCTGCTTCGGAATCGACCGCATGAGGCCGTCCTGATACATCTTGAGCGGATCCTGCCCGCGGATGAACTCGCCGACGTCCGGCAGCTCGCCGGTGGAGACCAGCAGATTTCGTTCGTCGGCATCGTTGAGGTCGACCTGCTTGAGCTTGAGGTCGACGCCGAACCGCTCCTCGATCATGGTCACCACCAACGCGTCCTCGGGCACGCTGTAGGTCCACGATCCGATCCATTCGATCTCCATCGGCCCGGAGGCTCCCTCCTCCGCCGTCGGCGCCGCGCCGGCGATCGTCGCCGCGAGCAGCAGCCCCGCGAACAGAAGGCCCGTCCCTCGTCGTGCGTATCTCATGTGTTCCTCCCCATGAGCTCGTTTCGTGGGTATGGCACCCACACCGTGCGACAGCGCACCGCTGCCGCGATGGCCCTTTCCCGATTCATCTCAGTCCCGATTCATCTCATAGGCCCGGCCTCCCTACTTGAGCGCCCCGATCATGATGCCCTTGACGAAATACCGTTGAAAGAACGGATACACCAGGATGATGGGACCGATGGTCACCAGCACGGTGACCGCCTGCACCGATGCGGGCGGAAGCGTGATCTCCATCGGGATGTTCAGCTCCTCGAACTCCTCGAAATTGCGCAACAGGTTCATCATCTTGTGCAGCAGGAGCTGCAGCACCCGCTTGTTGCCGTCGCGGATGTAGATGAGCGCGTCGAACCATGCGTTCCAGTGCATGACCGATGCCCAGAGGGCGATGGTGGCGACGATCGGCTTGGCCAGCGGCATGATGATGCGGGTCAGGATCGTCACGTAGCCGGCGCCGTCGACCAGCGCCGCCTCCTCCATCTCGTCGTCGATCGCCATCAGGAAGTTGCGGGCGATGATGACGTACCAGACGCTCAGTGCCTCGGGAAGGATGTACACCAGGCGGGTGTCGATCAGGCCGAGGCGGCGTATCAGCAGGTAGGTCGGGATCAGGCCGCCGGAGAAGAACAGCGTGGTCACGAAATACAGCATGATCGGCGTGCGACCGGGCAGGCGGACCTTCGCCAGCGGATACGCGGTGAGGAACGTGACGACCAGGATCGCCCCCGTGCCCAGCACGGTCCGAAAGACGGAGTTGTAATAGGCTCTCCCGATGGACACCGATTGCGCTTCGAACACCCACCGGTACGGCTCTATCGTCCAGGTCGCATTCCAGAACTTGAGCCCGACGTGCTGGATCTCCATCGAATTGGAGAACGACGTCAGCACCAGGCTCCAGAACGGATAGAAGAACAGGAACCCGGCCACGAGCAGCAGGACGTAGTTGCAGGCGTCGAAGACGCGGCTGCCGGCGCCGCGCGCGTAGGTCTGCATCGGCTACCAGATCCCGTACTCGCTGAATCTGCGTATGACCAGGTTGGAGCCGATAAGCAGCACGATGCCGGCGACGTTCTTGAACAGACCGACCGCTGCCGTGTAGCCGAACTGCGCGCCCAGGATTCCCCTGCGGTACACGTAGGTATCGATCACGTCGGCCTTTTCGTACACGACCTCGTTGTAGAGATTGAATATCTGGTCGAATCCGACCTCCAGCAGCCTGCCGAGGCTGAGGATGAAGAGGATCACCATGACCGGCACCAGCCCCGGAATGGTGACGTGCACGGCCTGCTGCAGACGGTTGGCGCCGTCCATGGCGGCGTTCTCGTAGAGCCCGGCATCGATCGATGACAGCGCGGCAAGGTAGATGATCGACCCCCAGCCCACGCCCTGCCAAATGCCGGTGACGATCAACAACAGCCGGAACGTGGGCGCGTGGGTCAACAGATACACAGGCTCGGCCCCGAACAGACCGAACAGCCACGGCATCACGCCGTACGTGGGATTGAAGAGCTGCCGGACCAGCAGCCCCAGTACCACCCAGGAGACGAAGTGGGGCAGGTACGACACGGTCTGGATGGTCTTCTTGAACGCGGTGCTGCGGATCTCGTTCAGCAGCAGCGCGAACACGACCGGCGCCCCGAATGCGAAGACGAGCTGGTAGACGCGGATGATGACCGTGTTGCGCAGCACGCGGCCGAAGAACGGATCCTGGAAGAAGAGCTTGAAGTAGGCGAAGTCGTTCCAGGGGCTGCCCAGGATCCCCTTCACGTAATGGTAATCCGTGAACGCCATCAGCACGCCGTAGATCGGCAGGTACTTGAAGACGAACGCCAGCGCGATGCCCGGCAGCAGCATGAGGTAGAGCACCCGCATGCGGTGCGCCCGGCTGCGGCGTTGGGCGCGCAGAGAGTCCCGCAGTTCGTCACTCCCGGATCGCGAGCGAAACCGGCCGGGGACCGCGGGTTTGGTTGCCGACTGCGGGGGCGTCAGAGGTACCTCCCTGGTACGCGGACGGCCCCACTCTACGGCGATTTCGAGCCGCCGGTCCAGACGCGGCCCACCGCGCTACGGATGCAGGCTGAGCTCCGCCAGATGGATCGCCGACGGGCGGCGCAGCGCAGCCCGATCGCCCGTGCCGGATGCGCCGGCGCCGGTGTCGACGGGGCTGGAGTAGTAGGACAACAGACCACGGGTCGGAGACAGCTCGACGAAACCGGGGTAGGAGTTGTCCCCGGCGCTGGGGAGCTCGGCCGCTTCCTGCAGCCGATCGTCCGTCAGCCAGTAGAGCGCCGTCACCGGGTGGTCCGGGGCGATGTGCTTCCTGCCGCCGACCAGGAGGTTGCCGCCCCAGCGAACGAGCAGCGGGCCGCCGATGTTGCGGTCCAGGTCGCGGCCGGTCCATGCGCGGTACGGCGCTCCGGCACGGCACACGCGGGCGGGCAACTCGGCGGCGCGATTGCGGACGATCGCGAGCAGCGAGCCGTCCGGCTCGAAAAGGAACGCCGTCTCGCCGCCGTACTCCGCCTGCACGACGCCTGCTTCCGTCCACGAGAATCCGTCGCGGCTTGCCAGCAGCGTGGCCTGCAGCAGGCGGAGCTCGTCCGCTTCGTTCGCGGGCGGCGTGCGCCGCTTGCGGCGCCCGCACAGGTAGGCCACGCCGTCTCGGCTCACCGCCCGCCAGACGTAGTAGCCGACGGTCCCCTCCATGGCGCGCGGCCCGTGCCACGTCTGGCCGTCCTCGGTCCAGGCGCAGAAGCCCTGATGCTGGTCGATGTCGTACGAGGCAGGCGCACCGGGGCCGACACGCACCGCCCCGGAGATCACGAACAAGCGTTCGCCCAGCGCCAGGAAGTGCGGGTCGCGCATGTCGCGGCCGGGCACGGCGAACGAGTGCACCCGCTCCCAGCTCACGGCGTCGCTGCTGGCCAGGACCCGGAACGTCAGGTAGTAGCGCCCTCCGTAGGTGCAGAGGTCGGTGAACGCGTTGTGCATGCCGTCGTCGCAGACCACACGCACGGCATCGACGCGGATCCGGTGCTCCATCAGGTTAGCTACACTCTCTTTCCAGAGGGTTGCTGGCTCTTCGGAAGACGTTCAAATCCAGTGTCTCTAATCAACCTGACCATTTCCCTGTAGTAGTTGTTCGCCATACGCCGCCTTCTTTTCATACTCCCATGCGCGCTCTGTCTCGTGGCATATCAGTTCCTCCTCACCGTGATTGGCAGCAATCAAATCGGGTACGAGTGCAATCATGAATTCCTGAAACTCGTCCAACCTCGCGGCTTCGATGTGAAGTCCAATGATATTGCTTTCTGACCAGAATATCTGGTTCTCCTGGTCCCACTTGGCCTTCACCCAGAAGGTCGGCTCTCTCTTCATGTCGTCATTCCCATGGATTTGCACGCCGGTTCAGGGCGCCTGTACCTGGTGTATGGGCTTCGCGGTCATGCTGATGCTTCTCGTCGCTCCTTGTGGCTCATTGTACGCAGTGCTGCCTTCATCATCCGGGCGGCGTCCCCAGGTCCGGGATGTCGAGCAGCTCACCGCCACGGAGCGCCCACTCGTGGGCGACGATGCCCGGCACCGTGTAGGCGGCGGCGTTCCACACGTGGTTCGCTGCGTCCCCGTGGCACGCCCGGACGAAGTCGTCGACCAGAGAAGCCACCGCGGCTTGCCAGCAGTGTGGCTTGCAGCAGGCGGAGTTCGTCCGCTTCGTTCCGCGCTGTGCGCAGCTTGCGGCGCCCGCACAGGTACGCCACGCCGTCGCTCACCAACCACCAGACGTAGTAACCGGAGGTGCCTTCGGTGGCGCGCGGCCCGTGCCACGTCTGGTCGTCGACGGTCCAGACGCAGAAGCCCCGCATCAACGCGGATCCGCGGCCCTATCACGTTCGTCCCTGCCGTCCTTACGCAGTGATGGCCAATGGATGCTGGATGAGCTGTCGATCCGCCGTGAGAAGCCTGAGACCCTCTTCCTGAGCCTGCGCGAGGAGGAGTTCGTCAAACGGATCCTTGTGAGGGATCGGACTCTCGAGTTCCCGCGCGGCATGTTTCATCGTGACCGGCAGAATAGTCAGGCGTTGGCCCTCTACCATCGAGACCACATCGTTCGGATTGAAAGGGCTCTTGCGCCTACCGGATGGATGGCGAGCCCGATATTTCAAGCGCATCTCCCAGATGGATACCGCGCTTACATAGATATCGGCATCCTGTTCCGAGAAAACTCTGCGCTCACTTTCCGAGAACTTGCCACTCGTTTCCATGAGATCGTAAAGGTAGGACGTGTCGAGAAGAACGCGCACAGGACTTGTCTATACGTGGTCACTCAGTCCCAACACGCGGCGGCTGAATGACGGATCGTTGAATTCCTCCGGCCACCTCTCTTCGTCCCCTTTGATGCCGAGTCTTCGGCGGTCGGACTCTAGTTTCTCGAAGTCTATGCCCCCTCGCCCGTGATCGCAGCGGACGAGTTCGACGGTGGGCTCGCCGTGCCTGGTAATGACGACTCTTTCGCCGCTCTCTGCAGCCGTCACGAGCTCGGAAAGACGACGCGTCTCAGCTTCATGCAAGGCGAGTTCCATGCGGATGCTCCTCGCGGCCCACTATACACGATGCCGACGGGACGCACAGCCCGCTCGACGGTGCTGGATGAGCCGGAGTCGATGTCGACTGGGCTGGAGTAGGAAGGACAACAGACCGCTGGTCGGGGACAGCTCGACGAACCCGGGGTACGAGTTGTCCCCGGCGCTGGGGAGCTCGGCCGCTTCCTGCAGCCGAGCGTCCGTCAGCCAGTAGAGCGCCGTCACGGCGAACTCCGGTGCGATGTGCTTCCTGCCGCCGACTAGAACGTTGTCGCCCCAGCCGACGAGCAGCGGGCCGCCGATGTTGCGGTCCAGGTCGCTCCCGGGCTCCATGCGCGGTACGACGCTCCGGCCCGGCACACGCGGGCGGGCAGCTCAGCGGCGCGGTTGCGGACGATCGCGAGCAGCGAGCCGTCCGCCTCGAACGGGAACGCCTTCTCCCACCGTACTCCACCTGCACGACGCCCACCTCCCTCCACGAGAAGCCGTCTCGGCTTGCCTGCAGCAGGCGGAGCTCGTCCGCTTCGTTCCCGGACGCCGTGTGCCGCTTGCGGCGCCCGCACAGGTCGGCCACGCCGTCTCGGCTCACCGTCCGCCACACGTAGTAGCCGGAGGTGCCCTCCATGTCGCCCCCGGACCTCACGCTTACAACAGTGGGAGCGCCGATCGCTTCAACAGGTCGTCGATCTCCTTACGATGGCCCCCTTCCTCGCGTGTATACCCTGGCCACAGTTGACGATAGAGTGACGCGAAGTGTGCTCGTAGATCTGGCGGCAGAGGTCGCTCGGCGTGAACCAACGCCAGAAGCTTCAATACGATGATTTCGTAGTCATGACCGTGATGGCTATCGAGCACCGCCATGAATCTGTTCGCAGTGATCTCAGCTTCATCGATCGCTTTGAGCAAGAGCCAGAGTTGTCCCCAGTATTGCAGCGACTCAAGATCATCATGGCATCCGTCTCTGAACCGCTTTGCGGAGAGACGGCGGTACTCTCTCGTAAGACTCCGATCGTGGGCAATCACCTGCCCCTCCCTACGGTTCCTCCTCCTTTGCTGGTCGATCAGAGCCCACAGTACGCGAGGACCGACTCCCGGATTCCTTGCTTGGTTCAGAAGCCATGCGCCGCTTGGCTCGCCGTACTCGATGACACAGCGAGCCGCATACTCCACCGTTTCGCTGCAGTCACCGTTGTTAGATTGATGTTGCCTCGCGAAGTGACAATGAGCGAACAACAGTTCCGCGAGCCCTCGGACATCGGCCGTGTCAACGGCCCGTCCGGTTTCCTTGAGCGGCTCGATCCCATGAAATGCGACGAGAAACCAGTGTTGCGCCGCTTCGTCCGCAGTAATGAATGACTTGAAGTCTTCCTCGGCATCCCATGCAGTGAGCGGCAACGCTTTGCACCGTTCCGATGCCCACTGAATCAGGCGCACGTCCGCTTGAGCAAGCGCAAGAGCCTCACCTAGCCCGCGGGCCCATCGTCGGGTGTGTTCATCCCAGTGCGTGTATAGATGGTTCGACTGCAATCCCTCGACAACGTACCGCCTGTCTTCGTCCAGTGTCGCTATTGCGATCTCAACCGCCCGTTCACGGCCCGAGTCCCTAATTTCCCATGCAACGTCGGCCATGTGCCGCGTCCAGGTTTTTCTGGGAGTCCGACACAGCCCCCGCCGCAGCGAGGCAACCAACCCCTTGGACCAGGACTTGCGAAAGAGCTCTCCCAGTAGTCGAGTGCACTCCTCCTCGAGCCGATCCACTCGACGCGGTATCTCACGATCTGGGTCATGTCCTAGCATATAGGGAGCGCCGCTGAGCACCTCTCCGATCCATCCCGCACACGCTTCCGGATCTAAGTTAGAAATGCTATCTACCAACCCCGCAATAAGATCAGCACCCGCTTTATCGACGTCGTCACGAGGACTCAGCAGCTCAGTGCTACTCTGATGATCTGCCGTTCGATCCGCCGCGCGAAGATCCTGGTCGAGCGCGTTGACGGTATTTATCGTATGCACAATTGCCAGTGCAAGCAGCGCATCACAGGAATCCCTGCCGATCCACTGGAGCGATATCCGATGGTCTCCGTGCCGGTTCTTCGCCATCACACGGTCCACCGCGCGGGCTTGTATCACCGGATGGTCCAGCCTTTCCACCATGGACTTCAGTACCGCAGGCCGCAGATCAAGCACCAGATCGATTAGGTTGCCGATCGCCGGATAGAGACCCGAATGAACCAGATCGAACAAGTGGCTGTCCATCTCTCTGAAGGTCTCCAGTCTGCCGTCCCGCACCAGAGAGTCTTTCGGGATTTTGGTCTTCCAGGGATCCAGCGCTGAAGAGCCCGCAAAGCGTGTGCACCTAGTCACATCCAGAACGTCATCCCGCTCACAGAGCCGCTCCAGCTCTGTAAGCGCCTGTTCCACGAAGTCGTCGATTCTCTCAGTGGACCACCGAGACCGAACGACGCCGCCCATCACGTGCGAGTTAATGGACCCAATGGCCCAAGTTGCCATAGTCGACCGTTCGTGGCCAACGCCGTCAACGACAATAGCCGACACCAACTCCTCAACGTCAGATCTGAGCCACGTCCTCCCGCCGCCCGATTCGAACCACGAACGCAGCTCATCTACCATCCGCCCTTGATCAGAAACGCTGAAGTCGCCGAGCATCCGTTCGCATAGATCGTCGACCTGCTCCCTATTCCAAGGGGATGCCCATGTCGCGAGTATTCTCCAGACAACGGTTTCCGCCTCAGCAGGAAGCGAATGGCCAGAAAAATGTTCATCAGACTTCATCGTATCTCCCGAACAAGGAGATGGTTGTTTGACGATCCCACGTTTGGCGACCACAGTTGCTCGGTCTCTTTTCGGTAAAGTGTGCCTGAGTGACTAGCAAAAGTGACGCCATTCGTCATCCAACCTCTGAAAGAGTCGCTAATTACCGTTTCCTGTTTCGGAGTTATCAGGTATCGGTCATGAAAAGCTGGCTCGCCATCGGCTGTCAGAAACGACCGTACGGCGACGTGCTGGGTAAGGTCCTTCGGATAACTCGTCCACCATGGCGCGCCGCGACCCTGTTGTTTGTCGGCACAGAGGATTCGCAACGGGGCGCCCGCCGTCGCTGCGAACATATCAAGGTACAGCCGCGCGCCGTCGAGCCCCTTCACATGGGTCATAAAGTAGCGGTCAGCAAAGTAGACGGGATCCCTTCCATCGGAATCTCTCGAAAGAAGACTGATGAAGTGCCGAACAGCTTCGCGGAACTCCGCTGGCTCAAAACGTACGAAGCCACTGTCAGTGACGGACTTTGGCTCGCTGTCATAGACCCGGTATTCGAGCCTTAGACGACGTATCTCTTGGTCTATGGTACCATCCATGTCGGAACTGATGTTGAACATACTAGGGAATCCTGCCGGCTTTACTCGATGTATCAGCCGGCCTCCCCGATCTTGCACCTGGATCGTGGGTCGAACGTCGAGGCTGATTCGGCCACTGATCTCCTTTATCAAATGCGCTTCGTGCAAGTCAACACATTGACCGTCTTCCGTCCTTATGATGGAGTAGCCGATGTGATCGACGTCCGATGACAAGTCGATCGCGGTTTTTCCGAGCGTAACAGGAAACTCTTGGCGAAGTACGTCGTCGCCGCTATGACTGGCCCACACCGTAGCGCGATAGTCCCCGTCGGTCAGCTGTTCTTGGGAGCCTACGCGCAACGTCAAGGTGTTGTCGGGATGGGCTCTCAACGTGACGTCAATTGCATCCTCCGCTCCGATAACCATGAGGTTGCCAGCGCGTTCCACGCGACGGTGCAGAGGGAAGCCTAGGTGTGCTAGTTTGTTCCGAAATTCGGCGTCGGCCGATTTGAGGATTACCTTCCACTCATCCCGTGGGCCTGAAGCCAGGCTCCAATACTCAGCAACGTGCGCGCTGTGATTTGTAAACGGACTGACGACTGACGGCTCAAAACCGGGACGGAGATCTCGATACGCCCAGTGTCGACGAGGAACCGGTTCAAGGTCGTATTGAACGTCAATGCCATCGACATCGAGCACGCCCGAATCCAGGATGTGCTCGATGGACTCCTGACAACGGTCAAGAGAGGCTTCCAACGTGGATAGCCGGACCTCGTGCCCGAGGTCTTCGCTGGACCACGCGGTCCTCGGCTCGCGCGCCCACGGCCCCAGCGATTCGCTGCGTCGATGCCGCAGGAGGGTGAGCAGGTTGCGGACTGGTGCATCCGTGGGATGCCATGACAGCACTGTCAGGCGGGCACCGCGCTCCTTCCTCAGCGGCGTTGTCACCGAAACCCGCGCAGGCGGATCAAAGGGAAGCTCTCGTTTCTGCGCCCAGCTGATGGCCTCGTCGAGTTCGATGACCACGTTGCGCCCACGCTTGTGCGCGCTCAGGTGCTTCCGGTGGATGTGCTGGCGGATGAAGCCCTCGGCCTTCCCCACAGCAAGGGCGAGCTCGGGCACCGTCAGTGTCACGGCCTTCTCCTCATGAAAAATTACGAAGTAATTTACATGTATCGTTACGCCATGTCAAGAGGACCCTCTGTGTTTTCCGAGACGCTCATAAAGCACTTCAGAGAAATCATATAGGCAGCTTAGCTAGTAGGAGTGTTCCTGTATGAAGATCCCCAACGGGGGCAGCTGTCTGAGACCCGACCGGATAGCAGCACCCATCGGCTGTGCCCATGGCGACTCACAATGACCTGAGTTCCGGCGCTCTGCTGATCGTGCTGGACTCCTGAGCGACACCGGATATGTGGGAACGCAACCTCATCTCAGCGTCGTTCGTCGTAGGACGGCGTTCCTCCCGTTCGTCGAGGTGATCGACAGTGACGATCCGAAGCGCAATGCGGCTGGCCACCGTGGCTTCCCGTTCCGCGGGCGCGTCCGCGCCGCGCCGTCATGCCTGCCTGAGGCCGTCTTGGAGCCGGACTGCCCGATCGGCAGGCAGGACATCGAGCAGACCGCTGACGCGGCGATGTCCCGCAACCATCTGACCAAGTGCCAGTTCGAGTTCTTGGAGACGCGCCTGCCGACCGCCCTGTCCGGCTTCGCGTAGAAAGACGAATTTCCGATCCTCAGTCAGGAGGTACATCTCAGCCCTCCGTGCCCCACCTGGCAACCGGATCTGGTGGGCGATTGGAAGTTCGGCCGCTATGAAATCGGCGACCGGCGTTTCATCCCTCAGAGCGTCACGCGGAGCGTCGAGAACGTGATCGCGGTGTACGTCGTGGCCAACTTCGGCTCGTAGCGAACTCCCTCAAACGGGCGGCGCCCCCAGGTCGGGGATGTCGAGCAGCTCGCCGCCCCGGAGCGCCGACTCGTGGGCGACGATGCCCGGCACCGTGTAGGCGGCGGCGTTCCACACGTGGTTAGGCGGCTGCGTCCCGTCGTGGCAGGCGCGGACGAAGTCGTCGACCAGGAACTGGTGGGCGCCGGAATGGCCGTTGGGCAACGGGGCGAACTCGCGCGGCAGCCGCTCCACCGGGTGGATCGGCGCGGAGCCCAGATGGGTGCCGTCGCGCGAAGTGACGGCACCCATCTCGCCGCGGTCCGCATGTGCCGGCTTCGTGCTGCAGCTCAGCAGATCGGACACGTCCAGCGCGTCGTCCATGCTCTTGCCCAGGAACCGTTGCGAGCCCACGGCCTCCTCGAACGAGCCCTCCGTCCCGAACAGGCTCAACCGTACCGCGCCGGGGTGACCGATGCGGCGGAACTCGTTCACGCGGCAGGCGCTGCCGTCGGACATCGCGAACAGCGCGACCTCGTTGCTGAAAGTGTTGCCGTACTCGTTGTTGGCCGCTTGGTACACGGCGTCCTCGTGGTGGTCGACGAACCCCTGGCAGGACACGCGCGTCATGCGCTCACCGGTCACCGACATGATCTGGCTGGTGGAGTGGGTCGGGTAGTACATGGGCGGCGCGCCGGCGCTCCAGCGCCACCGCTCCCCGCCCCGCCAGCGGGCCACCTCGTACAGCCCGTGGTCCCAGTCGTGGTAGTACTCGCACTCGGAGTAGACGATGCTGCCGAACGCCCCCTCGGCATGGCGCCGGCGGCAGTAGATGACCGCCGGGTAGTAGTAGCTGGTCTCCGCCATCATGTAGATGCGGCCGGTCTCCTCCACCGCCTGCACCAGCTCCCGGCACTCGTCGAGCGTCCGTCCCGCTGGCACCGCCGACCAGGCGTGCTTGCCCGCCCGCAGCGCCTGCACCGCCTGCGGGCCGTGCAGCCACGGCTGCGTGATAATGACGGCGGCATCGAAGTCCGAGGCGCACACCTCGTCCAGCGACGGGAACGACTCGGCGATCCCGTGGCGGGCCTTGTTGTCCTTGAGCTTCTCGGCGTCCAGATCGCAGAGGGCGATCCGCTCGACCAGCGGGTGCACCTTGAACAGGGGGATGAACCCCTGCGCGAACGCCCCGGTCCCGACCATCGCGACGCTGATTCCCATCAGTTTGCTCCCATTGCGCGGCTCAAGCAGCTACCAGCGCATGTTTATGTTCTTGACGCGCGTGTGGCTCAGCAACTCCTCGAACGACTCCTCCTTGCCGATCCCGCTCTGCTTCCAGCCGCCGTAGGGCGCGCCGAGGTAGCGGCCCGAGGAGTTGATCCACACGTAGCCCGCCTGCAACCGCTCGGCGGCGCGCATCGCGGCGCCGAAGTCGTTGGTCACCAGCGACGCCGTCAGCCCGTACATCACGCCGTTGGCGACCTCGATCATCTCGTCGAAGTCGGACCAGCTCATGATCGCCATCACCGGACCGAAGATCTCCTCGCTGCCGATGCGCATCTCGGGCCGTACGCGGTCGAACACGGTGGGCTCGATGAAGAAGCCTGAGGCGAGCTCCGGAGCGGACGGCGGGCCGCCGCCGGTCAGCAGCTCGGCCCCCTCTTCCCGGCCGGAGGCGACGTACCGGAGCACCCGCTCGTACTGCGGCCGCGACACGATCGGCCCCATCTCGGCGTCCTCCAGCCAGGGCAGACCGATCGGGATCGCGGACGCGGCCTTGACCAGCTCGGCGCTCACGCGCTCGTGCAGCGAGCGGTGCACCAGCACCCGCGAGGTGGAGGAGCAGGACTGCCCCTGGCGGTTCATGTTCATCGCCGCCACCGCCTGCGCCGCCGCCCTGGCCGGATCGGCGTCGGGAAAGATGACGATCGGGTTCTTGCCGCCGAGCTCCAGGGTCACCTCCTTGAGGCTCTCGGCAGCCTCGCGGGCGACGCGGCGCCCGGTCTCCACCGAGCCGACGAAACCGACCCGCGCCACGTCCGGGTGGCGCACCATGGCGGATCCGGTGGCGCCGTCGCCGGTCACGATGTTCACCACTCCCGGCGGGAAGATCTCCTCGCACAGCTCGCCCAGCTTCAGGCTCGACAGCGGCGCCTGCTCCGGTCCCTTGATCACCACGGTGTTGCCGGCGGCAAGTGCCGAGGCCGCCTTCTCGGCGCAGAAACGGAACGGATGGTTGAACGGGTTGATCCGGGCGACCACGCCGTAGGGCTGGCGCAGGGTCAGGTTGAGGTGTCCCTGCTCGCGCGACATGGTCTGGCCCTTCATCTCGGTGACCAGCCCGGCGAAGTAGCGCAGGGCGTCGGCCGTCCAGGCCATGTCCCCGCGCATGCCGGAGATGGCGTTGCCGCTGTCCACCGCGTCCATCAGCGCCAGGGAGCCGGCGTTGCCCTCGACGGCATCGGCCAGCCGCCGCAGGCAGTCCGCGCGGCGCGTCACCGGCAGCGCCGCCCACGCCGGAAACGCGGCCCTGGCGGCGGCCACCGCCCGGTCCACGTCGTGCTCGTCGGCCAGCGGCACCCCGCCCAGCAATTCGCCGTTGGCGGATTGATGCTGGTGATGGTCCGCCCCGACCGGGCGGCGATCCATTCGCCGCCGACGAACAGTCCCCGTGGCTCGAAGGCCAGGTCGGGCGCCTGCATCAGGGCACGATCGCGGCGCGCAGCACCGTGCGCTCCGACGCCTTGCGGAACGCCTCGTCGAGCTGGTCGAGCCCGAACCTGGCGTCGACGATCCGCTTGAACGGAAACCGGTCCCGGTTGGCGACCACGAAGTCCAGCGCCTGTATCAGGTGCCGCGGGTGGTAGTTGTGGACGCCGCGCAGCGTGATCCAGTTCTTCACCAGCAGGTTGGCGTCGATGGTGACGTCGGCGTCGGGGGTGACGATGCCGCCCAGGGTGTAGCGGCCGCCGACGCGCAGCATCTCCAGTCCGTCCGGGATCACGGCGGCATCGCCGCATACCTCGATCACGGCGTCGACGCCGTCCGGCGGCGCCAGCTCGCGCACCGCGGCCACCACCTCCTGCGAGCCGCGGCCGGAGACATCGATCACGGTGTCCGCGCCGAACTCCCGGGCCGCCTCCAGGCGGTCGCCCACGGCGTCCAGGCCGATCACCCGCCGGGCGCCGCGCGTCCTGGCGATCGCGCACGCGTACAGCCCCAGCAGGCCCAGCCCCTGGACGGCCACGACGTCGCCCATGCCGATCCGCGTCGCCTCCGTGATCGCGACGACGGTGGCGACGCCGCAGTTGATCGGGGTCGCCTCCTCGTCGCTCAGCTCGTCGGGGAGCTTCAGGATTCCCGTGCCGGGCAGGACGTAGCAGTACTCGGCGAAGCCGCCCAGGAAGTGGGGATCGTCGGCGACCAGGTCGTGGCCGTACTTCCGCACGCCCACGGACTTCTGCGGCAGGTCGTGCACCTCGCGGTAGTAGGAGGGGCCGTGGTGGAAGTACTCGGTCCAGGTGATGCGGTCGCCGACCGCGACGGAATCGCCGCGCAGGTCGCTCTGGATGTCCTCACCGAGCTGATCGATGACGCCGATGATCTCGTGGCCGAGGATCCCCGGGCACGGGTTGGGACGATGCCCGTGATAGGAATGGATGTCGGAGCGGCAGATGGTCGACATGGTGACCCGCACCAGCACCTCGTCGTGGCGCGCGTCGCGCAGCGGGTAGCGGCGCACGACGAACGGCGTGTTGGGTGCGTCGTAGACGGCGGCGCGGGCCGTGCGCGGTGCCACGGGCGAGTCCTCACTCGGTCCCGTTGATGGCGTAGTCGAGGATCTGGTGGTTCATCAGTCGCTCCGACCGCGCCCGCGCGCGGTAGCCGGCGTTCAGCGGCCGACTGAGGATGAACGGCACGTCGCGCTCGGACAGTCCGCCGTGGGAGCGCAGCCGCTCGCCGTGCAGGTCGGCCAGGTCGTGATCGGCGCGCCCCATGCCGACACAGTAGTCGGCCGTGGAGATCACCGCCACGTCCCCCTCCACGTCGGCGGGAAGATCGAACCGCCGCGCCGCATCCTGACGTTCCAGCACCTCTTCGATCCCGTCGAGCGGGCGAATGAAGTCGGCCACGGCGCGCGGCCGCACGCCGCCGAAGCAGTAGACCCGTACGAATCCGCCGAGCGATCCATGATGGCCGACGAACGCGTCGGTGATCGGGCAGATCACCCTGGTGCGGTCCGCGCCGAAGCGCTCGTCCAGGAGATCCTGCAGGTAGACGATGTTGTAGCTGCCATCGGCCGCGCACTTGTCCTTCATGCCGTGGTCGGCGGTCAGGGCGACGGTGGCGCCCAGCTCCTCCAGCCGCGCGAAGCGTCGATCGAGCGCCGCATGGAAGGCGAGCGCGGCGGGATGGTCGGGCGCGTACTTGTGCTGCACGTAGTCGGTCAGCGACAGGTACAGCAGCGCCGGCGGATCGTCCCGCTCCAGGAAGCGGATGCCGGCGTCGAGCACGAACAGCGACAGTTCCTCGGAGTACATGTCGGGGAGCGGCTGTCCGACGAAGCCCAGGGCGTCCGTGATGCCGTTCTCGGCGCCCGTGCAGCGGTCGGCGTGCTGGGAGGAGAAGCAGACGTTGCCGGCGGCGACGTCCAGGCCCTTGCCGAG
>JAPPKD010000117.1 GCA_028820215.1 Spirochaetaceae bacterium | reverse complement strand
TGAGCTCGTCCGGAATGCCGAGCGCCGCGAGCGCTTCGAGTGTCGGCACGGCCGGGAACGAGCGCCGGTTGAGAGCCGCAACGAGTTCGGCAGGTGAGCTGATGGTCGCGGGCGAAACCGGCGGGACCATGTCAAACAGCGGCTCCATGTCGGCGGCTTGCGCCGCTCGTCGGCTGAGTCGTCTGCTGGCCGGCGACAGTCTCGAAGGCCCGGGCACCCGCTCGCTGAAGGACCGAACGGGCGTCGGCGGCGCCTCGCCGTAGACGGCGGCACTGACCGTCGGCGCGTCGTGCACGGTGCCTATGCCGTGCCAGCCGGCGGCCAGAACCTGCGGAACCTTGACCAGGTTCGGCAGCTCGGCCGCCTTGCCGGCATCCGCCCGCACGTGGACGACGAGGCAGTCGGTCCACTCCGAGACGAGCTGATAGCGCACGGCCAGATCGGTCGCCGCCGCCGCTTCGCCAATCGCCGCCAACCGCCGGGCGGCGCCTATGCGCGCCAGGTCGGATCGGTTGCCGCTCGTTCCTTCCACGCCGGCGTCTCCGGGAGGCGGGGCGCCGAGTTCCAGGCGCTGGCTGACGGTGCGCCCGTCCGCAAGCTCCAGTTCCAGGACCACCGGACCCTCCGGCCGCTCCGCGAACGACCCGAACAGGTGCAGGGTGTCGCCGGGGTACGGCGGCGGCAGCGGGTCGGGGACCGCGTGACGCACCGGCGCCGGCCAGATGACGTGAGCCCGCTTGGCGGGCGGAGCGAGGATGCGCTCGAAGTGACGGTGGATGCGCGCGGCCATGTCCTCGCGCGGCGTCACCAGCTCGCAGGCGCCGCCGGTCGCCCCGGCGAGGGCGCGGACGAACGGCTCGGCGACGGCGCTGCCGACGCCCACGGAGAAGATGCGGTGGCCGGACGCGCGTGCCTCCGCCACGGTGGAGTCGGTGTCCCACACCTCGCCGTCGGTGATCAGCAGCAGGTCGCGCGGTACGCCGTGGTCGCTCTCGATGCGGTACGCGGCGCGCAGGGCGGACGCGATCTCGGTACCGCCCAGGTCGGCGTCCAGGTCGCGCACGAACTCGCGCGCGCGGGCAATGTTGGTCCGATTCGCCGGCATCGCACGACCGAACAGGGCGCGATGGTGGCTGCCGAACGCGACGATGTCGAACAGGTCGCCGGGGCGCAGGCTGTCGAGAATGCGCTCACCGGCGACCCGTACCTGCTCGATCGAGTCTCCGCTCATCGAGCCGGAGCAGTCCACGACCATCTTGACGCAGCGCTGGGCGCCGCTCTCGCCCCGGTCGGGAATCTCGGGGCGGAAACTCGCCAGCGCCACCCAGTCTCCATCGTCGCGGTCGAGTTGCGCCGAGCGCCCATTCGCAACCGTGGCGCGCGCCTCCAGCACGCAGTCGCGGTCCATCGCCGCCGGGCGGGCGATCTCGATCACGGTCCGCTCGCCGCCCGGGGTGACGGCGATGTCGTGCGAGGGGGACGCCCAGTGGGCGCCGTGCAGGACTCCGCTTACCGACACCCGCATCCGAAAGGAGCGTTCGGCGTCGAAGCCGTACTCCGGCTGCTGGTGCGGGTGCAGGCCGCCCGTGGACGGATCGCCGTACCGCGGCGCGCTGGTCGTGGGCATCGCGAGCCGCACCAGGTCGCCGTTCCAGCGCAGCAGCAGCCCGTAGCGGAAGCGGACCGTCGCCGTCTCGCCGGGGGCCAGGTTGCCGACGCTGGCGGTGTACAGCCCGGGCTGCGGCTGCTCCAGCAGCACGGCCGCATCGCCGTCCGTGATCGCGTCCTCGTAGCGCCGCTCCGCCTCCGTCTTGGTGACGACCGTGCCGGCCATCTTCCGGTCGCCGATCGCCACCGTGAACTCCAGCAGCACGGCCTCCACCGGCAGCGGAAAGGTGTAGACCGCCTCGATGTGCCTGGTGCCGGGGTTGCGGTAGCTCTGGCGCATGTCGACCACCGTCATGAGGTCGTCCACGGCGGCGTCGATCGCCACCTCCTCCAGCACCACCTGTCCCTGGGCGCTCTCCAGCGTCGCGGCCTTGCTCGTTGTCATCTCTTGGCATCCTCCTCGCGTGTCTGCTCGACCAGTGATGCCGCTCGACGGACGATCGCCCGCACCGCCTCGGCGCCGAGGCCGGCCTCCCGCGGATCGATCACCAGCTCGACGCCGGGGGCGAGCGTGACGTGGGTTCGCAACGTCACGTCTCCGGGGCGCCGGGCGCGTGGCGGCGGCAGGGGAGAAGAAGTATCTCCACCGCCGGACACCAACTCGCGGATCCGCTCCAGGCTCAGCCCGGCCCGCTGCCACGTGCGAATCGTCATCAACTGCTCGACGTGGCGCTTGGTGTAGTACGCACCGCGCTTGGCACCCGCGGGCCGGTCCACGAGCCGCTCCTGGATGTAGTAACGGACGGTGCGCCGCGGCATATCCACCAGCGCGCACAACTCATCTATCCCGATCCGATCGCCTTCGTGCGACATCAATGCACAATATACGCCAGTTAGATGGCGAAAACAAGTGTCTAATAATTACGGGGGCCACCGGCTGCACGC
>JAPPKD010000165.1 GCA_028820215.1 Spirochaetaceae bacterium | reverse complement strand
GGGTGGCTCCCGCCAGGCCCACGATCACCGACACCCGCGCGCCGTAGATGACCCGGGTGAGCACGTCCCGCCCCAGGTCGTCGGTGCCCAGCCAGTTGGCATTGGACGGGGCGGCCAGCGGCTGCTCCATGTTGGTTTCGTTCATCCCATACGGCGCCAGCAGGTCGGCGAATAGTCCCACCAGCAGCAGCAGCGCGGTAATCACGGCGCCCACCGTGCCGAGAGGCTTCTCCTTGACGATGCGCCGAAAAAAAGTGACCACCGCCGACCTTCGAACGGGTTGCGAGGCCCCGACGCCACTCATGACGTTCGGACTCTCGGATCCAGGAAGCCGTAAGTGAGATCCACCACCAGGTTGGTCAGCATCAGGCCGATGCTGAAGAACAGCATGATGCCCATCACCACCGGGTAGTCGCGCACCAGCAGCGACTCCACGATCAGGCGCCCCATGCCGGGCAGCATGAAGATCTGCTCGATGATTACCGTGCCGCCGATCAGGATCGGTATCTGCAGGCCGACGATGGTGATCACGGGGATGAACGCGTTCTTGAGGGCATGCCGGCTCACCACCAGCGCCTCGGCCAGCCCCTTCGCCCACGCCGTCCTGATGTAATCGTTGCGGATCACCTCCAGGGTCATGGTCCTGGTCATGCGCATGGTGCCGCCGGCCATGGCCAGCGCCAGCACGATGGCGGGCACGATGAACATCTTGAGGTTGCCCAACGGGTCGTCGGCGAACTTGATGAGCCAGATGGAGGGCATGTAGCCCCACCAGATCGACGGGTACACGATCACCATCGTCGCCAGCCAGAAGCCGGGCACCGAGATCGACAGGATCGCGAAGCTGCGCCCGATGTAGTCGCCCCACGTGTCCTGCCGCAGGGCCGAGTAGACGCCGATCGGGATGGCGATGAGTTGTGCGATGATCAGGCCCATCAGCCCGAGTTCCACGGTCACCGGTATCTTCTTGAACAGCAACTCGGTCACCGTCAGGCGCTCCCGCCAGGAGGTCCCGAAGTCGCCCTGCAGCACGCCGCTGATCTGGCCGTCCACGTTCGGCGCCACGCCGAGAAACCGTCCGTACTGGACGATCAGCGGCGCGTCGATGCCAAGCTTGCGTTCCAACTCCTCACGGTCAAGCTCGATTTCCTCCGCCGATTCGGCCAACTGGGCGATCATCACGTCGATCACGTCGCCGGGGACCAGACGCATGAGCAGAAACAGCATCACGCTGATCAGGAACGCCGTAGGGATCATGAGCAGCAGGCGGCGAATTATGTACGCGCGCAACTATCCATCCTTTCGTTGCCGAGGGGCAGGGCGATCTTAACAGCCGGCATTGCCGCACACAACCGTACGCGATCTCAGTGCAAGCTGAACGAGTAGAGGCGGGCGCCGTTGAGCGTGAAGCGCAAGCGGACGGGTTGGCTTGTGAGCGCGCCGGCGGGCGGGTTACTCCAGGTCACGGCGCCGTCGGTGGCGGTGCGGGTTACCTGTCCTTGGGCGAGGGGTCGGCTTGTGTCGGGTTCAAGCACGCAGATGTCGAGCGAGCCGATCGGCGACACGTCGGCGGTAACCCGCAGGGCGGCGCCGCTCCAGGTGAGCGGGGCGGTCACCACGGTGGCGGGACGATCCCCGCGGGTCTGCTCGTAGTATGCGAACCCGTCGGGGCGTAGCGTGGCCAGGCACAGGAATCCGTCCCGCCAACTCGTGTGCTGGTAGTTGCTGGCGCCGTAGTAGAGGCGAATCTCGTCGTGCAGGATCACCGGATAGGCGGCGGCGTAGGCGCAGCCCCAGTCGTGGCTGCCGGTCAGGTTGGCGTTGGCGATGAGCGGCGAGCCGGGGCAGACGCGGTGCCAAGTGACGGTGTCGGGGCTCCAGGCAAGCTCGGTCCACACCCGGTCGGTGTGCTGGTCGTGGATGGCCGGCAGGCCGAGATACAGGCTGCCGTGCCGGAACACCGGCATCGAATAGATCTGCAGGTTCTCGTCGGTTCCCTCCAGCACGGCGGTGGCCGGGCTCCAGTGCAGGAAGTCGGTGCTCGCGGTGCGGCCCACCTGGCGCGGCGGCCAGGCGCCGCGGATGCCGCCGACCGCGGCGGCGCCGGTGCTGCGCGGGTCGCGCAGCCGCGTAAAACCGACGTACTCACCGCGCTCCTCCGCCCATAGCGCGTGGTAGTGGGTGCCGTCCACCTGGTACGGGTTGACGGCAGGGCAGGGATGGAACCGGCTCCAGCGGATGCCGTCGGCTGAAAACGCCACCGCCTGCTCCTGTTCGCCGAGCGACGTGAACATCTTGTAGCGGCGGGCCGGGTCGGCTTCGCGCGCATCCTTGACCACCCCGGCGCCGTGCGGGCCGCGCAGCACGATGTTGTTGGCCCGGCTGCCCCGGTAGTCGACCAGACCGAGCTCGGGCTTCTGCCACGCGATGCCGTCGCGCGAGGTGGCGTAGCAGAGCGCCATCTCGCGGTCGGGCGGGCCGGTGTAGCGGGTGCTCCGGCGTTGTTCGAGGGTCATGCCGTGTGAGCGGTGGTCGATGCAGAACGGGCTGTACCAGC
>JAPPKD010000009.1:19905-23551 GCA_028820215.1 Spirochaetaceae bacterium | reverse complement strand
GGCCGCCCCATGATCCCTCCCTGCCTCAGACCGTCCGCCACGGCTGAATAGTTACCGCGAAATCAGGAATTGGATGATGTATGAGGCCGAGGCATCCGCCGTTGAATGTAACAGGAGGCCGGACGGGAGGTGATGCCCAGCATGAGAGATCGCGAGATCATCGCTCCAGGTGAGCGCTCGATGAAAGGCGCTGGCTCGCGGCTACTGATGCGACGAAGATTCCTCTACCCGGACGGTGAGATCGCCGCTCCGGGGATGGAGGTCGCCAGCGGCTCGTCGGCGAGCCAGGAAGAAGGCTGTCATCGCTCTGCTCGTCGTCGTGCTGGGAGTTGGGGGCGGTGCGCTGGCGATCGCGGTTGCACCTCCCCCCAGGAGGAAATGGACCCTTGCGTGTCGGGCGCCGACGCGATGGGGATCGACGGACGTTTAGCGGGATGATGCGGGGCAAGGCGGCACGGCGCACTTCCCTGCAGGCGCCTGCAGACAGCGGTGAGACAGGCCCCCCCTTCAGTTCAGTCTCACCGCTGTCTTTCCCGCTCCGGAGACGGGTCGCGGGGACGGCGGCGTAACTTCAGCCAAGTTGGGACCCAGTGAGCGCCTCGACCCTCCGGAAATCAACGGCAGCCACCGGCAGAGCACTGCTCAACGGTGCTCCTGAGCAACGGGCAACCGCATGGTCAGCCGGCTGCCGGAGCCGATGGTGGAGCGGATCAGAAGTTGCCCGCCCAGATGGCGCAGGCGCTCGCGGACGCTGAACAGTCCGAAGCCCGTTCCGTCGGAGTGCGACAGCGCGCGGTGCGCGTCGAAGCCGCGGCCGTCGTCCAGCACCTCGATTTCGTAGATTCCGGATCGCACGCGCGCGGTGACCACCGCCGAGCGGGCTGCCGCGTGCTTGACCACGTTGCGGAGCAACTCGCGCACGGAGCGGTAGCAAAGGATGCGCTCGGCCTCCGTCAGGCCGGCCGGCTCCGGCGTCCCGGAGAAGCTCATCTGCACGCCTGAGCGCACATTGCGGCGTTCGACCAACCATTCCAGTGCGGCATGGAGGCCGATCTCGTGCAGCACCGGCGGGGCCAGCGCGAACGTGAGGGAGCGAGCGCCCGCGGTACAGCGATCCAGGATCCGCGCCAACTCTGCAAGCCGCGGATCGGCGGGATTGTCGGCGGCCAGCTCCGCGGTCTTGATACGGGCCAAGCTCAACTCGTCGCCCAGTCCGTCGTGAAGTTCGCTCGCGATCCTGCGGCGCTCGCGCTCCTCGGCCAGGATCATCTCCGAGGACAGGCGACGCAACCGGCGGAGGTAGGCCTCCGCACGGGGCTGCTCCGTCTCGCTTCCGGCGGAACCTATATGGGCCGGGACCGCATCAACCATCGTTACCCGATCGAACGTTGCATCATCGAAGTCGGTTTCGGCAACTGCGAAAGGTGATCTCATCCTCTGGCTGATGCCGCGGAAGCTCTCCCGCCGCCACCATGATACAGGAGGGTAGAAACACGATGAATCTCGACATCCAGGGCGTGCACATGCCGATGGCGAAGGATACCCGAGAGTACCTGGAGAGGAAGCTGCACCGGCTCCGTCACCTGGACGACCAGATCGTCGACCTGCGGGTCACCCTGACCGCCGATCACGGCTCGATCCAGTTCGGGGCCAACCTGCACCTGCGCTGGGGCAGTGACCTGCACGTGGAGGTCGAGGCGTACGACGAGCACGAGGGGGTTGACCTGCTCATCGACAAGCTGGAGTCCGCGGCGATCCGGGACAAGGTGCGGATACAGAAAAAGCGGAGGTAGGACCACGATGGGTGTCATCACGGTATCGCGGCAGTTCGGCTCCGGCGCTGCCGACATCGTCGAGCAGGTCGCCGAGGAACTCCGCTACGACTTGGTCGACAAGCAGATCATCAGTGAGGTGGCGCGCGCCACCGGCGTCGCCGAGGAGCGGGTGAGCGAGGTCGACGAGCAGGACGAAACTGGGCTGCGCGGCATCCTGGAGCGCTGGTTCGAGGCGGCCGCCGCCACCGGCGCCTACCGTGCGTCGGGCTTCGGGGATGCGGCGATCCCGCCCGGTGCGCTCATGGACGAGCTGGGCGAGACCACGCACGTGCTGGATCGCGGGGTCTACCACGAGGTGGTCCGGCAGGCGATCCGCAAGCTCGCCGAGCGGGGAGACGTCGTCATCGTCGGCCGCGGGGGCATGATGGTCCTACTGGACGTGCCGGGCGTGCTGCGCGTACGCATCACCGCCTCCGAGCAGTCGCGTGCGGAACGGGTCGGTGCGCTGGAAGGGCTCTCCGCCCGGGACGCGTTGCAGCTTGTCCGCGACAGCGACCGGCGCCGGTCGGCGTTCATCTCCCGTAACTACCATGCGGATTGGAACAACGCCTCCCTATATCATTTGGTGATCAACACCGAGATCGTGCCCGCCTCGACCGCGACCCGGGTGATCGCGGCTGCCGCCAAGGACCTTGCCAAACCGCAGGCGGGCGCCGCCCGCATTCGCAAGCGCTGGTTCCGACGCTGAACGCTGCTCCCGCAGGGGAGCGGCCGTCCCCCGGGGTCGGTCAGTTCACGATGTTGCGGGGCGTTCCGGCCAGAAAGGCGCGGACGTTCTCCGCCGTTCGGGTGATCAGGTTCTGCCGCGCCTCGCGCGTGGACCAGGCCGAGTGCGGCGTGATCAGGGCGTTGCGCGCGGTGAGCAACGGGTTGCCGTCGCTCGGTGGCTCGCTGGTGAGCACGTCGAAGCCGGCGCCGGCCAGCCGGCCCTGATTCAGCGCCTCGGCCAGTGCGTGCTCGTCGACGATGCCGCCGCGCGCGGTGTTGATGAGCAGCGCCGACGGCTTCATCAGCGCGATCGCTTCGCTGTCGATCAGGTTGCGCGTCGCGTCGTTGAGCGGGGTGTGCACGGTGACGACGTCCGCTTCGCGCAGCAGCTCGTCGACCGGCGTGTTGGGGTAGGCGCCGTCCGGGATGCCCAGGGCGTCGTGGGCGATCACGCGCATGCCGAATCCCTCCGCGATGCGCGCCACGCCGCGTCCGATCGTTCCGAAGCCGATGATGCCGATCGCCTTGCCGTGCAGCTCGAAGGTCGGGTAACGCAGCAGCGTGAAGCCGTCCGCGGCCTCCCAGTCGCCGGCCGCCACGTCGGCGGCGTAGCGGAACGCCTGCGTGGCAAGGTTCAGGACCAGCGCGAATGCATGCTGCGGGACGGTGTTCTCGGCGTAGCCGGGGACGTTGCAGACCGGGATGCCGCGCGCGGACGCCGCCTGCACGTCGACGTTGTCGTAGCCGGTCGCCGCCGCCACCACCAGGCGAAGGTCGCGGCCGGCCTCGATCGCGGCGGCGGTCACCTTGGCCTTGTTGGTGATCAGCACGTTGGCATCGCGCCCGCGCTCCACGCCCTCGTCCGGGGTGGAGTTGGCGTAGTGGACGTAGTCGCCCTGAGAGGAGATGCCGCTGAAGTCGACGTCGCCGTCGAGCGAGTACATCGCATCGTCCAGGAAGACGATGCGAACCGTATCGCCGCGCACCCGGTCAGCCACGGGCGGCCTTCGCGCGCCCACGGGAGGGCGCCACCGCGGTTACCCCCACGCGGGGCGGCCGCACCCCCGACAGGGCCCCGGCCAGTACCACCGCCCAAACCACCC
>JAPPKD010000009.1:0-19895 GCA_028820215.1 Spirochaetaceae bacterium | reverse complement strand
CCCCCGCCGCTCTATAAACCCCCCCCCCCCCGCCCCCCCCCCCCCCCGGACCCCCCCCCCCCCGGCCCCCCCCGGGGGGCCCGCCCCCCCCCCGGGGGCGCCCCCCTCCGGGTTGACCACGACGAGGGGCGGCCGCTCGCCGTCCAGGACCGCGGCCATTCCCTCCGCCATCACCTCCGCCATGCGGTCCATCGCTCCTTGGGTCATCGCCATGGCGTGCGGGGCGGTGAGCACCGCCGGATGGCGGAAGATCGGGTGATCGAAGTCGGGCGGCTCGGGCTCGAACACGTCGAGCGCGGCGCCGGCCAGCGGCCCGTCCTCGATCCCGGCGAGCACCGCGTCCAGGCTCTCCACCACGCCGCCACGCGCCAGGTTGATCAGGAATGAACCCGGCTTCATGGCCGCGATCCGCGTGCGGTCGATCATGCCGCGGGTCTCTGCAGTGAGCGCCGTGTGCAGGCAGACGGTGTCGGAACGCGTGAGGAGCGCGTCGAGCTCCACCAGCTCGACGCCGAGCGCCTCCGCGGCGGCCGGATCGCCGTACGGATCGTGGGCCAGCAGCGTCACCTGGAACGGGCCGAGCAATCGGGCGAGCGACTGGCCGATGTTGCCGAAGCCGACGATGCCGACCGTCAGTCCGGCGATGTCGCAGGCCAGGAACTGCTCCCGTGACGCCCAGTTGCGCGCCTTCATCTGCTCGTCCCAGTAGGGGATCCGCTTGTTCAGCGCCAGCAGGTAGGCGACCGATGCCTCGGCCACGGTGGCGGCGTTGGCGCCGGGCGTGGTGATGAGCGCCACGCCGCACTCGGTGGCGGCCTCCACGTCCACGGAGTCGTAGCCGACCCCGGTGCGGCCGATCACGCGCAGCCCGGCGGCGCGGCGGATCAGATCGCCGGGCGCGCCGGAGGAGCCGCGCAGGATGAGCCCGATGACGTCGTCGTCGACCGCCGCGTCCAGCGTCGCCTGCTCGTTGTCGGCGGTCACTTCGATGGGTCCGTGTGGTGCCAGGATCCGGTGCGTCACCTCCGGAACCTCGCCGGTGGCGATGAATCTGAGCATGGTCAATCCTCTCCGGCTTTGCGGTAGGGCGCGAGCGCGGCGAACGCAGCCTTCGCGCCGCCTGCCACGTAGCCGCCGTCGGAGCCGAGCGCGATGAAGGTATAGCCGCGCTCGATGGCCGGCGCGACCTGGTCTGGCGTCTGCAGCAGGATGCCGGCGGCCTTGCCCGCGGCGCGGGCGCCGTCCGCGACCCGGTCGAGCGCACCGGTGAAGTCGGGATGGTCGAACTGCTGCGGGATGCCCAGACTGAAGCTCAGGTCGTTGGGGCCGACGAACAGCACGTCGGCTCCGTCGACCGCGGCGATCTCGCGCGCGGCGTTCACGCCCTCGGCTGTCTCGATCTGCAGGACGGTGAGCAGCCCGTCGTCGGAGCCGGCGCGATAGGCGGCGAAATCGGCCCCGAAGCGGGTGGCCCGCACCGACGAGGCGACGCCGCGGATCCCAGCCGGCGGGTAGCGCATGGCCGCGACCGCCGCGGCGGCCTCCTCCGGCGTCTGCACGTACGGCACCATGATGCCGTCGGCGCCGGCGTCGAGCGCGCGCTTGAACCGCGGCGCCTCGTTCCAGGCGACCCGCACCACCGCTGCGACGGGGGTGCCGGCGGCGACCTGGAGCTGCCGGTACAGGGTCTCCAGGTCCCCGGCGCCGTGCTCGATGTCGAGCACCAGAAAGTCGAAGCCGGCGTGACCGCCGATCTCGACGGAGACCGTCGAGCCCATGGTGCAGAAGCAGCCGGTAAGCACCTCGCGGGCGATCACCCGATCCTGAATGAATGTCATCGCGCGCGATCTTACAGGAATGGTCAGCGGCGACCAGCGGCGGGCCGCTCCGGTCGGTAGACCACGGCGATGCCCACGGCGACCAGGATGCCGCCGGCGATCAGGGCGGGGTCGACCGGCTCGCCGACCAGCAGGCGGCTGCCGGCCAGGCCGGCCAGCGGTTGCAGGAAGAACAGCACGGACAACCTGCTCGGGCTGTAGCGGTGCAGCATCGAGAACCAGGACAGGAAGCAGAAGCCGGCCACCACCAGCCCCACGTAGCCCAGCGCGACCGCCGAACGCGTGCTCAGCGGCGATGCGAACGGTTCCTCGAAGATCAGCGCCAGCGCCGCGTACGGCGGCAGGCTCAGCGTCATCATCCAGAACAGCAACTGCAGCGCGTCGACCCGCCCGGCAAACCGCTTGGCGCACACCGTGCGCAGCGCCAGCCCGATCGAGCTTCCGAGCAGCACCAGGTCGCCGAGGGCCGTGGCGCCGGAGGCGATGTCGCGGCCGATGAAGGTCACCGCCACACCGCCGAAGGCGACGACGATGCCGGCGACCACCGGCAGCGTCAGCCGGTCGCCGGGCACCAGCAGGTGGGCGAGCAGGGCGGTGAAGAACGGAAACGCGCTCATGATGATCGTCGAGTGGGCGGCCGAGGTGTGGTGGGTGCCCACCGTCAGCGCGATCGTCTGCACGACGAACAGCGCCGCGAATGCCGCGATCCATCCCAGCTGGGACCGCGGCACCGACAGCGAGTGGCCGCGCAGCAACGCCCAGCCGCCGACCAGCAGCCAGCCGAGCGCGAACCGCAGGGTGGACAGGGTGATCGGCGGCAGCGATTCCAGCCCGATCTTCAACCCGACCGAGTTGCCGCCCCACAGCAGCGCCAGCACGGCCACGAAGGCAAGGGCGCTTGCGGGCGGGTGTTCGCTCCGCGCGGCCGCGGGCGTATCATTGGCTTGGGAGGCAACCCCTCCGGAGGTAGCACGGTGGCTCACGAGCGCAGCACGGACCCGATCATCGCGACGCTTCAGGAGGTGGTGGCGATCCCGAGCGTCAACCCGGGACTACCCGGCGGCACCGACGGGGAGCGCGGCATGGCCGACTACCTGACCCGCTTCTTCGCGGATGCCGGGATCGCGTGCGAAGAGTGGGACGCGCTACCGGGACGCCCGAACGTGGTCGCCACGCTGCCGGGACGGGACCCCACTCGGGCCGTCCTGTTCGAGTGCCACATGGATACCGCCACCGCCGAGGGCATGACGATAGAGCCGTTCGAGCCGGTCGTAAAGGACGGCAAGGTGTTCGGCCGCGGTTCGAGCGACACCAAGGCCGGCGGGGTGGCGATGCTGCACGCCATGCTGCGCATCGCCCGCTCCGGCGAGCCGCCGCCGGTCAGCGTGATGTACGCTGGCGCGGTGGACGAGGAATACCGCATGCGGGGCGCCGCCGCGCTGGCGGACGCGCTGCCGGCGTGCGGCACGCGCATCGTGGCGGCCGTGGTCGCCGAGCCCACCGAGCTGCGCATCGTCCGCGCGCACAAGGGGATCATCCGCGCCGTGATCGACGTGCACGGCACGGCCGCGCACAGCTCCAAGCCGCACCTCGGCGCCAGCGCGATCAGCGCCGCGGCGCGGCTGATCACGGCGTTCGACGAGGAGGTCGGCGCCGGCTTCGCCGCGCTCGACGACGGTGTCACCGGCGTGCCGACCCACAACGTCGGCACCATCCACGGCGGCCTGCAGGTCAACTTCGTGCCGGCCGAGTGCCGGATGGAGCTCGACCGCCGGATCCTGCCGAGCGAGGATTTCGCCGCCGTGCTGGACCCGTACCGGCGCATCGCCGCGCGGGTTGCCGAGGACGCCGGCGTGACCATCGACATCACCGAAGACCTGTCGATCGAGCCGATGGAGACCCCGGCCGACGCCCCGATCGTCGCCGGCGCCGCGGCCGCCGTGCGCGCGGTCACCGGCACGGCGTCCGTCGACGGCGAGCCGTACGGCACCGACGCCGCCAAGCTCAGCGCCGCCGGCATCCCCTCGATCGTGCTCGGCCCTGGCAGCATCGACCAGGCGCACGCCGCCGTGGAGTGGATCGAGTGCGCCCAGGTGCTGCAGGCCGTCGAGGTCTACCACCGCATCATGACCACGGGCTCCTGACGCTCGGAGCCGCCGTGGCGGACGGCTACGCGGCCGGCGGGTTGTGGCAGGCGAAGGTGTGGCCGTCGGCGGTGGTGGTGAGGGCCGGCATCGAGCGGCGGCACTCGTCGATGGCCTGCGGGCAGCGGGGGTGGAACGGACAGCCGGAGGGCGGGTTGACCGGGCTCGGCACGTCGCCTTCCAGCGGCCGGTCGGCCGGCGGGGCGTCGGGGTCGGCGACCGGGACCGCGGACATCAGACTGATCGTGTACGGGTGGCGCGGCCGTTCGCAGACCGCCTGCGCCTCGCCCAGCTCCACCAAGTGGCCGAGGTACATCACCGCGATGCGGTCCGAGACGTAGCGGACGATGCTCAGGTCGTGGGCGATGAACAGGTAGGCCAGCCCCATCTCGCGCTGCAGATCGAGCAGCAGGTTGACGATCTGCGCCTGGATAGAGACGTCCAGCGCCGACACCGGCTCGTCGGCGACGATCAGCTCCGGCTCCAGGGCCAGCGCCCGCGCGATGCCGATGCGCTGCCGCTGGCCGCCGGAGAACTGGTGCGGGTAGCGGCCGGCGGCGTGCCGGGGCATGCCGACCATGTCCAGCAGCTTGCCGGTGAGGTCTCCGAGCACGGCCCCGCCGGTTACGCCGAACTCGCGCGGCCCCTCGGTGAGGATGTCCCCCACCAGCATGCGCGGGTTGAGCGACGCCCACGGGTCCTGGAACACGATCTGCAGCTTGCGCCGCGCCTGCTTGACCTGCGCGCGGTCCATGCTGAGCAGGTCCAGGCCCGCCGCCAGCGAGTCGGCGCGGGCGCGGATCTCGCGGACCCGGCGCTTCGCGTCGGCTGACCCGTCCAGCGCGCGCGCTTCCCGGTCCAGCTCCACCACCTGGTCGGCGACCGCCGGATCGGCGTCCAGGAACACGCGCCCGCGCTCCGGTTCGTAGAGGCGCAGCAGGCAGCGGCCGACCGTGGTCTTGCCGCAGCCCGACTCGCCGACCATGCCCAGCGTTTCGCCGTGGCGGATGGCCAGCGTGAGGTCGTTCACGGCGGTGAGCGTCCCGCGGGAGCGGGCGAACCCGCCTGCCTTCACCGCGAACTCCTTGCGCAGGTCCGTGACCTGCACCAGCGGCGCGTCGCTCACGGCAGGCGCTCCTCCACCGGCCGCGCCGCCTCGCCGTGCAGGAAGCAGCGCACCTGGTGGGTCTCGTCGAGCGAGGTCAGCGCCGGCTCCGCCTCGGTGCAGCGCGCCATGGCGTGCGGGCAGCGCTCCGCGAAACGGCAGCCGGAGATCCGCCGGCGCGGATCGGGCAGGTGCCCGGGGATGGCGCGCAGCGGCTCCCGTGATGCCGGGCCGGTCAGCACGGGCACCGAGGCCAGCAGTCCCTGCGTGTAGGGGTGCTGCGGCTTCTTGAAGATGGTGCGCACCGGCGCCGACTCGACCACCACGCCGGCGTACATCACCACGACGCGGTCGACGAAACCGGCCACCACCGCCAGGTCGTGGGTGATGAAGATGATCGAGGTGTGCACCCGCTCCTTCAGCGACCGCATCAGCCGGAGGATCTGCGCCTGGATGGTGACGTCCAGCGCCGTGGTGGGCTCGTCCGCGATCAGCAGGGCCGGCTCGCAGGCCAGCGCGATGGCGATCATCGCCCGCTGCCGGAGTCCCCCGGAGAGCTGAAACGGATAGTCGCGGACCCGCGAGTCCGGGTCGGACATGCCGACCAGGCCAAGCAGCCGGACCGCCTCCTGGCGCGCCTGGGCTCGGTCCATGCCGCGGTGCAGGGTCAGGGCTTCGCCGATCTGGTCGCCGATCGAGTAGACGGGGTTCAGGGAGGTCATCGGCTCCTGGAAGATCATGGAGATGTCGTTGCCGCGCACGGCGCGAATCTCGCGGTCGCTCAGGCCGGTCAGCTCGCGTCCGCGCAGGCGGATGGAGCCGCGCTCGATGCGCCCGGGTGGCTGCGGGATGAGCCGCATCACGGCCAGCGAGGTCACCGACTTGCCGCAGCCGGACTCGCCGACCAAGCCGACCGTCTCGCCCTCCTCGACGTGCAGGTCGACGCCGTCCACGGCGCGCACCACGTGGTCGTGCAGGTGGAAGCTGACCTGCAGGTCCCGGACGTCCAGGATCGTGGCGCCGCCCGCCGTACCGCTCATACGCGGCTCCGCGGATCGACCGCGTCGCGCAGGCCGTCGCCGACGAAGTTCCACGCCATGATGGCGATGAAGATGAAGATGCCCGGCACCAGGATCCACGGGAAGTCCTGGAAGATCCGGTAGCCGCGCGACACCGACAGCATCAGCCCCCAGCTCGACTGCGGCTCGGTGATGCCCAGCCCCAGGAAACTCAGGGTCGACTCGCCCAGGATGAAGCCGGGGATGGTCAGCGTGACGTGCACGATCACGTAGGACAGCGTGTTCGGCAGAACGTGCCGCACGATGATCTTGAACGGACCCAGGCCGAGCGCGCGGGCGGCCAGCACGTAGTCCTCCGAGCGCAGGGAGAGCACCATGCCGCGCACGATGCGCGCCAGGCCGCCCCAGATGACGAAGGAGACGATCAGGATGATCAGGAAGTAGACCTGCACGCTGTGGAGCGTCGGCGGGAAGGTGCCGCGCAGCGCCAGCAGCAGGTAGAACGCGGGGAAGGCCAGCAGCACCTCCGTGAAGCGCATCAGCAGGTTGTCGATCACGCCGCCGAAGTAGCCGGCGGCGCCGCCGATCAACAGGCCGATCACCAGCGTGATGGTCGCGCCGACCAGCCCGACCGTGAGGGACACGCGCGCGCCGTGCAGCAGCCGCGACAAGAGGTCGCGGCCGGCATGGTCGGTGCCGAGCGGGAAGAAGCCTCCGGTGGGCGAGGTGAGCAGGTGCCAGCGCGCCGTGAACGTACCCAGGAACCGGTACGGCACGCCGCGCGCGAAGAAGCTCACGAAGTTCTTGTTGCCCTTGGCGATGATCAACTCCGCGACCGGCGTCGCCGGAAGACCCAGGTCGAGCCGCACGGTGCGGTGCAGGTCGCGGCTCGGGTCGCGCTCGACCTGCGCGATCAGCGACCGCAGCTCGGCCAGCGCCGGGTGGTCTGTCCGCAGCCCGTATTGCCGCCGGAACGCAGCGACCGCCGTGCTCGCGCGCGCGGCAGCCGAGTCCTGCATGGCCACGGCGCGCAGGTCACCGCGGCCGGCGACCGTCTCCTGCGAGATCACGCGGAGGGTGTGGCGCGGCACGCGGCCGTAGGTGCGCAGCGCCTGATTGACGATGTGCATCTCGAAGACGAACGGCCGCACCACCACGTTGCCGCCGTCGAGGTAGCTGAAGTGGATGCGGGTCGGCGGCTGGTAGGACTTGGTCTTGTCGGTCCAGCGCATCGTCGCCGGCGCCAGGGGGTCGGCCAGCAGCGCCAGGGCGTACAGGACGACCAGCGTCACGGCGCCGATCTTGCCCAGCGTGTGCTTGCGGAACTTCCTGACGAAACCGCCGAGCAGCGACTCGACCGCTTCGTCGACCGCGCCGGCGCTCGCCGTGACCGGAGCGCTCATGTCACGCGGATCCGGGGGTCGGTGATCGCCAGCAGGATGTCGGCCACCAGGTTGCCGATCATCAGCAGGATCACCCCGTAGATCAGGCTGCCGGACACCAGGTACGGGTCCTGGTTGAGCAGCGCCGACAGGATCAGCTTGCCCAGCCCGGGCCAGCCGGTGACGATCTCCACCAGCGCCGAGCCGCCCAGGATGTCACCGATGCTGAAGCCCAGCAGGGTGATCATCGGGTTGACCGCGTTGCGCAGCGCGTGCTTGAGGATCACGACCCGCTCGGCCAGCCCCTTGGCGCGGGCGGTGGTGATGTACTGCTGGCCCAGCACCTCCAGCATGTTGGCGCGCATGATGCGCGTCAGCGACGCCGTGATCGCCGTGGAGATCACCAGCGCCGGCACCACCAGGTGCTTGGCCAGGTCCCACATCTTCCCCAGGGTGGAGAGCTGGTCGTGGTCGATCGACGTCATGCCCCCGATCGGCAGCCAGCTCCCGGTGGCCGAGATCACGTACAGCAGCAGGGCGGCCAGGAAGAAATTCGGGATCGACAGGCCGAAGAAGGCGAGAACCGCGATCGACTGGTCCTGCCACCGGTACTGGCGCGCGGCGGCGATGATGCCGGCAGGGATCGAGAACCCCCATGCCAGAAGCAGCGACACCACCGACAGCAGCAGCGTGTTGGCCGCGCGCTGCTTGACCAGCACGAACACCGGCGCCTTGAAGGTCTGCGAGAAGCCGAAGTCGCCCTGCGCGGCGTTCCACAGGTAGCGCCCGAACTGCACGTACCACGGCTGGTCCAGGCCGAAGTTGGCACGGAACCGCTCCAGGTCCTCGGCGCGGATGTCGGGGTTGAGCGCGTACTCGCTGTAGACGTCGCCGGGCGCGAGCTGGATCAGCCAGAAGGCGACGGCCAGCGTGATCAGCAGGATCGGCACGGCGTTCATCAGCCGCCGGCCGACGACGCGCAGCAACGACAGGCTCATGGCCGCGGGTACTACCGTGGATGCATGCGGGGTGCTCCGTCAGAAAAGGGAAGAGCCCGGGACGTTCGTGCTCGTCCCGGGCTCCTGTGCCATCGTCCGGCTACTTCACGAAGAGCCGGTCGGCGGTGCCACGAATGCCGTAGCCGTTCAGCGGGTGCGTCTTGATGTTGCCGAACGTGTTGCGGAAGGCGTGCATCGTCGCCGGGGCGAAGGTGTAGGCCCACGGGACCTCGTCGATCCAGAGCTCCTGGAGCTTGCGGAATCCGCGGATGCGCTGCTCCTCGTCCGTGGTCAGGTTGGCCTCGTCCCAGGCGGCGTCCACGGCGGCCTCCCAGTCGCGGCGCGGCGACTCCTGGTTGGGCTCGATCATGTGCAGGGAGCCGCGTGACGGGTACACGTTGGCGCCGCCCACCGGGTCGACCGATCCGGTCAGGCCGATCAGGATCATGTGCCAGTCGTAGGAGGCGACCAGCCGGGTGACCAGCTCGTTGAACGCCTCCGGCTTGAAGGTGACGTCGATGCCGGCGGCCTGCGCCTCCTGGGTGAACAGCTCGCCGATCTGCTCGCGCACCGTGTTGCCGGAGTTGGTGTTGAGGATCAGCTCGATCTTGTTGCCGTCCGGATCCTCGCGGAAGCCGTCGCCGTCGCGGTCGGTGTAGCCGATCGAGTCGAGCAGCTCCTTGGCGCGCTCCGGGTCGTACTTGAACGCGGCATCGGCGGCCCCCTCCCAGTAGTAGGGGGACACGGTCCACACGAACGAGTACTGCGGGTAGCCGAAGCCGAAGGCGATGTTGTTGATGATGGTCTGGCGGTCGATCAGGTGCGCCATCGCCTGGCGGAACGACTTGTTGGACAGCCAGGTGAGCGCCGGCGGTTCGATGCCGCCGTCCTCCTCGCCCTCGATCGGGTTCTGGTTGAAGGTGATGAACTGCGTGCTGGACGCGGGACCGACGTTGTAGATCAGGAAGTTGTCGGATTCCTGCCGCTCGGCCAGGACGCCGTAGTCCTCGCCGCGCAACCCCCAGGCGTCGGTCTCGCCGGCGATGAAGCGGGCCAGGCCGGTGTCCAGGTCTTCGACGAACTCGATCACGAACTCGTCCAGGTACGGGAGCTGCTGGCCCCACTCGTCCTTCTCGTAGTAGTTGGGGTTGGGCGTCATCACCACCCGCTGGCTGGGCAGGTACTCGTTGATCAGGAACGGGCCGTTGCCGACGATGGTGCTCACGTCGGTGTCGACCCCCCAGAACGAGTTGACCGCGGCCGCGCCCTCCGCCTCGATCAGCGGCTCGAAGATGTGGCGAGGCATCGGCCCGATCGAGGCGATCTCGAAGATGCCGGCGTACACCGACGGCAGCGCGATGCGGTAGGTCAGGTCGTCGATCAGCTCGAACTCCGCGAACTCCCCGCCGACCACCAGCGCGTCGCGGGTGCTGGTCTCCACCTCTTCGTTCCGGATGATCTCATTGACGGTCCAGACGACCTCGTCCGCCGTGATCGGGTCGCCGTCCGACCAGACCAGGCCGCTGCGCAAGTAGAGGGTGATGGTCTTCTGGTCTTCGGAGATCTCCCAGCGCTCGGCCAGCCCCGGCTCCCACTCAAGGGTGAGCTGGTTGCGCCGCACGACGCTCGCGAACATCTGATTGGTGATGTCCGTCGTCGAGGTCTCCTTGGCCACGACCGGGTTGAAGGTCTTGGCGTCGGAGATGTTGGTCACCACGAACCGGCCGCCGTGGCTGCCGCGCTCCCACGCGGAGTGATCGACCTTGGCGAGCATGTCGATCGGGCTCATCTCCTCGGCCATGACCGCCTCCTCCTGAACGGGAGACGCCCACGCGCCGGTCACGGCCAGTCCTGCGATCAGGATGGCCAGGATGCTCTTCGTCATCTTCATCGGAAACCTCCTGCGGTATCGGAGAGATGCTCCGATCCTATCGCATGCTTACCCGTGTTGCCTGCCCTGCCAGGCAGATTTCACTGCAGGACGCCGACGGTGGGGCCGAAGCTGTCCTGGTAGGGCTGCGGGTCGACGCGCACGTCGATCAGGGTGGCGACGTCGGCCGCCAGCGCCGCGGCCAGCTCGCGGCGCAGCGTCTCCGGGTCGTAGACCGTGGCGCCGCGCAGGCCGCTGGCGCGCGCGATCGCGGCGTAGTCGACCGGCGCGAATTGCAGGGAGTAGGGGGCGAGGCCGCGCGTCTTCTGCCGCGAGCGGATGGTGCCGTGCGCCTGGTCGTTGATGATCACCAGCGGCACCGCCGCGCCCGTGCGGGCGAAGGTCTCAAGCTCGCCCAGGCGCATCAGCAGGCTGCCGTCGCCGCCGATGCCGAGCACCGGCGTGTCCGGGCGGGCCAGCTTGGCGCCCAGCGCCGCCGGCACGGTCAGGCCCATCGTGCGCGCGCCGCCGGAGCCGAAGAAGGTGTCCGGCCGGGTGACCGGCCACAGGTGGTCGAGCATGACGATGAAGACGCCGGTCTCCGAGACCATGATGCCGTCCTCGGGGAGCAGCTCGCGGGCGATCTCTACCGCGTCCTGGGCGGCCAGGCGGGCTTTCGGCGGCCGGGCGAAGCAGCGCGCCAGGATGTCGGCGCGGATGGCGGCCACGCGCTCGGTCGGGTACCCCTCGTCGGTGCGTGCGGGCAGGGCGGCCGTCAGGGCCGGGAGCGAGGCGGCCAGGTCGCCGTCGACGCGCACCGTTGCCGGAGATACGATCTCGAAGTCGGGACGCGCGGCCAACTCGCAGGTGGGAATCCCCAAGGCGGTGTCCCACGTGCCCTCCACGGACAGGCCGTCGACGCCGATCAGCAGCGCGCCGTCCGCCTCGGCCAGGATGCGGTTGGCCAGGATGTTCGGCCCGGGGAGCGCCATAAACACGCCGGCGAAGCGGGGATCGTCCTCCGGGAGCATGCCGCGCGCGTGGAAGCCGTGCAGCACCGCCGGCCGCAGACGGTCGATCAGCGCGCGTACCGCTCCGGACGCGCCCGCCAGGGCGATGTCCGGGCCCAGGATGACGGCCGGCCGCCGCCAGCCCGAGATCAGGCGCGCCGCCCGCGCGATTGCCGCTGCGTCCGGCATCGGTCCGTCCAGGCGCGGCTCCGTCCGCTCGGTGGGGCCGCTGCCGGCATCAGCCTGCGCCTGGTCGGACGCCAACTGCAGCAGCGCCGGCCCGGGACGTCCGCTCGCGGCGGCGGTGAAGGCGGCGTCGATCGTGCGGCCGGGGTCGGCGCCCGCGTCGATCTGGAGGGTGGTGTTCGACACCGGGGCGAACAGCGGCTCCTGCTCGCACACTTGGGACATGTCGTTGCGTGCGCCGCTTCCGATGCGCTCGCACAGGCAGACCACCGGCATGCGCTCGAAGAACGCGTTGACCGCGCCGGCGGCCAGGTTGCCGGCGCCCGCGCCCTTGATGCCGATCGCCAGACCCGCGCCGCCGCGCAGGTAGCCGTAGTAGGCGGCGGTGATGGCCGCGCTCGACTCGTGGCCCATCAGCACCAGGTCCAGCCCGACGTGGCGTCCGGCCTCCATCAGGTCCATCAGCGCCCCGGATCCGGGCAGCCCGAAGTAGAGCTCCAGCCCCTCCTGTCGCGCGCGGTCGGCGATCCTCTCGGCGATGGTCATCGTGGCGCCCTCCGGGGGCGATGTTAGACCACGATGTCCTTGCGCCGGTACCGGATCGCGGAGGCGGTCAGCAGCACGGCCGTGCCCAGCAGAAAGTAGGCGAGCCGGCCGATGGTGAGACCGTAACCGGGGTCCAGGACCGACACGTCGAGGAACCGGTAGGGGCTCAGATAACCGATCAGCCGCGCCTTCTCGGTGGTCTTCGAGATGGCGTCCACGAAGAAGCCGCCGAGCGCTATGGCGACCGCGACGCCGGTCATGCTTCGGCCACGCCGGACCGCGGCCGACAGCAGCAGGCCCAAGGCGGCCAGCAGCGTGGTCAGCAGCAGCACGTACACGTCGTAGATGAACAGGGCGCGCAGATCGACGGGGTCCGGGCTGAAGCCGGTGACCGCGGCGGCCGACACGGCGAACGTCACGGCGTTGAAGGCGACCACGTAGACGTAGGCTGCGGCGGTCTTGCCCGCCCACACCTGCAGGCGCGACAGCGGCTGGGCCAGCAGGAACTCGGCCGTGCGGTCGCGTTCTTCCTTGAGCAGCAGGTTGGCGCCCAGCGAGGCGGCGAAGATGCCGCCCAGGATGGTGATCACGATGCCGCTCTCGGTGACGTGAAAACCGAGCGGCGTCACGAACATCGCCGCGTCCTCGATGTTGAGCGCCTTGAGCAACCCTTCGGGATAGGCTTCCAGCATGCCGGCAAACGTGTCACCGGACTCGGCGATCGACGGGAGGAACAGCGAGTAGAGCACCACCAGGCCGGCGACGATGCCGGTCCAGGCGATCGCTTGCCGGCGGTTGCGGCGCAACTCGTGCGTGAACAGGTGCCAGGCCGGACTCATGCGGGGTCCTCCGCCGCATCGGCGGCCCCATCCTCCGCGTCACTGCCGTAGTAATGCAGGAACACGTCGTCCAGGGTCGGATCCTCGATCGTCACGTCGACCACGCGGCGCCTGGCCAACATGGCGAGCAGGGCGCGCGGCGGTCCGGTGAAGTCGAAGCGCGCGCTGTCGGCATCCACGCTCAGGTTCGCGACGCCGTCGATGGCCAGCGCCCGCGCGGGCGGCTCACCGGGGAAGACGGCGCGCACCCGCTTGAGGTGGCGCTGGCGGAGCGTTTCGATCTCCGCCACCTCGACGATGCGCCCGCTACGGACGATCGCCACGCGCCGGCACATGCGCTGCACCTCGTCCAGGACGTGTGAGGAGAAAAAGACGGTGGCGCCGCGCCGGTGCTCCTCGCGCAGAAGGTCGAACAGCACGCCCTGCATCAGCGGGTCCAGACCGGCGCTCGGCTCGTCCAGGATCACCAGCTCCGGTCGGTGCTGCAGCGCCAGCACGACGGCCAGCTTCTTGCGGTTGCCGGTGGACAGCTCGTCCGCCTTGCGCTGCAGGTCCAGGTCCAGGCGGCCTGCCACCTCCCGGCCCCGGTCCGGGTCCATCCCGTGCATGCGGCTGGCAAGGCGGAGGATCGCCTCGCCGGTCATACCGCCGTAGAAGCCGATCTCCGCAGGGATGTAGCCCAGCCGGCGGCGGATGTCGATACCGCGGCTGGTCACGTCCAGCCCGAACACCGTGGCGCTGCCGCGCGTCGGCCGCAGCAGCCCGAGCAGGGTACGGATCGTCGTCGACTTGCCCGCACCGTTGGGCCCGATGAAGCCGAAGAACTCGCCGGCCTCAACGCTCAGATCCAGCCCGTCGATCCCGCGCGTGCGCCCGTAGTACTTGGTCAGCCCGGTTGTTTCTATCACAGTTAGTTTGGAATCATCAAAATACTGGCTTTGCTATCCCAAAGTCAAACGACAGTTTCGTTGTTTCAGGCGGCCGCTCGCATGCGAACGCTCAGCTTGATGCCTGGGTCTGCCGTTGATTAAAGCTGACACATGAATCAGAGGTCATCCAGACCCGGACGCATCATCGCGCTCGTCGTCGTGGTCGTCGCCGTGGCTGCGATCATCGTGTACCTCGCGACACGCGACAGCGGGACGGCACCGGCCGTACCGGTGGCGGAGGAAGCTGCCGAGGAACAGGAGCCGGCCCAGGAGCAGCCGGCTGCCGACGAGCAAGAGGCTGCCGCCGAGTCGGAAGAGCAGGAGGCAGACACCGAGGAACAGCCGGCCGCCGAGGAGGCGCCCGCCGAGCAACCAGCGGCCGGACAAGAGGCACAAGAGTCGGAATCCGAGGCACAGGTCAGCGGTCCGATTACTCAGGGTAAAGGAGGGGCTCAAGACGAGGAGCCCCGGTCCGTTGAGAAATAGTCTGTCTTCGTGGTCGGCTTGCGCGCCACCGGGATCCCCAGCGCGCGCGGGCCGATCGACGGGGTGGGTTGGCGGGCATGTTCACGCGGGGCGCGTTCCTGCCGTCGCTCTGCCGCACCTCCGGTTTCACCGCACGGTCTTGTCGATCAAGCCGGGCCACTTGGCCGCCTTCGGGCGGAGGTCCTTCTCGAGTCCTGGGTCGCAGTCTTCGTTTTCGTCGGAACGGGCCGTCGCACCGAGGTCCGTGCGGTACCCGAAAGTGGTCAGTAATCTCCTGCAGCTCGTCGTGGCTCTGAGCGTCCATCTGTAGTTCATCCCTGAGGTCATCCGGGATTACCGCCAGTCGGAACGCTTGCCGATGGGTGTCTCGGCCGGGGATCGCCTCAAGCACGCCTACCGTCCCGCGACGGTCTCTACGTATTCCCTGACAGTCAGCAGGTCTTCAACTGAACCGTACGACAACAATTCCAGCGGCGACTTCCCGTGCAGCAACGGGTGTGGCTCGCGCAGCCACTGGTTCTCGACATCCAGATCACGAAAGAGAGAGCTCAGGGTCGCCCGAATCGCGAACAGACATGCGATCCGGTCTCGAACATCCCGGCCACGAAGCGTCACGATTCCATGGAGGGCGGCGACCACGTGGTCTGTATCGGCTTGATCGAAGCCGAGGAGACCGACGACTTGGTCCCACCTCAAGCGCCAGAACTCCCTCAGCTTCAAAACGAACCGGACCGGATCGGTCAGCCTCTGCCGTGACGCTATGCGAATCAAGTGTATCGAATTCTCTTCGTAGCTACCCGAATGAGCCATCGGTCCGCGAAGTACTTCGACATTCGGAGTAGACGACCTCAACCGCAGACCATGGGAATCGGATCCGACACTACAGGCTCCGTCCTGGACGCCAAGCTCCTCCCACCTTTCCGGGGGAGTTCTATCCGACCTGGCTTGCCCGGTGCGCCCGAACTATCCAGTGCCGCCGGCGAAGCGCTCATGGGGCGATGTCCTGTTCGTCGTAGACCGGGACGAAAAGAACGTTGCCGTCGATCCCGATGCAGCGAGGTTTGTGGGAGGAGTGACGGGACGAAAGGACCTCCTGGTTTGACGGTGTTCCGGCACGCCCATACCATGATCGCAGCCGTCCGCGGTAGACGATACGTACCCTCCACATGAGCATCCTTCAATCCCACAGCGCTCTGCGTGCGCGCGCTCCGCTCGACGTCGTGGTGGTGGGCGCCGGCATGTTTACCCGTGACGTCATCCTGCCGTCGCTCTACCACCTGCAGCGGAGCGGCGAAGTGGGCTCGATCTCGCTCGCGGCCACCAGCACCGCCCGGCTGGCGCCGTTGACCTCCGACGAGGAGCTTGCGGAGGCGTTCCCCGGCCAGGGGTTCACGGCGTACCCCTGCCTCGGAGACGCCGGCCGCGACCCGCGCGCGTACCTGCGCGCCCTGGATGCGCTGGCCCCGCAGCAGCTTGTCTTCGTGGCCGTGCCCGATCACCTGCATCACGAGATCATCCTCGACGCGCTGCAGCGCGACCAGCACGTCTACAGCGTCAAGCCGCTGGTGCAGCGGTACGAGCAGGGCCGCCAGATCGGCGAGCTTGCCGCCGAGCGCGGACTGTTCGTGGGGATCGACTACCACAAGCGCTTCGACCGCCGCTCGCTGGTCGCCCGCCGCCAGTACGGGCGCGGCGACTTCGGGGAGTTCGCCTACGGCGAGGCCAGGCTGTTCGAGCCCTACTTCTACCGCCACTCGAACTTCCAGAACTGGTTCACCTGCGACAACAGCGACCCGTTCACCTACGTGGGCTGTCACTACGTGGACCTGGTGTACTTCATTACCGGCCTGCGTCCGGTGGCGGTCAGCGCCGCCGGCGCCACCGGCACCTTTCCCAACGGCAACACCGGCTACCTGTGGGCGCACGGACGGGTGCACTGGGAGAACGGCGCGATCCTGTCGGTGAGCGCCGGGCTGGGTTATCCGGACGCTGGCGCCGGCTCCAACGATCAGGGCATGACCCTGTACTGCGAGGGGGACGGCCGCACCGGGCTGATCGACCACGACGATCAGGACCGCGGCGTCGAGTACGCCTACGTGGCGGCGACCGGTCCGGGCGGCAGCCGGTTCAACTTCGTCAGTCCCGACTTCTTCCGGCTGGCGCCGCGGGAGGGCGCCGGCGCGGACGCGATCGGCTACGGCTACGAGTCGATGGCCGCCGCCGTGCAGGCCGCCCGCGCGCTGCGCGAGCTGGCGCCCGGCGAGCGGCGCGTCCGTCTGCAGGAGATCGACCGGAACGGGCTGATCGCCACGCCGCTCAACAGCGGCATCAACGAGCTGGTGGTGGAGGCGGCTCGCCAGTCGCTGGCAGTGTCCGGCGCGACGGTGCGAATCCGGTACGATAAGACTCCGCGTATCCATGGCTCATTACTCAACTAAGGCTATACATATGCCTCACCAGTCGTCGCGTGGCTCGACGACCATCGCCGCCGGCCGCCCAACCTTCCATCGAATCACCGTTAAGCAAGCGCCCGTTGCCCATACCGATCAGTCTCTGCTATACACCACAGCGCACGATCCATCAAGTCAGCCTGCTGATCTCCGCCCACCAAGACTTCGTCTCCTCCGCCCCTCTCTCAGTCTATATGTTTGGGACAATGCGCCTCCGCTGTGTACGGGCGACAGCACTTGACCCGATATGTCGCCCGCTATGAGTCGCTTTCTCACCAAAGGGCTCGATCGTCCCAGGCGCGTGTAGTAATCGTTGGACACCAACCCGGAGCGCATCAAACCACCTTTACCCGAATACAAACCACAATCGTGACTGCTTAGGAGGCCATCATGAAACAAGCCAAGAACAGAATCATAATGGTGCTAACCGTGGCTGTCGTCGCATCTGCATGGATGTCAGTCCCTTCCCCAATGGCGGCTCAGGGCCGAGCCGAAGACTCCTCGAGTTCCCCCGATTTCCAGATCATATATACATATCGCCACCCCGGATCTGAGGTCATGACGAACCTGCCTCCGATTCTCCGCGCCAGCGGGATAACTGACTCCGACTTTACGTTATCAAGCTGGGGTGGCGGCCATCCGTGTGATCGCGAGAAGATGGCGACACTGCTAAGAACAGATTCGCCAGGCACAACGGTGTTCACGATATGCCACGAAGACTTGCTGAAGTATAGCGGTCAATTCAAGCCAATTCCAGTCAAGTATATCAATGACGAAAACACACCCAATTTGGTCAACATTTTTCGCCAGTACGCTAGCGAATTTCGCGCCTACTCCGATGGAGATGCTCTTATTGCCCTTCCAGGAATAAATGTGACTTACGATCTGCCGACATCATTGCCGATTCTGCGTGAAGACTGGATCGAGCGAGTGTACGGCGAGCTTTCCGGCCCACGAATCCCGCTAGACTCGTCGAATACTGTCTCTTTCGTTGACCACGTCTTGACAGTCGAGGAGTTGCAGCGGATTCTAAATGACATCAGGGGGCTAAACCTGACGCCGGACGGCTCTTCCCCCGTTGGGGCTGGTCGTTGGCATCTCACTTGGCCCACGCTGTTTGGCGCGTTCGGCCTGTCGACGATCTGGCCGTCCCAAGGTGTCAGAGTAACAGATAGAGGTATCCCCAATGTCCTTGACGATTGCGTAGATGAAGTCCTGCCAAACGTTATGACCTGCCAATATCGGAAACTCGTCGATCTGGCCGCGACGTGGTACGATAATGGCTTGCTCACGGACCAACATTTCGTCGCAGATAGTGGTGACGATACACTGTTAGCACAGTTGCTAAACGGTGACGCAGCGACGATTCTCTCGGTGCCTATCGTGCAAGATTGGGATTCGGTCGTGGCGAACGCAAGAGAAGCGGATAGACTACAGGACGGCGCACGCCTAGTTATCCTTCCCCCGCCGCTGGGCTTGGCCCAGGGAACCGTCCGGTGGCGCATATCGGCCGCGAACGGTACGTTCATGGCTGTGAGTGACGATGCGAGCAACGACCAACTGGAGGCCGCACTTCAAGTCCTGGATTTCGTCAAATTGACCCCCGAGGGGTTTGTGGCGGAGCACTATGGAGTTGAAAACATAGACTACGAGTGGCAAGGCATAGAGCCGTATACGGGACGCCCTACGAGACTCGAAGGGGCGGGTGAGGAGGCACCATACTTTCCTAGATATCCGAGATTCCTAGTTCCAGCGCTATATAGAGTTGCGTTCACGCTGGACAGTGCCAAACTGATCGAAAAGATGTCGTCGGAGCGCGCCAGAGATTGGGCTTTGAAGCCAACATACTGGTGGGATCGCCAAAATGGGGAGATGGACGAGGCTTATAGTCGCATCGGCCCAGCATTGAACGAATTTATAGAGCGTAGCTTTCGCGAGATGATAAGCGGGCGGCGGCCGGCTTCAGAGATCACGGATTCGGGATCCGAGTTTCGGGAGCGACTTGCGGATCTCGGTGTAACGGTGGCGTGGGACGCAACTCGCGCCGGTGGAATCGTAGATGATGGTTGAGTATCGGTGGCTATACGCGGCGGAATATCGAAGAATTATAGTAGGAATGTGGATAGCAGCGCTTGTCGTTGTCGCGGTCGTCATCGGGCTAGCGTTCGTTTTGGAGGCAACTCATTGGGAGAGCGTGATAAGCGTCGGAAGCAGGTTAGTATGTAGTGAGGAGATGGGGGACGTCGAGGAGATTGTGTCGCGGATTAGCGCAACGGGAGGCTGGCTACTAGCAGCTACGAGTGAGCGGAATATGCTGAAAACTGGCGTAGGGAAAGCGCTATCGTGTGCGTCGGGTATCCAGAAGGGTCGAATAGTAGTGAAGTTGAGGGATTTGCAGGCGCTATACCCACATTTGGGCGGGCACCCAATTGACTTGTGGGGAGCCGACCTGCGTGGGGCTATCCTCCGAAACGAGATTTTGCGGAGAGTAGCGCTCGAAGGTGTTGACCTCCGAGGAGCTGACCTCTCCGGAGCCGATCTATATCGAGCGAACCTGACTCATGTGAATGGACACGGAGTGAATCTCCAGTACGCGAAATTGGAGGGCGCGAACCTGACGCGCGCTATTCTGATCCTGGCTGATATGACAGGAGCGGACTTGTCGGGCGCATCACTTGATGAGGCTGATCTGAGTGACGCCGTCTTCTTGAATGCGAGAATAGACGGGGTTGACATCGAGAGGGCATGGCCGGGCGCCGAGATCCCGCAGAGGAGGCCGTTGGGTTCGGGAATGGCGGGTCCGGGGGTCGTCACGTCGCAAAGCCAGGTCAAGCCGACACCGGTTGAGGGAGACGCTACTCCGCTATGCCCGTATGAGCAGGGTTGGAGACCATCGGAGGAGGAGTTCAATCGCATTATCGAGAGTCACCAAAGGTGGTTGGACGATGTGGAAGAGGGTGAGGGGGCCGGCAGCCGCGCGGTCCTGTGCAGCGCTGACCTAAGTGATTGGGTCTTCAAGGACATTAGGTTCGACGGTGCGTGTTGTATCCCGAATTGAATCGTCGAGAGAGCGGGTGAATTGGTCAGAATGAT
>JAPPKD010000200.1 GCA_028820215.1 Spirochaetaceae bacterium | reverse complement strand
CGATGAAACCCGATCAGCAGCAGTTGCCGCGAACGACCCTGAAACGCGTTGAGGCTCGGAGACAGAAGGTAGTTCGTCACGTCGTCGTAGAGCTGCTTCTCCTCGGCACTCATCGAGTACTCGTAGAGTTTGGCGCGGCGGCCGACGAAGGGCTGGTCCAGGAACTCCTGCGCCTGGTGGCGAAGCGTCCGCTGCACCACCTCGGTCAACCGCCGCCGCAGTTCCGGCGCCTGCTCGGGAACCAGCCGCCGCCCGTCCTGCCCGGCACAGAACAGCGCCTTGAAGGTCGGCAACGAGCCCACCAGCGTCCCGGTGCGCTCCACGTAGTGCAGCAACCCCCACAACTCGTCGAGTGAGTTCTGAATCGGCGTGGCCGTCAGGAGCAGGACCGGCGCCGGACCGATCAGCTTGCGAACCCGGTGCGCCGTCTGCGCCGAGCCGCCGCTCTCGTCGTATCCGCCGAGGCGGTCGAAGCGTTTGTAGATGCCGGCGAACATCTCGTGCGCCTCGTCGATGACGCACAGGTCGAATGGCGGCGCCGCCATCAGTCGTTCCGAACCCGATGCGCTGCCCGCGTACTCGCGCCCGGCCAGAAACACGCCGGGCGCCGTAATCTCACAGCGCGCGTCGGCAGCCTCCCGCGCGGAGATGCCGAACAGGGTGTAGAGCTCATCCTTCCACTGTCCCAGGAGCGGCTTGGGGACGACAATGAGGATTCGCTCGGTGCCCTCGGCCATCACTTGGGCAATCACGAGACCGGCCTCGATCGTCTTACCGAGCCCCACCTCGTCGGCCAGGATACAGCCGCCTTCGGGGATGCGGCGCAAGGCGAACATCACCGCGTCGATCTGGTGGGGGTTGGGATCGATTCGCCCCAACCGTTGCGATGCCGCGTAGCGCCGCCGCTCGGATGACCGGCGCAGTCGCACCAGATCCTCGGCGTCGAAACGGCGATGGATCGGATGACGAACATGCGGCATGTCGCCCGTTGCAGAACCGTACGCGGTCCGGTCCACTTCCACCATGGTTCCCGTCCAGGCTAAAGACGCGGTGCGCGATTGGTCAACGGCACCAACGGCGGAACGGCGACGCCGCTACATGCCCCACACCGTGACCGGCGTGCCGTTGGCGGGCGGCGACGCGCGGCGGAAGATCTTCTGCTCCCACGTGTGCTCCGGCGAGCGGTCGAACACGATCAGGTGGCCAGCCTCCGCGCTGCACCGGTCCATGTAGGCACGCGTCTGCGCCATGCCCTCCGCGATGGTCCGCTCCAGGTCCCCGCGCAGCACCTTGCACTCGACTACGTAGCGCCGCTCGCGCCCGCCCCGCGGCCACACGATCAGCAGGTCGGTCCTGCCCCGCCCGAGCGCGTACTCCCGCTCGATCCGCCCGCCGCCGTTGACCACGCGCTGCAGGTGCGCCTGCAGCAGCAACTGAGGCCCCGCCTCGTGGTATTGCTCGAAACGCTGCACCCAGTGCTCGGAGTGCTCCCGGAAGAACTCCTGGAACGCCGCGACCAGCCCCTCCACGTCCAGGGTGCCGTCCGCGCCCACGTACCACGCCATCTCCTGCGGCAACCCTGCCTGCACCGCGGAGTTCAAGTGGCGTGGCACCACCTCCGCGTAGATCGGGTTGGCGATGCGCGGCGGTCCGTCGGCGGCCCGCGCCACCAGTCCCAGGTCGCAGACGTAGGCGAGGTCTTCGTTTGACCACGCCTGCTGGCGTGCGCCGGCCAGGATCGGCTCCACCACGCGCCGCACGCGCTCCTCGCGCAGCTTGTTCGCCAGATCATCGATGTGGGTGTCACGGCGCAGGATCAGCCGCTCCTGCGCCTCCAGAATGGCGCCCGCGGTGATCGGACGTTCACGGTCGCGCCCCGGCTTGTGGCGAAAACAGGCATCGTAGCACAGCGCGTTCACCAGCCACGGCTGGCCGGCGGTACGCTCCCAGACCAACTCCAGCGCGTCTTCCGTGAACGCCTGCCCGGTCTGTTCCGTGTGCTGAGCGGTCAGCGTGCGGATTTCCTGCTCGGTGAAGTCGCCGAGCCGCAACGACTCCGACTTGATGTTGAACGCGCTGCCGCCGAGCACCAGGCGATTCTCCGCTGCCGAGTGGATGCGGTAGTCGCGCACGTCGCGCAGCCCGCACAGGATGACGCTGTACGGAAAGCGCTGCGGACGGTCGACGTACCCGGTGCGCAGTTGTCGCAGCACCGACAGCAGGCTGTCGCCCACCAGCGCGTCGATCTCGTCGATCAGCAGCACCAACGGGCGCGGGTCTGCCATGCACCAGCGCGCCAGCGCCTGGCGCAGCGCCTGAGCCGGCCCGACTCGTTCCAGCAAGACCGGCCACAACTCTTCCAGGGTCTCGTCGCCCAGCGTCACGCTCGCCTGGAACGCCAACTCGGCAAGCACAGTGCGCATCGCCTCGGCCACGTTCTCGCGCATCGCCTGAGCGTTTTCCACGTTGGCGTACAGGCAGCGGAAGTCGCCCGCCTGCCCGCCGTTCAGCAGATCGCGCAACGCCAGCAGCGCCGAGGTCTTGCCGGTCTGCCGCGGCGCGTGCAGCAC
>JAPPKD010000268.1 GCA_028820215.1 Spirochaetaceae bacterium | reverse complement strand
CCCCCCGCTGGCGGGGTTGCTCAAAATCAGGAACTCTCACTTGGCGGGCAACAGGCGACCATACGTTGAGGCTCGGTTATGGTTGCCCAGGATGGGTATCTCTAGCTTCGTATCGTTCCTGGTGGACACGGGCGCTGACCGGAGCATGGTCGGACCGGCGGATGCCATGAGAATGGGAGTTCCCTACGACCTGTTGAGCACAGTTCGCTGATTACCGGGATCGGTGGCGTAAAGACGGTCTATCTTGAGAACGCCGTACTCGGCTTCGCCGGTTCGGCCCACCTTTACTTGTACGTGTTGCCCATCGGGCTGACCGAGCATGATCCGGACCTTGAAGGCGTTCCATCTCTGCTGGGACGCGACATTCTGGACAGGTGGAAGATCGTCTATTGCCGCCCTGACAACATCCTGTCGTTTGAGGTCAGGACCGCCGACTCATCTGTTCGTACCCAGGACTAGGGCGAGGCGGGTTCTTCGTGGGGGAGGGGGAAGTGGCAGGCTACGGGGTGGGCGCCGTCGCGGTGCTCGAGGGCCGGTTTTTCGGTTGAGCAGCGGTCGGTGGCGTAGCGGCAGCGCGGGTGGAAGGGGCAGCCGGGCGGCCGGTGGGCGGCGTCGGGGATGTCGCCTTCCACGATGATGCGGCGGCTCGGCTGGCGCGGGTCGGGCTTGGGGATGGCCGCGAACAGCGCCTCGGTGTAGGGGTGGCGCGGGCGCTGGAACACCTCGTCGGTGTCGCCGAGTTCCACGATTTCGCCCAGGTACATGATTGCGATGCGGTCGCTGACGTGGCGCACCACGCTCAGGTCGTGGGTCACGAACAGCATCGACAGGCTCATCTCTTCCTGCAGCCGCAGCAGCAGGTTGATGATCTGCGCCTGCACGCTGGCGTCCAGGGCCGAGGTGGGCTCGTCGGCCAGGATGAGGCGCGGGCGCGTGGTCAGGGCGCGGGCGATGCCGACCCGCTGGCGCTGGCCGCCGCTGAGCGAGTAGGGGTAGTGGTTGACGTAGGCGCGGTCGAGCCCGACCCGTTCCATGGTGTCCACCACGATGTCGTCGAGCTCGCCGCGGCTGGCGGTCACGCCGTACGCCTTGAGCGGCTCGGCGATGATGTCCCGGATCTTGAAGCGCGGATTGAGCGACGACTGCGGATCCTGAAAGATCACCCGTATCTGCTGCCGCACCTGCCGCAGCGCGTCGGCGTCCAGCGCCGTGATCGACTGCATCTCGCCGTTGGTGCGAAACAGGATCTCGCCGGCGGTCGGCTCCACGGCGCGCACGATGGTGCGCAGGGCGGTGGTCTTGCCGCAGCCGCTCTCGCCCACCAGGCCCACGGTCTCGCCGGTGTTCACCTCCAGGTCGATGTCGTCCACCGCGCGGATCCAGCCCACGGTGCGCCGCAACACGCCGCGCTGGATCGGAAAGTGCTTGCGCAGGCGCCGCAGCTCCAGCAGCGCCCCGTTGGCTTCGCCGCTCACGCGTCAGCCTCGTCGGCCGAGCAGCGGCGCCATAGGCGCCCCTGCCCCCCCCGGGACGCCAGCTCAATTAGGGGGTGGGGGATACACCCACCGCAAAGAGGGAGCAGCGGGCGTGGTGTTCTTTTTCCACCTCGTAGAGGGGCGGTACCGCCGTGTCGCAGGTGCCCTGCACGAAGCTGGGACAGCGGTCGCTGAACGGGCAGCCGGGCGGGCGCGAGAACGGGTCGGGCACCACGCCCTTGATCTGCGCCAGCGGCGTCTTGCGCGGCACGTGCTCGTTGGGGATCGACCGGAACAGGAGCTGCGTGTAGGGGTGCAGGGGGCGTTCGTAGATCTCCTCCACGCGGCCGACCTCGACCACGCGGCCGAGGTACATCACCACCACCACGCGGCTGATCTCGGCGATCACACCCAAGTCGTGAGTGATGAACAGGATCGACATGTGGCGCTCGTGCTGCAGGCGCTGAATCAGGTCCAGGAACTTGGCCTGGATGGTGACGTCGATGGCGGTGGTGGGCTCGTCGGCAATCAGCAGTTCCGGCTGCGCGGCCAGCGCCACCGCCATCAGCGCGCGCTGGCGCATGCCGCCGCTGAGCTCGAAGGAGTAGGAGTCCAGGCGTCCCGCCGGGTTGGGAATGCCCACCTCGGTCAGCAGCGCCACCGCCCGCTGGCGGGCCTCGCGCGCCGACACGTCGCGGTCGTGGATGCGGATCGACTCGGCGATCTGGTTGCCCACGGTGTGCACCGGGCTGAGGCAGGTCATCGGATCCTGGAAGATCATGGCGATGCGCTTGCCGCGGAAGTGGCGGATGGCCGCGCCCTTGGGCGCCATCGACAGCAGGTCGACCGGCTCGCCGGCGTCGTCGTCGCCATGGAACAGCACCTGGCCGCCGTCGATGCGCCCCGGCGGCTGCACGATGTTGAGCAACGCGCGGGCGGTGACCGACTTGCCGCAGCCGCTCTCCCCCACCACGCCCACCGTGGTGCGCCGCGGCACCTCGAACGACACCTCGTTGACCGCCCGGATCACACCCGCCTCGGTAGGAAACGAAATGGACAGGTCCTTCACTTCCAGCAGCTTGTCGTCCACCACGCTCTCCC
>JAPPKD010000362.1 GCA_028820215.1 Spirochaetaceae bacterium | reverse complement strand
GATCGAAGACGTGCGCCTGCACGACCTGCGTCACACGGTAGCCAGCCAGGCGGCGATGAACGGCGTTCCCCTGCCGGTCGTCGCGCGCCTGCTCGGGCACAGCAATGTGCGGATGACCATGCGCTACGCTCATGTCGGAGACCGGGAGATCGAGGCCGCGGCCGAGCGGGTCGGGCGGGCCGTCCATGCCGCCATGGCGGGCGCCGCCGCCGGGCGAGCAGACGCAGCGCCTGCTGGCTCCCAATCTCGCCGTCTGGCACCGGGCGCAGCGGGAAGCCGCGGCGCGACCTCCGCCACACGTTGGCCAGCCAGTCCGTGCTGAACGGCGTGCCACTGACCGTCACCGCCCGCCTGCTCCGACACAGCGGCGTGCGCATGACCATGCGCTACGCCCATGTCGGAGACAGCGAGATCGAAGCGGCAGCCGAACGGGACCGGCACCTGCCGGAGCTTCACCAGCGGAGGCTGGCCTCGACCCCGACGGTATGCTCCGGCGCAGCCGCGTCGCTCTCCCTGCGGGTCGCGTGCAAGCCGAAGGAGAGGTCGGGGGCGTTGGCTGCTTCCGGCGCGAGCCGCCAGCCGAGCGTGTAATCGCGCGCGCCCGCGGCGAGGCCGAAGCCCATATACGGGCTGCTGGTGAAGCGCCCGCCGAACGCCGGCAGGCCGTATGCCGCCTCCATCGACCAGCGGCTCACCGCCTCGCTGTTGCCTTCGCCACGGTCCTCCAGCGGCTCCGGGGCGAACAGCGCGTCGAGGCCGCCGCTTGCCCGTCCGCCCCAGTCCTGGCCCAGGCCGAGCGACAGGCCACGACCGCTCGACGGCGCCGGGTCGAAGGAAAGCTGCGCCGACACCCCCCGGTCCTCAAGGCCGCCATCGTCATGCGCAACAAGCGTGCGGCCCGACAGGTCCAGCGACAGCCCGACGCCCGGGTCGGTCCACTCGAGGCCGCCTCCCAGCTCAACCCCGAAGCCCGTCTCCGCATCCCCGCCGTCATGGCGCGCCCCAAGCTCCAGCTTCGGCGTCACCGCGCCGCCATTCTCCAGCACCACGCCCCAGCTGCCTTCAAGCCCCACGCGCAGCCGGCTTACATCCGACTCCGACGCCGCAAGACCGTGCGTCTTCTCCGACGAGGTCCGCACCCACATGGCGTCCGAGGTCAATGACAGCAACGGGCCCGTCCCCCCGGAAGAAGGAGCCAGCAGGTCGCCGCGCAGGCCCGCCGCCGCCATGCTCCAGGCGGTGTCCGCGCTCAGGCTCTCGCCGGAGCCGGTCTTCACCGTCACATCGCCCGCGCCCTGGCCCGCCGCACCCCACAGACGCAGCCGGTCCGTCACCGCCAGCGCCGCATAGGGGACCGTCGCCGTCAGCGACGCCGCGATCTCCCCGTCGCCCGCACGCGCCGCAACGGCGCAGGCCTCCGCCGGAAGTCCGGAACAATCGCCGCCGCCCTCCCCGGCATAGCCGCCCTCCGCCCGGGTCTCGGACAGCGCAAACCCGACAAGCCAGCGGCCCCGCGCATAGTCCGTCCCCAGAAGCGCCGTCGCCGTCTCGCCATGCAGGCTGACCGCCGTGCCATTGCCGCGCCGGTCGCCGGCGAACCGCGACCCGGACACCAGCCCGCCCGAACCCGGCGTCCCGCCCCAGAAGGCCAGCGTGCCGCCGCTGCTGTCCGCCTCCCCGGTCAGCGAGAAGCTCGACCCCTGCAGCACCTCCCGCATCGTCATCCCGCGCGCCTGCGCCTCCTGGCCGAAGCCGGCCCCGGACAGCGATCCGGGGGACACGGGTCCGGGGGAGCGGGACAGGTCAACGCCATCCGCCGCGCCGCCGCCGAAGGCCAGCGCCTGCCCGGCGATCGAACCCTGCATGCCCGCCGTGCGCGGCGCCGCCATGCGCGCCGCAATCCCGTCCAGAGCCTGCTCCGCCACCGTGCGACCGAACCGCGCCAGCCACGCCCCCGGCAGCGGGTCGTCGTTCACGATGGTCCCCACCGCAACACCGTCGCCGATCGCCGCGCCCCGCGCATCCGACAGCACCACCTCGAACGTCTCCGGCCCCTCGTCGTGGTAGTCGTCATAGACAAGGACGGTAACCGTCCTCTCCGTCTCGCCCGGACGGAACGTGACCGTTCGCCCCTTGACCGGCCAGTAGTCCCGCCGCGTCGCCGAGACCGGCGTCGAATCCCGCGTGTCCACCCGCACCGTCACCGTTTCCGGGGCGGCGGCCGACAGGCGCACCGTGAACGGCATCAGCCACTCGACGCCCTCCGTCAACGTCGCGTCGCCCACCGACAGCACCGGAAGCGCCGCCGCGTCGTCGTCCGTCACCTCGACCGACGCCGAGGCCGGATCGCCCACCGTGCAGCCCGCGCAGGCCGTGACCGCCACGGTCACCGCGCCGTCCGGCTCGTCCACATCGTCGTTCACCGTCGCGAGCGTGAACGCCGCCTCCGTCGCGCCCTTCGGGATCGCCAGGGTGGCCGGACCCTCGTCCGCCGCCGCCACATGGTCGCCCTCCCCGGTCTCGGAGACCGCCAGCGTCACCGTCAGGTCGGCGTCCGGCGCGCGGTCGGCGGTGAGCGTGAACACC
>JAPPKD010000135.1 GCA_028820215.1 Spirochaetaceae bacterium | reverse complement strand
ACGTTCGCCATCACCCACTACGACCTGTGGCACGGCACCGCGGCCAACAGGTCCGCCAAGCGGCGCCACATGGTGAAGTTCCTGTTCTCGCGCACGGCGCCGAACGAGGCGGCTACCTGGAAGCACGACCCCGAGTGCATGAACCGGTTGCGCGACTGGAACCTGCGCGAGCAGGCGACCGACCCGTTCAACCAGCTCATTTTCGCCAACCCGCTGAACGTGTCGCAAAGCGACTCCTACAAGGAGCGCGCCATCCGCCGCGACATCTGGGAGCGGCTTACCGGCGAGCCGCTCCGTTAGCAACCTGCTCGCGGCGAACGTGGATTCGGGCCGGCTGCGCCACGTGGCGCCCCTGTTCTTCGTACGCGACGTGGTCGCCGCCACCGAGTACTACGTGCGCGCGCTCGGATTCACCCAGCCGCCCTACTGGGGCGATCCACCCGCCTTCGCCATGCCCAGCCGCGACGGCGTCGTGATCATGCTGAAGCGGGCGGAGCGCGACGATCCGATCCGCAGCAACAACCCCGGTTCGCATGTCCGCCACGGGCCGTGGGACGCCTACGTGTGGGTGGACGACGCGCGCGCCCTGCATGCCGATATGGCCGCTGCCGGGGCGCTGGTCGCGTATGGCCCGCGGTTGCAGGATGAGTACGGCAACTGGGAGTTCGCGGTGCGCGACCGCGACGGCTACCTGGTGGCATTCGGCTCCGACGCGGGCTCGGAGTAGCGTTCAGAACGCGGTCGTCACGGCCGTTCGGCGCAACCCGCGTGCGGCGCGAGCCTGCGGCTGTCCGGGCCGATTCCCATGCTCTGACCGGTCGCCGGCTGATAGGCGCCGGCGGTCGACTCGGTGCGGCCTGGTTCCGCCGCGCAACGGCAGGCCATAGGCCGGCGGCCGGGGCTCGGACCGCCTGACCGCGCCGCTACGCGGTGTCGCCGAGTTCGGCGCGCAGGCGGTCGAGTTCGGCGGTGAGTTCCGCGCGCACGGCGGCGTAGGCGGGGTCGTCGTACACGTTTACCAGCTCCCGCGGGTCGCGCTCCAGGTCGAACAGCTCCCACTCCGGCGGGGTCGGGTCGCCGACCGCGCCGGCGGCGTCGAGCGGTTCGCCGTAGTAGTAGATGAGCTTGTGGGTCTCGGTGCGCACGCCGTAGTGGGCGGCGACGTCGAAGTGGGCGCCGTGCATCCAGTAGCGGTAGTACATGGAGGTGCGCCAGCCGGCGGCCGGCTCGCCGGCGAGCAGCGGGCGCAGGCTGCGCCCCGGCATGTGGTCCGGGATCGGCGCTCCGGCCAGGTCGAGCACGGTGGGTGCGAAGTCGACGTTGAGCACCATGTGGTCGTCGGCCAGACCGGGCCGCGCGACGCCCGGCCCGCGCACCAGGAGCGGGATGCGGATCGACTCCTCGTACATGAAGCGCTTGTCGTAGAAGCCGTGGTCGCCGAGAAAGAAGCCGTGGTCGGAGGTGTACACCACCAGCGTGTCGTCGGCCAGGCCGGCCTCGTCGAGGTAGGCGAGCAGGCGCCCGATGTTGTCGTCCACCGAGGCCACGCAGCGCAGGTAGCCCTTCATGAACGACTGGTAGTTCCAGCGCAGCAGCTCGTCGCCGATCAGGCCGGGCGGCGGCGGATCCGGCACATGGTTGCGCAGGTGCGCGGTGGCCACCTTCTGCGTGCTGCGCGCGGCGGCGGCAGCGCGGCCCTGGTAGTCGTCGCGCAGGGTGGGCGGCTCCGGCAGGTCGCGGCCGGCGAACAGGTCGGCGTGGGCGGCGTCGTAGGTGAACGGGTCGTGGGGCGCCTTGTTGCCGAGGTAGAGGAAGAAGGGGCGGCCGGGGTCGCGCCCGCCCAGCCAGTCGAGCGCCATGTCGGCCAGGATGTCGGTCACGTAGCCGCGCCGGGTCACGGTGCCGGCCGCCTCGTGGAACTCCGGGTCCACGTACTTGCCCTGCACCGGCAGCACGCTCCAGTGGTCGAAGCCGGCCGGGTCGCTGTGGCCGCCGTGGCCGAGGTGCCACTTGCCGAGGGCGGCGGTCTGGTAGCCGGCGTCGTGCAGCAGCATGCCGAGCGTGCGTTCGCGGGTGTGGTCGATGACGTCGCTCAGGGTGCGGATGCCGGTGGTGTGGCTGTACTTGCCGGTGAGCACGGTGGCCCGCGCCGGCGTGCAGATCGAGTTGGTGCAGAAACAGTTGTTGAAGCGCACCCCTTCCGCCGCCAGGCGGTCCAGGTTGGGCGTGGCCACCAGGCTGGGACCGTAGCTGGAGATCGCCGCCGGCGCGTGGTCGTCGGCAATGACGAACAGGATGTTTGGCCCGGGCATGGCGCCATCATCAACCATTGCCAACCGCCGTGGCCAGACGCGGCCAGACGCCGGGTTCCGGGCGGTTCCGGGCGCGGTTCCGGGGTGCGCCTGCGATCCGGGTTGTGTGCCTGCGGTCCGCCTGGTGCGCTTGCGATCCGCCCGGTGCAAGGTCGCCGCTCAGTGCTACTGCCGGTGCGAACCGTCCGGTGCGGACCGGCGTTCAGTGCTGCTTCCGCGGATCAAGCTCAGGAAGTGGTCGGCGTCGTCGCACTGCAGCGCGGCCTGCATCAGCG
>JAPPKD010000337.1 GCA_028820215.1 Spirochaetaceae bacterium | reverse complement strand
AGGACAGCCCCTGGTCCAGGAGGTAGCGGGTGCCGTGCTGGCTGCCGCGCTCCTCATCGGCCGTGATCGCCAGGCCGAGCGGTACCTCCGGATGGCGGCTCACCAGCTCCCCGAACAGCGACACCAGGATCGCCAACGCCCCTTTCATGTCACCGGCGCCCGGGCCGTAGATGCGCCCGTCGCGCACCCGCGCCCGGTAGTGGCGCCGCGAGCCGTGGTCGACCACGTCGACGTGCCCCACCAGCAGGATGGACGGCGTCTCGACCGCCTCCGGCAGCACCACCAGCGACGGCACGCCTTCGCACAGATGCTCGTCGATGCGCACGCCGGGCAGCGGCCCGAGCCGGCCGCGCAGCAGTTCCAGGCCGCGCTCGATCGCCGACGGATGCGCCGCCGAGCTCGGCACGTGCACCAGTTCGCGGGTCATGTCGATCAGATCCGTGCGCAGGTGCGCGCGCAGATCCGTACGCAGATCCGTACACAGGCCCGTGCTGACTTCCGTGCGCGGATCCGTGCGGACATCCGTGCGCAGATGCGTGCGCAGATGCGCGCGCAGTGCGCCGTTCGCGGCGCCGTCGCCCGAGGCCATCGCCGGCCGGCTCGGGCGCGCCCCGCCCGGACGGCTTCCGGCGACCCGCTGCCGTCGCCCGTCGCCCGAAGCTGCCGCCGGCACCGGTTCAGGCACCACGCGCGCGGGCGGCTCCCGCCGTCCCGACTCCGGTACCGCGTCCCCCGTTCCAGCGCTGTAGCACCGGCTCCAGGTCGGCGAGCGAACGCAAGTCCGGCTGCGCGGTAGCCGTAGCGGCGGCGGCGGTGCGGTCGATCAGCAGCGGCGTGATGCCGGCGCGCCGCGCGCCGCGTACGTCCCAGCGCGGATCGTCGCCGACGAACACGCAGTGCTCGGGGCGGCAGGCGAAGTGGCTCAAGGCGGCGCGGAACAGCGGGCGGGCGGGCTTGCGCCACCCCACGTCGCCGCAGAACAGGGCCAGGTCGCAGCGCTCGGCCAGTCCGTGCCGCTCCAGCTCTTCATGCCACGCCCACGGCGGCGTGCCCCACGGCGTATTGGACAGGATGCCGATCCGGTAGCCGCGCCGGCGCAAAGTGGACAGTGTGTCGAGCGTATCGTCGTAGCGGCGCGCCGTGGCGAAGATCGGTTCCATGAACGCTCGGCTCATGGCGCGCATGATGTGGCCGTCGGCACCGCCGCGCAGCGCAAAGATGCGCGCCAGACGGCGGTGCAGCGGACGCACCCGGTAATTGCGCGCGGTGTGATCCTCCTCCGCCACCCGGCGCGCTACTTCGGCGCCGGGAGGAACCGGGTGACCGGCCTCGCCGAGCGCCCTCCCTGCCAGACGGATCGACTCCCGCAGGACGGGCGTGAACCCGGCGGGCCGAAAGTACTCGACCAGGGTATTGCCGAGGTCGAACAACCGAATCGGCTTACGCATTGAGTGACCGAATTTACGCGAAGTCACCGATGTCGAGCAACGCATACGGCAGCGGCCGATATCGGTTGCCGGCGGCGACAGGTCGCGCTACATTCCCGCGATGCGGCCGCGGCTCTACGGGCACATAGTCAAGACGCGATTCCTGTCGAGCCTCGAGTATCGAACGGAGGTGGCGTTCCTCGTTCTGACCAGCTTCGTCGTGGTGGTCGGCATGTCGTTCCTTTGGAAGGCCCTCTATGGCGACCAGGAGACCGCGCGCGCCGTAACCCTCCACCAGATGCTGGTGTACCTGATCGCCGCCCAGACCATGAATCAACTGCTCTTTTCCGACCTGCCCGAGCAGATCAACGAGCGCATCTACAACGGCAGCATCAGCATCGACCTGATCCGCCCGATGCACCTCTGGGCGGCCTGGGTGGCCGACGACCTGGGCGCCGCGGTGAGCCGGCTTCTCATCCGGGGCGTGCCGCTGGTCGTGGTGGCGTCGCTGCTGATCGCCGTCCCGCTGCCGGCAAGCGGGCCGCTGTTCCTGTGGTTCCTGCTCAGTCTCGGTTTCAGCTACGTGCTGATGACCTCGGTCAGCTACATGGTCGGGCTCACCTCCATCTGGTACATGGACTTCGGCAACTTCGGCCTGGTCGTGCGCGCTACGGTCGTGTTCCTGTCCGGCAGCGTGGTGCCGATCTGGTTCTTTCCCGAATGGTTCCAGCGGGTCTCGTCGTTCCTGCCGTTCATCTATATCTACCAGTTCCCGCTCGGCATCTACATCGGGAAGTACTCGCGCGCGGAGATTTTCGAAGGTCTCGCGACGCAGCTCCTGTGGATTGCCGTGGGCGTTCTCTGTGCCGCCATGATGTGGAACCTGGTCAAGAAGAAGATCGTGGTGCAGGGGGGATAATGAGCATCATCAGCCGGCACCTGCGCGTCAGCCTGTTCTATACCAAGCTGTCGTTGATCCGTCTCATCGAGTACCCGGTCTACCTGCAGAACATCTTCCTGATGAATCTGACCACGGCCGTAACCGGCTTCTTTGTGATCCGGGTGATGTTCACGGAGTTCCAGGCGATCGGCGACTGGAGCGTCGCCGAGGTGTCGTTCCTGTACAGCTTCAATCTCATGACCCACGGCATCGTGCTGGTGGTG
>JAPPKD010000097.1 GCA_028820215.1 Spirochaetaceae bacterium | reverse complement strand
TTCTTACTTGAGGCACGATCTCGCTACGGTACGATTCTTAGGTGAGGCAACACGGGCGCCGTTGTGGGGGCCGGCTGCCACGGTCAGAATGGCTGGCACGGAGGGCACCATGCAGGACCGGTATCGATTGGCGGAAGTCGGCACGGCGACGCAGCTCCTGATCGACGATCACGTCGTCGACGACATCTGGCTGCTGCGCCGGGTTCCGGAGATGCCGGCCAAGCATCCGGACAACCCGCTGGCGATCGCTCCCAGCCTGTACGACGCCGAGGAGAAGCTGTTCAAGGCGTGGTATCCGGCGGTCCCCGAGGATCCCGAGGACGACCCCGGCAACGAGGCGCTGTACGCCCGGGCGTACGCCGTGTCCGAGGACGGTTTCCACTGGCACAAGCCGGAGCTCGGCATCGTCGAGCACTCAGGATCGAAGCGGAACAACCTGATAGACGTCTCGGCCATGCACGGCGAGTTCGGGGTGGCGATGAAGGACCCGCACGATCCCGATCCGGGCAGGCGGTACAAGGGGACGATCAAGCGCTGGTACCACCACGTCGATCCCGACCGGCGCGGCGGCGGCCGGCTGTTCGCGGCGTACTCGGCCGACGGCATCCGCTGGCACATGTACCCGGACGAGCGCTCCATCATCCGCGACTCCAACGACGGCAACGGCTGCTTCCTCTACGACGAGCGGATCGGCCGCTACGTGAACTTCCGCCGGCCGACCATCCTGGCCGGCCCGCGCGGCGAGGTGCCCGGCGACCTGGGCTTTCCCGAGGTCGAGGGCGACGAGCGGGGTCTGTACCGGCACCGGGAGGCGGAGGACTACCTGCACCGCTACCTGCGCGCGCAGCCGTACGTGGACACGCGCGCGGCGATCGGCGCCACCGACCACGCGCACGAAGGGATGGGTTGCAACCGCAGGATCGCCCGGGCGGAGAGCGACGACTTCGTGAACTGGACCGACCCGGAGGTGATCATCCGCCCCGACGAGCTGGACCCGCCGCGCCTGTACGGCATCGACGTCTGCGTCTGCGACGGCGTGTACATCGGGCTGCTGCAGGTCTTCAACAAGTGGGGGCGCAAGGGATACCTGGGCGACCCCTCGCAGGCGGACACTTTGGACGTCCAGTTGACCTTCAGCCGGGACGGGTTCCGCTGGGAGCGGCTGGCCAACCGGCCGGTGTTCATTCCGCGAGGCGTGATCGGCAGTTGGGACGGCGGCATGATCGCCGGCTCGCGGATGATCGAGCACGGCGACGAGTTGCGCTTCTACTACGCCGGACACTCGGGTTCGCACAACGTTCCGGGGCGGACGAGCGGGACCGGCCTGGCCACGCTGCCGAAGGGCCGCTTCGTCGCGCGCGCGGCGGCGGACGAGCTGGGCGTGCTGATCACCAAGCCGTTCCGGCTGGAGGGCGACCGCCTGCAGATCAACGCGGACGCCTCGCGCGGGCGCATCAAGGTCGAGGTCGCCGACCCGATCGGGAAACCGATCCCCGGGCTCGCCGTCCGCGACTGCCGGCCAATCGAAGAGGACGGGCTGCGCGTGCCCGTGACCTGGAACGGCAGCGCGGCGCTGCGCGACCTCGCCGGCCAGGTGGTGCGGCTCCGGTTCTACCTGTACGAGTCCAAGCTGTATTCGTTCACCGTGGAAGCGGCCTGAAGGATCGAGCCGGACGGACACGATGGCGCTGTCACTGCGGAACGCCGTGCGGTCGCTGGCGATCAACACCGTACTGGTGCGCGAGCGAATGCAAAGCGGGTTGGCGTTCAACCCGATGTCGGCCCGCCTGGCTCAGGACCCGTATCCCATCTTTGCGCGGTTGCGGGAGCGGGACCCCGTGCACCGCAGCCTGCTGATGGATGCGTGGGTCTTCTCGCGCCATGCGGACGTGGACGCCATCCTGCGGGACCATCGCCGGTTCGCAAGCGACCCGCGCAAACGCGAGCGGGCGCGCCAGCGGCAGGCGCGGATGCGGCCGGAGGACTACTCAATGCTGTTCCTGGACCCGCCGGACCACACGCGGCTGCGGAATCTCGTCAACAAGGCGTTCACCCGGCGTGCGGTCACCGGGCTCGAGCCGCACATCCGCGCGCACGTGACGGCGTTGCTGGACGCCGTCGACGGTCCGGCGGGATTCGATCTCATGGAGGCGGTCGCCATGCCGCTGCCGGTGATCGTCATCGCCGAGATGCTGGGCGTCCCGCCGGAGGACCGCGCCCGTTTCAAGACCTGGTCGGCCCGGCGCGCCCGCCTGCTGGAACCGACGCTCAGCGCGCGCGAACGGGAAATCGGGGCGCGGGCCGCGACGTCACTCAACGAGTACTTCCTCCCCATCATCGAGAAGCGGCGCGCCGATCCGCGGGACGACATCATCAGCGCCCTCGCGCAGGCGGAGGAGGCAGGCGACCGCCTGACCGAGCGCGAGATGCTGACGCTGCTGCGCCTGCTGCTGGCGGCCGGGAACGAGACCACCACGAACCTGATCGGCAACGGCATGCTGGCGCTGCTGCGCAACCCCGGTCAGCTCCAGGCGCTGCGGGACGATCCCGGCCTGATTCCGTCGGCGGTGGAGGAGCTGCTGCGCTTCGACTCGCCGGTGCAGACCAACTTCCGGGGTGCGACCGAGGACTGCGAAGTGAACGGCCATCCAGTGAAACGGGGCGAGGCCGCCGTGCTGCTGCTCGGCGCGGCCAATCGAGACCCGGCGGAGTTCCCGCAGCCGGACCGCCTCGACATCACGCGCCAGCCGAGGAGCCACGTGGCGTTCGGCCGCGGCATCCATCATTGTCTCGGGGCGCCGCTGGCGCTCCTGGAGGGCCGTATCGTCATCGAGATGCTGATCGAGCGATTTGCCTCGATACGCCTGCTCACCGATCGCGCGACGTTCCGCAACAGCGTGGTGCTGCGCGGCCTCGAATCCCTCCCGATCGCCGCCACGCCGGCCTGACGTCCGTCCGATTGTGAGCTGATCGGCTGTGCGATATCGTCGTCCGTCAGAGATCTGTGGACGCCGAAATCAGGTCAGCCGCTTTTTCATGGCTTGCCGAGCAGGCCGCCCTGCATGGCTACGTCATCCCCAGGGGGACTCTCCAAGCCGGCTTCGAGCATCGCGGCGGACGGATCACGTTCATGGGGCAGCCCGGCATCTGGAAGCCGCGTGTGCTGGATCTTCCCCTCTCCATCACATCGGTGCCCTCCGGGCCATATGACGACTCGTTTACCGAGGAAGGATTTCTCGCGTATCGCTACCGTGGCACGGACGCTCAACACCGGGACAACGTCGGTCTGCGCGAGTTGTGCCGCACCCGTACGCCACTGATCTACTTTCACGGCGTGGCACGCGGCCGGTACATGCCGGTGTGGCCGGTGTTCATCGTCGAGGATCGTCCACACGAGCTCCGGTGCATGGTGGCGCTCGAGGCCGCCCACGGTTTGAGCCCGCCGGAAGGGTCGCCCGATTTCATAGGATCAGACTCGATCATCGGGATCCGCCGATACATCACGCGCGAGACCAGGCGCCGCCTCCACCAGACCGCGTTTCGCGAACTCGTGGTCGATGCCTACTCGGGTTGTTGTTCCCTGTGTCGACTTCGCCATCGAAACTTGCTCGACGCCGCGCACATCGTTCCGGACAGCGAGGATGGCGGTGACCCGGTCGTCCAGAATGGACTGTGCTTGTGCAAGATCCACCATGCGGCCTATGACAACGACCTGCTTGGGATATCACCCGACTACACCGTGCACGTCCGCCCGGATGTCCGTGAGGAGACGGATGGACCGATGCTTCTTCATGGTTTGCAGGAACTGCATGAATCGGCGGTGATCCTGCCCAGCCGACGGGCAGACCGTCCGGATCCCGACCGACTTGCGTGGCGTTACGAGAGGTTTCGGGCGGCGTGACGCCGGTCAGGTCGTGTAGCGGCGCTCGCCGGACTCCGCCACGCCACGCGCGGGAGCGTGCACGGCAGGCGCCGGCTGCGCCCACGGCTTGATTCGGTCCAGCGCCGGCCCCATCTCGCGTTCGGCAATCTCGGTGTCGTGGGCAGCCTGCGCCCGCAGCCAGTAGCCACGGGACAAACCGAAGAACCGACAGAGCCGCAGGTCAGTGTCCGCGGTAATCGCCCGCTTGCCGCCGACGATGGCGCTGATTCGCTGAGCAGGGACATCCACTTCCTTTGCCAGACGGTACTGGCTCAGGCCCACGGGTTTCAGGAACTCTTCCAGCAGGATCTCGCCCGGGGTAATCGGATCACACTCGGTCATGACTGGTGTCGGGGCAATTGAAGGATCTGATCACTTACTCTGCGCCAGTACTGACGTATCGCGTGACTATCGTCAATCGCCAGCCGGCCGAGCGCGATCGCCTGCAGATCAGCGCCGACGCCCGTCACGGGGTGGATCAAGGTCGATGGTGCCGATCTGATTGCCGAGAAGGGCTGCCGTGGCGGCGCACCCGGCGGGTTCTCGTCCAGCGCCGCGCCCACGACAGCGCGACGCTCGCACCCACCGCCATCGTGGCCGCGAGCAGGTGAACACCATATCCATCGGGTCGAAGACACGATTCGGCACAAAGATCTGGATGCACTCATCCACCACGCCCAGCGCCGCCGTGGCCAGGACGGCGAGCAGCGGAAGCGCCGGGACCCGGCGCCCCTGACTGGCGCGCTCGGCGAGCGCTTCGTGGATGAATACGGCCACCACGCCGTATTCGATGAGGTGCGAACGCTCCTCCGGACCCACCATCCTGAGGAACACCAGCGCGTAGGCGGCCGTGACGCCCAGAGCGACGGCGATCTCCACTCCGCCGGGCCGGGCATTCAGGCCGTGCGTTACGACGGTCGCCCCCACCAGGAACATGGCGACGAGGAAGGAGACGAGGGGGAAAGAGGCGCCCAGCAGGCCGCTGTCGAGCAACGCCCGGGTCAGCGTCTGCGCGAGGCCCAGGGTGGAATAGATCGCGACCACGACGGCCAGCGTCCACAGCCAGAGGCGGCGCTCCCGATCGGAGGAGAACAGTGCCATGGCAGGCAGTCGAAAGCCGCGTCGGCGGCGCCCGGTCAGCTCGCGAACTGGAACGCGTACAGCTTCACGTCGCGCATCACGAACCGCAGGCGCACCGGCCGGCCGGCGGCGCCGCTCGCGTCGTCCCGTCCTTGCCAGGTCACCGTCTTGGAAACGCCGTTGCCCAGAACCGCGTCGGCCGCGTCGAGCTCGAACCCCGGCAGCGGATGCCCTTCGGAATCGAGCATCTCCACCTTCAGCCAGCCACCGGCTCCCGCGTCGCAGTTGAGGGTGAGCGTGCGCCCGGAGAAGCGCACCGGCGGGGTAGTCAGCTCTCCGCCGCCGTAGTCCGCGTCGGCGGAGATGAACCCGTCGCGCCGCAGCGAGGCGCGGAAGATGCCGGAGTGCTTGCCCAGCTTGCGCTCGTCCTCGCTCTCCACCGGGCCGCCGTGCAGGCGCTTCATGCCGGCGTAGTACACCCACAGCTCGTCCCCGACCGGGATCAGCCACGGGTTGGCGTACAGCATGCCGGAGGTGTTGGTGCCGTCCAGCCCGCGGCGCAGGAACGGCTTGCGGCCGCCCGCGCGGCTCCAGCGGACCCCGTCCCGGCTGGTCAGGAGCTGCACGTCCATGGTCGCGGGAAGGTCGTTCTCGCCCCAGTGATAGAAGGCCGACGGCAGCATCAGGTAGACGTCCTCGGCCCACGCGTACTTCATCGCGCAGTTGGTGTAGAAGTCGATGTTCGGGCGCGGATCGTCGCGCTGCCACGGCACGGGGATGCCCAGGTCCTGCGCGTCCGCCTCGAAGACGACCTCCAGCGGCGACCACTCCCGGAAGTCCGGGGACGTGATGCGGCCGACGCACCGGTAGCTGCCCCGGCCGGCCGCTTCCGCGGCCTCGTCCACGATCTGGGTGTCGCGGACGCGGATGTAGCCCACGTAGAGCTGCAGCCGGTCGTCCCAGAACAGCATGTTCTGCACGTCGCACATGGCGTCGCGCGGATTGGGCTGGTCGGGGTACGTCTCCCAGTGGATGCCGTCCGGCGAGTGCATGGCCCACAGCCCTTGCAGCGCGCCGGCGTCCACCTCTTCGTCGGTGGGGCGGAACTTGGTCCAGAGCTTGTAGCGCTCCTCGGCCGGGGCGCGGTCGTCGCGGAACACGGTGGCGCCCTGCATGCTCTGCCGTTCGATGTGCGGCGCGACGATGTTGTTGCTCGCCGATCCGCGGAAGGAGATCAGGCCGAGCTCCGGCTTCGTCCAGTGGATACCGTCGTCAGACTCGGCATAGGCGAGGCGCCGGGCGCCCTCGGAGGGCAGGCCGGCCTTCATCCAGGCGTCGTACCACATGCGGAAGGCGCCGTCCGGCTCGCGCCACACGGTGTTGTAGGCGCCGATGCCCAGCTCCTCCCAGGGGCGGTCTGCGACCACCACCGGCTCCGGGTGCTGGACCGGCGGGTTCATGGTCAACGAGACACCCTCGCTCGATTCGATGAACCGTTCGTCGATGAAGAGCTGCCGCCGCGACCCGACGTCTATCGCACTCATGAGCAGACCACCATCGCTTCCACGCTGTGCAGCACCGGCCACGGCTTCGGCGTCGAAGCGCCGTCCAGGATCAGGAGCACCGCGTTGCTTCCGGCCCGCAGGCCGGGATCGTCGAACACCAGCCACTCATCGCCCGCGCCGTTGGCGATGGTGCGGTCCGGCTCGAAGGCGAGGCGGCGGCCGTTGATCGCGAGGTGCAGGCGCTCCTTCGACTGCTCGTAGTCCGTGAGGCGCAGGCGCAGCTCCGTTCGCTTGATACGGCCGTCGGCGCGCCCCGCGTCGAGGTCGTCGACGATGGTCACGTGCAGGGCGTGGCCTTCTCCGGCGCCGCGTCCTCGCAGCGCCAACCTGCGCGGCAGAACCGGCCGGTGGTCGCCCCAGCCGGACGGCGACGCCGGTCCCCCCAGGTAGTAGCAGCGGTCGCGCCGCGCCAGCGCCTCCGGCTCGCGCAGGTCGCGGATCGTCTGCAGGTGGTCCTCGGTCAGGTCGTGGTAGTCGCCCGGGACGGGGCCGGCCCGGTGGCTGCCGTAGTCGTAGTTGAACAGCGCGATGCCGGCGGCTCCGTCGCGGTACCCGTTCAGACCCGCGCCGCGCAGCACGGCCGGGGCGTTGCGCTCGTACCCTTCCTGCGGCGAGGCTGCGTAGGTGCTGCCGTCGAAGCCGCGGTAGACCGGCACCGTGCCGCCGGCCGCCTCGACCGCCGCGGCCACGTCCGCCCCGGTCACGCAGTAGCCGGGCGAGGAGATCACGAACGCGTCGGCCAACCCTTCGCGGATCCACGCCAGGGTGTCGATGCCGATGGACAGCGACTCGCCGATGCTGGTCGGGACGCGCACGACGAAGCGCAGGTCGCGCCCGCGCCGTTTCGCGTGACGTCGGACGACGTCGTATCCCTGCCGCACGAAGTCGGTCATGACGGGGATGTTCTGCACGACCTCGCCGCCCCGGAAGTACGGCGGCTGCCGGCAGAAGTCGAACTCCAGGCCGTCGAAGTCGTAGCGGGTCAGCGTCTCGTCCGCGATGCCCAGGAAGCGCTGGCGCACCTCGTCCTGCGCGTAGTCCCACATCCAACTGAAGGTCCACTCGGAGCCGTGCCTGGCCTCCGGCATTGCCGAGCCGATCAGCAGGTCGGGGCGCTCGATCTTGAGCGTGGAGCGGCCGTACCACATGCGGTCCTCGGTATCGGTGTGGGCGTCGTTCATGCGCATCGACGCGAACACCGGCAGCCCGTGCTCGCGGGCGCCGTCGACGTAGATCTGCATCAGATCGTGGCCGTCGTCGATCACGGAAGCGATCGTGTTGAACAGCTCCTCGTGGGCGTTGGTGGCCTGCCGGTTGGTGGTCGCGCGACCGTGGATGTGTACGGCGCCGTCGGAAATCGGGTTGCCGTGGATGTCGGTGGGCACGCCGTCGACGTTCCACTCCGTGACGTTGTCGCACCAGAGCTGACCGTGCGGGCTGCCTCGCCATGACAGGTCGTCGTCGATGCCGATCAGCACCGACAGCAGGTCGACCCCGGCGTCGCGGAGCGGGCCGATCATCCGCGTGAGGTCGGACGGGTCGTGCCGCTCCTGGTAATTGTTCACCCAGTTGCCGTCCGAATTGAACATCAGGCGCGGCGGCCAGGATGCAGACATCGCTACCCTCCAGACCCCGGTGTACCATGATTCCGTTCCGCGAACCACCGGCACGTTCCGTGACCAGGAGGGATACGATGTCGCAGTTCACCGATCCTGAACGCCCCCGGCTCCTGTTCAACAGCGACGGCGGCTCCGCCGCGGTCTACGCGTTCGAGCCGCCGATCACCCGCGACCAGCTCTGCCGCGTCATCGACTCGCTGGCCGGTACGCACGTCGACGTGTACATCGGCTGCGTCTCCGAGGGGTCGTTCTTCTGCCACGACACCAAGATCGGCGAGGTGTACGGCTTCGACACGCCCGACGACGAGTTCGAGAGCCAGAACTTCCGCCGCTGGGCGGACAACATTCGCGGGCTCATCCAGTCCGGCAACGACCCGGTGACCGTGTGGGCGGACCGCGCCCACGCCGCCGGCATGAAGTTCTGGCCGAGCATGCGCATGAACGACATCCACAAGGACTGGTCGGAGCGGTGGCCGTCGCTGCGCACCCGCTGGGAGCTCGCGCGCCCGCACGTGCGCCTGGGCCACGAGGCACCGGAGCGCTACAAGCGCCGCTACCCGCGGCCCGGAATGGCATCGGACGGCTTCAGTTGGGCGTTCGACTTCTCCGTGGACGAGGTGCGCCAGCTCAAGGTCGACGTGATCGAGGAGCTCTGCACCGGCTACGACATCGACGGCTTCGAGCTCGACTTCCTCAGCCACCCCATGTACTTCAAGGAGGGCCGCGAGCGCTCGGGCGCCCCGTACCTGACCGAGATGATGCGCGAGGTGCGCGCGGTCGTGCGGCGGGCCGGCGCCGCCAAGGGGCGGGAGCTGACGCTGTTGGCCCGGGTGCTGCCGAGCGAGGAGCAGTGCCTGGCGATCGGCATGGACGTGCGCACCTGGGCTGCGGAGGGGCTGGTGGACGCGCTGGCGCCCGCCGTGCGCGGTTACCTGAACATGACCCCGGACGTGAGCGGCATGGTGGCGCTCGGCCACGAGCACGGCTGCCAGGTGTACGGCGGCACGTCGGACCTGTGGGTCCCGTACTACACCGCCTACCCGGACAGGGACGGCAAGCGCAACCCGCGCGCCTCCGTGCCGATGTTCCGCGCGGCGGCCGCCAGGCTGTGGCACGCGGGCGTCGACGCCATCCACGTGTTCAACTACGACTGCCATAGCACCGGCATCCAGCACCACTCGGTGGAGGAGCACGTCGGCCTGGACGACGTGCCGCTGTTCAACCCGGACGAGTACCGGATCCTTACCGAGATCGGCGACCGCGAAGGCATCGCGCGGAGGGACAAGCACTACGTGGTCGCGCACGACGTGGACCGCCGGAGCGGCGGGCCGGACGAGCCCCTGCCGGTCGACCTGGCCGAGCCCGGTCAGGCCGCGGAGATCGACCTGACCGTCGCCGACGACCTGGACGCAGCCGGGAGCGACGGAGCGCTCGCCGGCGTGGTCCTCAGGATCACCCTGGCCGGCTACCGGGAGGGAACCGACCGGCTGCACGTGGAGCTCGACGGCAAGCCTCTGGCCTGCGAGGCGAGCGGTCAGAAGCTCCGTTGTGGTGACGTGCCGGCCCGCCAGGGCGCCAACCGATTGCGGATTGTGCTGGACGAGCGGGCCGGAGAGCCGGGCGAGCCGCTCAGGATCGACGGGGTGGAACTGATCGTCACCTACCGGGACGGAGCGTAGCGCACGGAGGTTGCCTTCCACTGGCAGCGCCTGAGCCGCATGGTGGATCGAGCCAGAATGCATGAGGTCGAGGAACCGAGTACGCAGCTCAGTTCCTCGGCCACGGGGGACCGTGGTTCATCTGCCGGTCGCGCGCGCCTGCGGCCAAACGGAGTTCAGCTCGTGGACTGCCAGCGAGACGAGGAGCACGCTCCCGCCGTCGGCGTACAGCTCAAGCGGCATGTCGCAGGCGGCCGGCAGGAAGCAGAACGATGCCGACACCAGGCCGTCGGCGGCGAACAGCTCGAGCGAGGTGCGATCCACCAGGAGCTGCAGGCGCAGGTAGCCGTCGCCGTCGCGGGGCGCCGGGATCGTGTGGCCGAGCCAGGTGAACCGGGCGGCTGCGACGTCGTAGCGCAGGTCGTGGCCGCGGATGATGACTCCGACGGCGGTAGCGTCACCGGGGTCGATCACCGCTTCGAGGTGGAACAGGTCCCAGGTCGTGTCGGGCGCCAGGTTGCGGTACCCGGTGGCGAGGCGGCTCCGCCAGCCGGGTCCGTGCACGTGGTACAGGTCGTGCCGGTTCAGTCCGGGGCGGAGCCGGTGGGCGTCCCAGCGCAGCGTGCGCCGGTGCAGCATCTCCAACTCGCGCACCGGCTGCCGGCACAGGCGCACCCCATGCGGCGTGGTGCGCAGGGTCAGCTCGACCGGGAACGACATCTGGCCGTTGAACGGCATCGCCGGGAAGTGCCCTCCGCGCAGCCATGAGATCTGGATGCGGCGCCCATCCTCGGCCGGCACGTCGCTCCAGGTCTGGGCGGCGTAGCCGTTGGGACCCAGCTCGCTGCGCAGCGCCGGGGTCTCGGGCGTGAAGACGGTGCCGTCGAAGCGGCCAAGGCGGTAGACGCCGGCCGCGCCCCAGAACACCCAGCGGGTGTCGCCCGGGTCGCCGTCCACCGGCAGCTCGAACAGGTCCGGGCACTCGCCGGTGTCCGCCACCTCCAGGTCGCACAGGTGGCTCCACCGCTTCAGGTCGGGCGAGCCGTACAGGGTAAAGTCGTTGCCGTCCAGGAACAGCGCCATGATCCACTGGCCGGTGGGTGCGTGCCGGATCACCTTGGGGTCGCGGTTTTCCGCGCGCAGATGGCCGAGCACCGGGTTGCCGGCGTAGCGCCGGAAGGTGCGCCCGCGGTCGGTGCTGTAGGCGATCGCCTGCACGCACGGGGTGGCGCCCGGCTGGTCGGGCCGCGGCGCTCCGAAGCCCCCGGTGGTGTAGACCGCCACCAGGGCCTGCTCACCGCCGCCGTCGGCAAAGCCCGCGCTGTCGTCGGTGTCGGCCACCGCCGACCCGGACCAGATGAATCCGTATTCGTCGGGGGCGATGGCGGTGTCGAGTTCTCGCCAGTGCACCAGGTCGGTGCTCACCGCATGCCCCCAGGAGTTGGCCGCGTGGTTCATGAACCCCGGCGTGTGCTGAAAGAACAGGTGGTATTCGCCGCGGTAGTAGACCAGCCCATTGGGGTCGTTCATCCACGAGTGCCGCGGGCTGAAGTGGAACTGCGGGCGGTGCAACTCGTCGTACATGAGGGATCTCAGCGCCCGGGAGCCGCCACTACCGAGCCCGGCATGCCAAGGTCAGGCCTGCATCCAGGGGTACATGGGGCCCAGGAACGGGGTCGGCTCGGTCGGGCGGGGGTAGGACAGCTTCTCCGGGTGCTCCTCAATGCCGCCCTCCCACGCAGCGCGCCACTCGTCGTACGTCGTCAGCGAGTCGGGCGAGGCGCGGCTGCGCGCGACCAGGCTCGGCCACTCCGGGCGCGGTGAGGGAGTGCCGATCGTCTGGTAGCGCAGGTCCATGCTCCAGCGGATGCCGTCGGTGCGATTGGGACCGGACCCGTGCGGGCAGAGCTTGTGGACGAAGATCACGTCGCCCTTGCGCATGGGCACGGTCACCGGGTCGCACGGCGGCTGCGAATCGAGGGTCCAGTACACGGTCCCCCGGCGGTGCAGCCCGGGACAGAGCTGCAGGCAGCCGTTGTCCGCCGTCGCGTCGTTGAGCGGGAACCAGACGGTGAGCACGAACAGCTCACGCGCTTCCGGTGTCGTGAAGATCGCGTCCTGATGCCACGGGGCAACGTGGGAGCCTTTGTTCCCCGCCTCGTCCGACGGGAGCTTGGCGCGCACGTGGGAGATGGCGTTGCAGGCGATCTCCGAGCCGATGAAGCCCTCGACCAGGTCGATCAGGTTGGGATTGCGCATGATCTCGAACAACCCGCGCGTCCGCGTCCGTCCGATGTCCAGGGCCGCGTCCGTCTCGAAGTAGGTCGCGGGGTCCTCGTCGCAGATGCGTGCGAGCCGCGTGCCGAACGGCTCGTCGGCGTGGAGCCGCGAGATGCGCCCCTCCGCGTGCAGCCGCCGCGCGATCCCGTCGACGATCGCCGCGTAGTCGTCGATCACCGGCTGCAGGTGCGCGTCGGAGAGCGCCCCTTCGACCACCACGTACCCCTGCTCGACGAACCGATCGAGATGCTCCTGGCCCAGTGTCACGTGTTCGCTCGACGACAGGGTACCAGACCGACACGCACTCTGATCGCTTGACTCCAACCCAGGACCCGAGCCTATCCCGACACGTGCGGCGTGACGAGATTCAGTCTCTGCGAGATGGCGTCCTCCGCGGTCTCCAAGTCATACTGGCTCTGCAGACCGAGCCAGAACTGGGCGGAATTGCCGAAGAAGCGAGAGAGCAACAGAGCTGTCTCAGCGCTGATCGACCGCTGTCCATGAACGATCGCGTGAATACGGCGAGAATCAACGCCGATGGCCTTGGCCAGCCGGTACTGGGTGATCTTCATCGGGAGAAGAAACTCCTCGTTGAGTATCTCTCCCGGGTGAATGGGCGGTAGTTTGTCAGAAACCAAGCTAACTTGGCTGTTCATCGTGTCTACTCCTCTCGAAGCATCATCAGCAGTTCGTCGATGGTATTCCTGTTGTTTCGCGAATCAGTGATAGTCCTCTATTCCCACCTCCCAGGCAGCTCCATCGCTCCAGACGAAGCAGACTCGCCACTGCTTGTTGATGCGGATGCTGTGCTGTCCACGGCGGTCTCCAGCCAAGGCCTTCAGGCGATTGCCCGGAGGGGTCCGTAGGTCGTTCAGAGTTGTCGCGTTGTTCAGCATCATCAGCTTCTTCTGTGCTCCACGTTGGACGTCCTCCGAAAACTTCCGGACACGTCGACGTTCGGCGACCCATCGCGTTTCGTCGTCCCGGTAGCTTCGGATCACCGCCTACGATAGTAGCGAATGACGCTATTAGTGGAAAGTACTACTATCGGCGTCAGCGTCTGCACAATGTCCGTGTTGGAACCATGACGAGCGGCACCTGCATTGGTGTGGAACGGCCGATCATGCGTTGACTTGTCTACCAACACCAGCGGCAGGCCGGGCGCTCTTCGGCGGCTGGCCGCGGCTGCGACGATCCGCAGTCGCTGGCCATGACAGTTGCCGTGCCACTTGTCATGCGGCGACGGACGATGGGGTCGCCCTTGGGGCCGAGGTAGGGCCGGTGCCGATCTGCGGCTCCTGCGCGTCGCGAACCACCGTCATGGGACACGCCCCGGTTCCTCCCGATCCGCCGGGAGTGCGCGGCCGTTGGTCTTGAAGTAGCCGATCGACGTTGTTGAAGTGTGTCATCGACCGGAAGTTCGCGACCCATGAAGTCGACGCGCTTGTCGCGTGGTGCGAGTCCGTCGAGCAGGCGATCGTGGCGCAGGGACAGGCGAACGACCCTCACACTCGCCGTTGAGCGTTACCAGGTCCAGCGGTGGTCGGGGAGGAAGCAGGCGAGTGGGTCGCCATTCCCGGCCCTGGCTGCGAACCGAGCCTCGCGTGTGGCGAACAGGCGGTGCCGGGGCTGTTGCGGAGCCGATCCGGGGACACCTTCCAGCGGGCGAAGGGAACGGCCGTCCGCGTAGTCGATGGCCAGGACGGTGTTGCCGCGCCACTTGGTCGGGATGCGGTGTCCGACGATGGGGTCGGCCTTGGGTCCGAAGTAGGCGCCGGTGCCACCCTCCGCCGCCTGGGGGACACGGACTACCTGATCGGCGTGGCGCTCGGGTTGCGCGTAGTCGAGTGTGACCGGTGCTCCGGCCGGGACTCGGTCGATGGCCACGTAGCCGTCGCGATTGTCATGAGGCACCTCGGCTCCGTCGAGAGACACGGTCATGCCGGTAGCAAACGAGGGCATGCGGATGCGCACGGGTCCGGTGTGCGACGGGACGATTTCCAGCCGGCCGGCGAACGGCTCGTGGCAACAGACCGCCGCCAGCGGCGTCTCCAGCGTGTAGTGCAGGTTGACCGCGATGCCGCCTCCCGGCTCTTAGGTGACGGCGTGATCGGCGATCTTGCCGAGCGTCCAGATCGCATGGCCGCTGCAGCAGGTCATGAGCCGGATGCGCCAGCAGAGGTACTCATAGGGGCTGGCCCAGAAAAAGCCGCCCAGCGAGCGGTCGACGATGTCGCGGGTGTCGTCCCAGGGCTTGGGCTCGCCCGGCGCGTAGCCGCGGTGGAGTGCCTCGGGATCGCGGAACTGGCACTCGACCGTGGTGTTGCGGAACCAGCGGTCGACGGTGTCCCAGTGATCGCTGCGTCCCGCCGTCGTGAGCGCCAGCAGCGCGGTGGTCATCTCCATGAGGGTGCAGCACGGCTCCTCCTCCGGGGTTGCGCCGCCCTCGGCGATCAGCGACAGCGCGGTCCGGCACAGCCCCTCGGCCCGATCCAGGAGCCGGTCGTCCTGCACGTGGACGGCGTAGCGGGTGAGGCCGGAGATCGCCGCCGCGCACCCGCGCAGACTGCCGCTCAGCCGGTGCGAGGAGTCCGTGAAGCCGGTCGCAGGCAGCAGCAGCGAGTGGACGATCCCGTCGCCGAGCTCGAGCGCATCAGGGTCGCCGGTGAGCGCCGCGTACTTGCTCAGGCACTCCACCATTGACGCCGGCGACAGCACCGAGAAGGTGTCTCTCGCTACTCCGCGGCGGCGGCCTCGTTCGCCTTGCACCGGCGCAGGTGCACCCTGCGCGGCGGCTCCTCGTATCCCTTCCAGGCATACGGGTCCACGCCCGCCACGGTCTCCACCACCCGGTGATCGGCGTTGGCCGGCCGCTCGTTCTCCTTCGGGTGCCACGGCAGCAGCGACCACGCGTTCATGTAGTGGTTGACCAGCACACGCCGGTAGGTCGATCCCCGGTTGCGGCGCGAGCGGTGCAGCAGGTAGCCGTTGAAAAAGACCACCGTGCCCGCCTTCACCTCCACCGGCTGCTCGCCCGACTCGTCGAAGCCGTGGCTCTCCGGACCGTTGTCGAACTCGTCCCGGTTCCCGTGCTCGCGCTGCGGGTACAGGTACCCCTTGCGGTGCGACCCGCCGAGCACCCACAGGCAGCCGTTCTCGACCGTCGCGTCGTCCACGGCGATCCACGCCCCGAGCAGCGACCGGTCGCGGGTGGGGATGTAGATCTCGTCCTGGTGCCACGCCTGGCCCTGAAGCCGGGCGGCTTGACGAAGTACATGGACTGCATGCACTTGACGCTGCCGTCCCACCACGGCAGGTGCGCGCCGGCGATCTGGGCAAGCGCGCCGCAGATCCGTTCGTGCCTGACGAAGTCCCCGATCACGGGGCTCACGTAGTGGGGCTGGTGAATGCACAGGACCGTGTCGAGCACCTCCGCGTCGCCGGCGTCCGGCGGCAGCGGGTCGAGCCCGTCGGCCCCGTAGTCGCCGCGCGCCACGCGCACCACGTCGCGTTTCAACGCCTCCAGCTCCTCGCCGGTGACCAGGCCCTCGACGGCCAGGAACCCGTCGCGCAGGTAGCGCTGCACCTGTGCGTCGCTCACGATCCGCGGCACGGCGATGGGCGCGTCCGTCTGCTCTTCGAGCGGCGTCTGCACGGTCGCCATGGCGTTGAGCCTACTGCATGACGGTCGCCGGCGTATCCTCCGTCACGCCGCACCACGACACCACGAAGTGGGCCAGCGTGCGGGCCACCGCCACGAGCTGATCGACCGGTAGCCGTTCGAACGCCGTGTGGCAGTGTGAGATGTCGCCCGCGGCGAAGTAGACCCCGGGGATGTCCACGGCGTGCAGGAGCGGCTTCTCCGACCAGTAGGGAGCGCCCTCGATGCGGGCATCCGCGCCGGTCGTCGCCGCGATGCACCGGGCGAGCGCCGCCACGCCGGGATGGTCGGACGGCACCTCGTCGGGCGTGCCGCCGACCGGGTGGTCGCGGGGCGCGGTGAACCGCACATCCTGTGCCACGCCGAACTCACCGGCGATGCCGGCGGCGATGCCGCGCAAGGCGTCGGCCGCCTGGTCCAGGTCGTCGCCGGGAAGCAGCTTGCGGATCAGCGACAGCTCGAACCGCTCCGGGACCGCGATGCTCTCGCCTGCGCGGACGTGGGTGACCAACAGGAAGCGGCCGCCGAGCAGGTCGTGCGCGTCGCCCGAGCGGAGCGCCCGGTCGTGCTTCCAGAGCGCGTCGAGCAGGGCATGTCCTGCTCGCAGGGCATCGACGCCCTGCTCCGGGGTGCCGAAGTAGGCGGAGCGGCCGGTGAGGGTGATCTCCGCGATCAGGAACCCCATCTGTGCCGTGTACACCGCAGCGTCGGTGGGCTCGGCGTAGATGGCGAAGTCCGGCGTCGCGCCGGAGCCCGCGAACAGGTGGCGGACGGCCGCGCGCATGCCGGCGGACAGGCCGCAGCCCGGCTGGCCCGACTCCTCGTCGCATACGAACAGCCCGTGGACGCGGCCGCGCAGCCGGAAGCCGGCGCGGCGGACCGCGCGCAGCACCTCGATGATGGTGCAGATGCCGCCCTTGAGGTCGGCGGCGCCCCGTCCCCAGATCTCCCCGTCGACGAGGCGGGCGGCGAACGGATCGGCGCGGTCGGTGCCACGCCAGTGCGCGGCCCAGTCGTCGCCGTGCACGGTGTCGAGGTGGCCGGCCAGCACCAGCGAGCGACCGGCGCCGGCCCCGCTCGCGGCGTAGACGTTGGGCCGTCCCGGCTCGGCGTCGCGGAGTTCGACCTCATCCCAGCCCCCGCGCGCAAGCTCGTCCCGGACCCAGGCCGCGAACCGCGCCTCGTCAGGGGTGACGCTCGGCACCGCGACCGCCGCGACGACCAGGTCGACCAGGCTCTGCGCGTCGATCGCGTCGGCGACGATCGCCGCTTGGTCTGCGCCAGCCATTCACAGCGTCTCCGTGACCTTGCGCAGGTGCTCGGGCCGGTCGGGATCCTCGCCCAGCTCCGCCGAGAGCGCCTCCACGAAGCGGTAGAAGCTCGTGATCTGACAGATCGGATCGAGCAGGGGATGGGCTGCCGCTGCAACCGGCAGCGCCGACTCGGGCAGAGCCGACTCGCCGCGGCCCTCGGAATCCGCGACGAACACAGGCGCACCGATGCCACGCATCGCCGCGCACGCCTGCTCCAGGCTCGCCCGGCTGGCGTCCCTGGCATGGAACATCAGGGCCACGAACCGGTCGCGGGGGCGGCTGCGGGCGATCGCGATCGGCCCGTGCCGGACCTCCGCGGCGCTGTAGGCCTCCGCGTGCAGGCGGCAGGTCTCCTTGAGCTTCAGCGCCGCCTCCCGCGCGATGGCGTAGCCGGGGCCGCGGCCGATCACGTACAGGGAGTTCGCGTCTGCCACGGCCGGCAGGGCGTGCTCCCAGCGGCACGCCAGCGACGCGGCGAGCGACTCCGGAAGCGCCTCCAGCCCGCGCGCCAGATCGTCGTCCTCCGTCCAGCCGGCGACGATGCCGGCGATCGCGACCAGCGAGGCGACCAGCGACTTGGTCGCGGCCACGGCCGTCTCCGGTCCGGCCATGACCGGGACGACCTCGTCCGCGGCGGACCCGACCGGCGAGTCCGGCGTGTTGAGCAGCGCCAGCGCCGCGGCGCCGCCCGCGCGCGCGTGGTCCTGCAGGGAGACCAGGTCGGGGCTGCCCCCGGACTGCGAGATGGTCACGCACACCGCCCGGTCCAGCGACAGCCGCGCGTCGTAGACCGAGGCGACCGACGGACCGATCGCCGCCACCGGGATGCCGATGCGGGTCTCCACCAGGTACTTCAGGTACACGGACGCGTTGTCGGAGCTGCCGCGCGCGCAGGTCACGATCACCGCCGGCGCGAGCCGGCGCAGCCGGGCGCCGATCGCCCGGTAGTCGGCCAGCCCGAGCGACACCTGCCGGGCGGCGACCGCCGGGATCTCGGCGATCTCGCGGGCCATGGCGGTAGGGCTGCCGGTCATGCTCACTCAACCCCCGTCACCATGGAGACGACCTGGTTGCGGTCGGTGTCGGCGATGGCGCGCACGCCCACGCGGGCGCCGCGCCGCAGCACGCACACCTCGTCGGCGAGCCGGAACACTTGGTCGAGGTTGTGGCTGACCATCAGGATGGCCAGCTCGCGGGCGCGCAGGGCGTCGATCTGCCGCTCCACCTTGGCCGTCTCCGCCACGCCCAGCGCGGCGGTGGGCTCGTCGAGCAGGATGATCTTCCGCGCCCAATGGGTTGCGCGGGCGATGGCGATGCCTTGCCGCTGACCGCCGGACAGCACGCGGACCGCCGATCTGACCGACGGCACGTGCACGTCGAGAACGTCGAGCAGCCGCTGCGTCTCGCGGATCATGCGCACGCGGTGCAGCCGCCGGACCGGTCCCGTGGTCTCCTCGCGACCCAGGAACACGTTCATGTAGACCGACTGCCGGCTGGCCAGGGCCAGGTCCTGGTGGACGACCTCCACGCCGTGCGCGCGGGCGCCGCGCGCGTCCCGGAACGAGGCCGGCTGCCCGTCCAGCAGCATCGCGCCGGAGTCCGGCGCATGCACGCCGCAGATGACCTTGACCACCGTCGACTTGCCGGCGCCGTTGTCGCCGACCAGCGCCACGATCCGGCCGGGATGCAGATCGAGCGAGAAATCCTCCAGCGCCACCACGCCGCCGAAGGTCTTGCGGATGTTCCGCAGGCTCAGGACCGGGGCCGTCGCGGCAGCGGTGCTCATGCCGGCCACGGCTCCGTCCGGCCGAAGCCGTTCTCGAGCGTCTCCACCGCCGGGTCGCCGCTCCGTACCCCGGTGACGCCGGCCACGTACGCTCGGGTCACGAAGGCCTGCGCGCGGAAGCAAAACACGACCGAGTCGCCGGGGCGGGGCCGCACGCGCCCGCCGGCATCGACCATCGCGTAGTAGTCGATGGCCGCGGCCGCGGGCATCTCCACGTCGGCCAGCGCCGCGTCGGCGACCGTCGGCTCGGCCGCGACGAGCGCCCTCACCTGGTAGTCCGGGAACACCGGGTCGATGTAGAGCCCGCCGCCGAACGCGTAGGCGCGCCCGCCGTGCAGGTGCGACACCTCGGTCACGTAGAGCATGGCCGGGACCTCGGGAAGGTCCCGGATGGCGTGCAGGGGCGTGGTGCCGTGCAGACCGTTGCCCGGCTCGCATTGCGTCGCCCCGGCGCCGGCCAGCGCCTGCAGCACGACCGCCGACGTGGTGCCGGGCGCATTGATCTCGATGCCGGGGTAGCCGGCTCGCTCCAGGGCCTCACGCGCACGGCTCAGGGTGGCCAGGTTGGGAGTGGGGGAGACGGTCCCGGTCTCGTGGTCGAACAGCAGCGCGGGAAAGGTGGTGATCCCGGCGAAGCGGGCGCCGTCCAGGGCATCCAGCTCGGCCGCCACCGCGGCGATCTCGGCCGCATCGAAGCCGCCCTCGTGCCCGCGGTAGAAGGTGTCGCCCGCGGCCTGGATGCGGGCGAGCAGCTTCTGGGTGCGGCCTGCCCGGTGCGCGGCGCCGGCCGCCTCGCTCGCCTTGGCTTCGCTGAACACCGTCCAGTAGTCCGGCGCGATGTCGCGGGCGGCGGCGTCCGCCTCGAAGCGCGGCACCTGCACCAGGTGGCCGAGGTGCCCGACGCGCATGCCGGCCGCCCGGACGGGGCGCGCGCATGCCATGTCGACGGCCACCGCGCGGTCGATGCCGCCGCGCTGCAGCGCCCGGCAGAAGCCGCTGTTGCGTCCGACCTGCTTGGTCATCGCGAACACGGCGAGGCCGAGCGTGTCCGCGCGCTCCTTGAACGCGCGCGCGTTGTCCTCCACCGCGTCCAGGTCGAGGACGTAGCAGTTCGCGGGTATGCGGCCCGCCTGGTGCAGGGCGATCGCCGCCTCCACCAGGTCCGGGTTGCGGCGTCGGAGGACGTTCAGAAACATCGCTTCCTCCCCGTGCTCACCGGTTCGTCTCCCGCAGGGACACGGCCACCGCGCCGAGGATGATCAGGCCGCGCACGATCATCTGTTCGGAGACCGAGAGCCCCATCAGGATGAGGCCGTTGTTCAGCATGCCCATGAGCAGCGACCCGACCAGCGCGCCGACGACCGAGCCCTTGCCGCCTGAGAGCAGCGTGCCGCCGACGATGACGGCGGCGAGCACGGTCATCAGGTCGCTCTCGCCGAGCGTGTACTTCGCCGCCTGCAGCCGGCCCGCGTACAGCAGCCCGGCGAGCCCGGCGCAGCCGCCGCTGATGGCCAGCACGGTCAGGCGCACGCGCGGCACGTTGATGCCGGCCGCCTCGGCCGCGCGCGGGTTGTCGCCGGTCGCCAGCACGTGCGCGCCCAGCCGGGTCTCCCGGTAGACGAAGTGGCCGGCGGCCACCACCGCCACCGTCCACAGCACCAGCGACGGGATGCCGGCCAGCGACCCCGATCCGAAGAACCCCGTGAACGCGTCGTTGGTCACGGGAATGGAGCGCAGGTTGGTCATCGCCCGCGCCACCCCGGCGAACAGCCCGAGGGTGGCCAGCGTCACCAGGAAGGAGGGCAGCCGCACGTATGCGACCAGCGCGCCGTTCAGCAGTCCGATCAGGATGCCGGCCCCCAGGCCGGCGATGATCCCGAGCGCCATGGGCTGCTCGCCCATGACCACCGAGGCGGCCAGCGCCGCCACGGCGACGATCGAGCCGAACGACAGATCGATCTCGCCCGCCGACAGCACGAACACCACGCCGACCGCCAGCACCGTCGCCGGCGCGGTCTGCAGGACGATGTTGGACAGGTTGCGGACGCTGGCGAAGCCGTACTGGCCCAGGGTCACGGTGAAGAAGACGAAGATCGCCAGGAAGCCGAGGTAGACTACGTAGTTGCGCGGATCGAAGGCGATCGCGCGTCGCAGCCGGCCGGCCATGATGCTTTCCGTCCTCCCGCTCAACCTCGGCCTCCCCGCTCAAGCCTCAGCGTCCGCGGCCGCCCCGGCCGGGCACGCGGTCCGTGTCCGGCCGGGGCAGGTCGAGGTCGCCCTATCTTAGCTCGCCTCCAGGACGCTCTTCGGTGCATCGCGGTTCAGGGACGTCTGCCAGCCTTCGGCGACGTTGTCCGCGTTGACCGTGATCGCGGGCGCGACCACGAACGGCGGCGTCGGTTCGCCGAGCAGCGCCCGTGCGCCGGCGGCCGCCATCGCGCGGCCCAGCTCGTAGGCCTCGTCGGCGACGATGGCCACGACGTTGCCGCCCTGCACCATGTCGAGCGCGATCGGCTCGCTCAGGTCGAGGGTGACGATCCGGGTGGTCTTGTTGCCGGCCGCGCGCAGCGATGCCAGCACCCCCTCGGCCGGGCCTGCCCAGGTGACGTAGACGCCGCCCAGGTCGGGATGGCGCAGCAACATGGCGTTGGCGATCTCCTCGGCGCGGGCCGGATCGCTGATGCCCTGCTCGGCGACGATGGTGATGTCCGGATAGTCGTTCTCGATCGTGGTCTTGAAGGCGTTGTCGCGCTGGTTGGTGACGTAGTAGGCGGCGTCGTGAAAGATCCAGCCGACCGTGCCCGAGCCGCCCATGGCCTCGGCGAGGGCGTCCGCCGCCTGCTTGCCCATCTGGAACAGGTCGTCGGTGACGATCGCGGCGTAGTCGACGCCGTGCACGTAGCCGTTCGGAAGATTCGACAGGAACACCAGCTTCACGCCGTCGGCGACCGCCGCCCGGAACGCCTCCGCGGAGGTCACCGGATCGAGCGGCAGCGACAGGATGATGCTGGGCTGCTTGACCAGCGCGGTCTCGATGTCGCTGCGCTGCTTGGCCGCGTCGAAGGCGGCGTTGGTGGTGGCGATCACCTCGATTCCCAGCCGGGTGAACTCGTCGGTCGCGCCGGCGGTGACGGCGTTCGTGAAGTCCGACTGGTCGTGCCACAGCAGCGCCGCGGTGTGGCCGCCTCCCTTGAGCTGTGCGGTGCCGTCGTCGGAGACGGTCACGGTCTGCGACGGGGTCGCCGATTCCCCTTGCGGGCCGATGGTCTCCGCCATGGCCGGCAGCGCGGCGACGAGGGCCGCGGCGGCGACGGCGAGCACGGCAAGCCGTCGGATCAGGATCAGATGCGTGGACATGTCATGGTCCTCCTTCGGTCGAGTCTTCGGATGTGTCGGGCCGTCGGCAGCCCGGTGGTCGGCGCAGGATTCAGGTGCACACGGGTCGTCCTCCTTCGTTCGGTCTGACGCGCGTGTGGCGGACAGGGCGGGGCCGCGGCGCTCATCGTCATCGGAGCGCCTCGCTGCCCGTGCGGCCGCGGCCCGGATCGCCGTCGCCGGCCTCGGCGCTGCCGGCGGCGGGTTCTTCACCATCCGAGAAGGCGATGATGTGCGCGGGCGGGAGCGTGATGTCCGCTTCGGGCACGTCCGGCCCGAACAGGGTGTTGTGCAGGTGGCCGAGCGCGACGGCGGCGGCGCCGGCGATGGTCGCCCGCGCGCCGAGCGCGCTCGGCTCGATGCGGACGGAAGTGGGCACGGCGCCGGCGAGCAGCGCGCGCACGCGTCCCACCAGCTCGACGCGCGCCCCGATCGAGCCGCCGAGGATCACCGTGCCGGGATCGGCCAGCGCGCACAGGGCGACGATCGCCCGCGCCAGGTACTCGGCGGTCTCGTCGAGCACGCCCGCGGCATCCGTGTCGCCGCGGTCGGCGCGGTCGAAGATCTCAGGCACGGTCGCCTGCCGGCCCGAGCGCTCCTGGTAGCGGCTGCGGATTCCGTCGGTGGCGACGATGCGTTCGAGCGCGCCTTCCGCCTGCGCGTGTTGGCTCAGCGCACCGGTGCCGAAGGGCAGGAAGCCCAGCTCGCCGGCCGCGCCGGCGGCGCCGCGTACCAGTTGGCCGCCCAGGACGAGACCGGCGCCGATGCCGGTCCCCAGCGCGATGAACGCCAGGTTGTCCGCGCCGCCGCCCGCGCCGAGCCAGTTCTCGCCCTGCACGGCGAGGTTTACGTCGTTCTCGACGTGGACCTCCATGTCCAGGGCGTCCTCCAGCTCGGAGGCGAAGTCGAACGCGTCGAGGCCGGCGATGTTCGGCGCCATCATGATGCGGCCGGAGTCCCGCTCCGGGACCCCCGGGACGCCGACGACGGCGACGCGCACGCGCTCGAAGGGGATGTCCTGCCGGCGCGCCGCGGCGCGGCACATGCGGGCGATCTGGTGCGGTACGTGCCGGCCGCCCCGCGGCGCGGTCGGCTCCACCTCCTCGGCGACGATCCGGCACGAGAGGTCGGCGATCGCCGTGCGCGCCTTGGTGCCGCCCAGGTCGACGGCCGCGAACAGGGCCGCGTCCGGCACCACCTCGTAGGTGGTGGCCATCCGGCCCACGTGGCCGCTGGTGCGGCCGGTCTCCTGGATCCAGCCGTCGGCCTCCAGGATGCGGGCGATTTCCGACGTGGTCTGCTTGGACAGGCCGGTCTGCCTGGCGATGCTCGCACGAGAGATCGGACCGCCCTGGATCACGGCTTCCATGACCATGCGCAGGGAGATGCCTCGGGAGATGCGCGCGGCGCGGCTCACGCGGCGTTCCTCATAGTTCGTTCCATGAACGAACTAAATATTGGATACCTGAACGGGCTTGTCAAGCTTCCCCACCGGCCGGGTCGGACCGGCGTTGGCATGGGAGAAACA
>JAPPKD010000057.1 GCA_028820215.1 Spirochaetaceae bacterium | reverse complement strand
AAATACCACAAATACCACCCCGTGTCTATCCTCCTTGGTGAGCTATGCGGGCTAGGAACAGGCGCAGCTTGAGCGGCTCCCCCGCGGCCAGACGGAACGGCGCTTCCTGAGCGGTGACCGTGCGTTCGCTCGCCGGCAGTGTGGCCATCCGCGCGCGGCCGTTGTTGCTCGTCCGGTAGCGGTGGTAGACGATCCGGCGGTCCAGCGAAGAGCGGCTCACGTCGACCCGGATCACCCCGGCGCGGGCGTCGTAGGTCACCGCGGTCCGCTCCGCTCCGTCGGGCGAGCAGCGCACCGCGACGCCCACCTCGGGCGCCCCTCCCGCGTCGATCTCCAGCGCCAGCTCCAGCGTGTCTCCGGCGATGCCGGAAACGAGCGTGTCCGCTCCGCCCGCGACAGAAAGCGACTGCCGGCGGCGGTGGCGGTTGCGCAACCGCTCCACCTCGGGCGCGGGCTCCATGGTCAGGGTGCCGTCGGCGGCCAGCCCGAGGATGCGCGGCAGCGTCATCACGCCCGACCAGCCGGCCGCGCGTTCGCGCTCCTCGCCGCGGATCTCTCGCACCCAGTCGAAGAAGATGCGCCGCCCGGAGCCATCCAGCAGCGTGCGAGGGCCGCCCAGTTGGCCCCCCTCCCAGCTCATGCGGCCGTGCACGCGGGGATGGAACCGCTCCCCGCGCAACTCGCCCAAGTAGTACTGGGTGGCCTGCAGATGGCTGCAGAACAGCAGCATGTGGCGGTCGCCGAGCGGGAAGAAGTCGGGGACGGCACAGTCCTCGTCCGCCTCCGTCCACTCGCGGCGTGACCGGTAGAAGGTGTCGACGAACTGCCAGGTGCGCAGGTCCCGCGACTTGAACAGGTACGCGCCGTCACCCTCGCCGTTCGGATGGCGGCGGTTGACCGCCGCGTAGTAGGTGTCGCCGTCCAGCCACGCGCAGGGGTCGTGAACCTCGTAGCGGCCGAAGTCCGCATCGCCCTCACGCGGCTGCGGGATCACGGGGTTGGCCGGATGCCTGGTCCAGCGGATCAGCAGATCGTCGTCGCTCTGGGCGATGCACACGCCGTCGGGGTTGCCGAAATAGATGAGCGTCGGCACGCCCTCCCTGCTGACCAGGGCGCCGCCACTGAAGCAGCCGACGCGGTCGGGCCCGTCGGGGTCCGGCTCAAGCGCCACCGGGTGGTGCACCCAGTGCACGAGGTCGACGCTGGAGGCGTGACCCCACTGGATGCGGTGCCAATACGCGCCGTGCGGGTTGATCTGGTAGAAGATGTGGTAGCGCCCGCGCCAGAACAGCGCGCCGTTGATGTCGTTCATCCACGCCGCCGGCGGCATGAAGTGGTAGCGGGGCCGATGGCGGTCGCCGGCCAGGTGAGCCTGCAGGGCCGCAGCCTGCTCGATCTGAGCCTCGGTCTGCTCGATGGACTGATCTGCCACGGGTCAACGCCGCCGGCGCGGCCGGGAACTCATGCCTTCATGCGGCTGTCGGCCGGATCGAACAGGGCCAGACCGGGGGCGACGGTCACCGGGAAGGGCTCGTTCATGTACAGCACCTGCAGGCGGGTTCCGGCCGCCGCGTGCTCGGGCGGCAGGTAGGCGAACAGCAGGTATGTGCCCACCGAAGGCCCCATGCCGGCCGAGGTCACGCGCGACTCGCGGCCGTGCGCGTCGGCGATGCGCTCACCGTCCAGGGTCAGGATCGGTTCGTTGCCGCCGGTCGGGAAGCGGTCGATGCCGGCCGTGCCGGCATGGTCGTCCATGGTCAGCGCGCACATCGTCACCAGCGGGCCGTCGGCGCGCGCCTTCAGGTAGGCCTGCTTGCCGATGAAGTCGTCGCGCTTCACGCGCGGGCGGGCCAGGCCGGCCTCCACCGGCGAGTACTCCGCGGTGAGGTCCGAGCCCATCAACAGGTAGCCCTTCTCCATGCGGCCGGTGGTGCCGTAGACGCCGATGCCGACCGGCCGGGCGCCGAGCGGGCGTCCCGCTTCCCACAGCGCATCCCACAGGCGCACGCCGTGCTGCATGGCCGTGGTGATCTCGAAGCCGCCTTCGCCCACGTAGGAGATGCGCAGCATGGTCACCGGCACGCCGTCGATGATCGCCTCCCGCAGCGTCCCGTAGGGGAACTCCGCCTGCGACAGGCCGGTGTCCGTGATGCCGCCGAGCAGCGCGCACGCGTCCGGTCCCCACACGCCGATCGTGCACAGCGCCGAGGACCGGTTCTCGAACTGCACCGAGCCGTCGTCCGGCAGGTGGCGGCGGAACCACACCTCGTCGCGGGCGCCGTCGAAGGCGCCGGTGACGATCCGGAAGCGGTCGGCGGCCAGCCGCTGGATGGTCAGGTCGGCGCGGATGCCGCCGTCCGGGGTGAGCAGCGGGGTGTAGATCGAGCTGCCCGGCGGCCGGTCGCACTTGTTGACCGTCAGCCGCTCCAGGTAGGGCACCACGCCGGGCCCGGAGACGTCGAAGAGCTGGAACGCGCTCAGGTCGACGATGCCGACCTTCTCGCGCAAGTGCAGGTGCTCGGCGTTGATGATCGGCGACCACCAGCGTCGGTCCCACTCGTGCGGGCGGTCGGGCACGCCGTAGCGCTCCACCAGGTCGGCGTTCGACGCGTACCACTGCGGGCGCTCCCAGCCGCGCGCGTCGTACAGCTCGGCGCCGAGCGCGGCGGTGCGGTCGTGGAACGGGGCGCGGTTCATGCCGCGCTCGCTCGCCCACTGCTCGCGCGGATGGACGATGCCGTAGGTCTTGTTGAAGTGCTCGTCCGCGCGCGCGCGGATGTGGCGCTCCGTGCGCTCGTGCGCGTAGAAGCGGGTGATGTCCGAGCCGTGCGGGTCGCACAGGCGCGGGTAGCCGTGGGTCATCCACTCGGCGATCAGCCGCGCGGTGCCCGGACCCTCCTTGATCCAGACCGCCGCCGCCGACCAGAGCCCCTCGACCTCCGCGGTCTCGCCCAGCACCTGCTGCGTGTCCGGGGTGAGGGAGAGCAGGCCGTTCACGGCGTACTGCATCTCGGAGCCGGAGAGGAGCTCGCCCATGATCTCGCGCGCGTGGCCGAGCTGCGGGGCGAAGTCGTCGCCCGTGAACGGCATCTCGGTGGGCGAGCGCTCGGCCTCCGCCAGGGAAGGGATGTCGTCCGGGCGCACCAGGATCGGGCGGTGCGCGTAGGATCCGACCTCCATCGCCTCGTGGCTCTGCCGCTCGTACATGAACACGTCCATGTCGCGCACGATCGGATAGCCGATCTCGTTGCCGGTCTTCTTCATCAGGTCGATCGGGCCCATGTCGGCCATCTGGTGCACGGCCGGCGTGAGCGGGATGCTGGCGCCGGCCATGGCCGCCACGCGCGGGCTCCACACGCCGCAGGCGACCACCACCTGCTCCACCTCGATCGCGCCGCGGCCGGTCACGACCGTGCGGATGCGCGGCCGGCCGAACGCGCGGGGCTCGATCTCCAGCCCGGTGACCTCGGTATTGTCCAGCACGGTCAGCACGCCCTTGGCCAGGGCGCGCTCGCGCATGATGGTGCCGGCCTTCACCGAGTCCACCACCGACACGGCCGGCATCCAGAAGCCGCCCTTGATCACGGCGCCGTCCACGTACGGAATGCGTGCGACCACCTCGTCCGGCGTCAGCAACTCCGCCTCGATGCCCCAGGAACGCGCCGAGGTCATGCGCCGGCGCAACTCCTCCATGCGCTCCTCGGTGCGCGCGACCTCGACGCCGCCGCAGGTGGTGTTCACCCCCAGCTCCTCGTACTGGCGCTGGCTCTCCAGCGTCAGCATGGCGATCTCGCGGCCGTGGTCGGTGGGGAAGATGAAGTTGGACGCGTGGCCGGTGGAGCCGCCCGGGTTGGGCAGCGGTCCCTTGTCGATCAGGACCAGGTCCTCCCAGCCCAGCTCCGCCAGGTGGGCGACCAGGCAATTGCCGACGATGCCGGCGCCGATCACCGCGATCCTGGCACGCTCCGGCACGGGCTCTGCATTCGTTACGATAGGCTCACTCACGACTGCCCATGCTGAGAGCTTGTCCGTTGCGCGGTCAACCGGCGCGCGCCTGATGGGGCGCCTGGCCGAGTTGCTGCTGTGGACGGCCTTGGCCGGCGCCTGTATACCGGTGGGCGCCGGCCTGGCCGCGATCAAGCACATCGGGCCGCGCTGGCTGGAGCAGGAGTTCCGGCACTTCGTGATCGCCTTCGGCGGCGGAGTGCTGGTGGGCGCCGTCGCCCTGGTGCTGGTACCGGAGGGGGCCGCCCGCCTGTCGCATCCGCTGGTGGCCACGGTCCTGCTGCTGGGCGGCGGCGCGGCGTTCATGGCGCTGGACCGCGTGCAGGCGAAGCGGCACCGCTCGGCGCCGCAGTTCATCGCCATGGGGGCCGACTTCCTGCCGGAGTCGCTGGCCCTCGGCGGCATGTTCGCGGCCGGCGCCGACGGCGCCGTCGTGCTGGCGCTGCTGATCGGGCTGCAGAACCTGCCGGAGGGTTTCAACGCGTGGCGGGAGCTGTCCGGCAACGTCCGTCCCGGCGTCGCGTTGCGCCGCATGCTGCTGCTCGCGCTGCTGGGGCCGGTGTGCGGGGCGGTCGGCTGGTTCTGGCTGGCCGATCGGGACGCGATTCTGGGCGCGATCATGCTGTTCGCCGCGGGGGGCATCCTCTACCTGACGTTCCAGGACATCGCGCCGCAGGCGCGGCTGGAACGCCACTGGTCGCCGCCGCTCGGCGCGGTCCTGGGATTCGCCCTGGCCCTGGTGGGCGAGCTGCTGCTGGGCTGACGGGCATCCCGCGTGGATGTCGACCGCTGTCGGCTACGTGCGCTCCGCCAAGGGGGTGACGGACAGCCGCGCGCAGAGCTCGTCGAGCGAGCTGATCACGCCGGCGTCGAGCGGGATGCCGTTCGCCTGCCGGTCGGCCATGGAACGCTGCTCCGGCTCTCCGGGCAGCAGGATCTCCGTCACGCCGGCCCGTTTCCGCGACGAGCGCAGGTACTCGAAGTAGCGTTCCTGCGCCGCCTCCATCGCGCTGCGGTCCGTGATCGTCGCCGGGTCGAACGCCTGCAGCAGGAAGTGGTTGTGCAGGATCGGCCCCATCATGCCGGGCGCACCCCCGTTGAGGACGCTGCCGAGCAGGTCGACGATGACCGACAGTCCGTACCCCTTGTGCCCGACGCTCCCACCGAGCGGCAGCAGCGTGCCGTCGGCGTAGAGGTCCTCCGGGTCGGTGCTCGGCTCGCCGTCCTTGTCCAGGATCCAGCCCGGCGGCAGCGTCTTGCCGGCGGTGAGCGCCAGCTTCACCTTGCCTTCGGCCACCACGCTGGTGGTCATGTCGACCAGGATCGGCTCGCCGCTCGTGGGGACGGCGATGGCGATCGGGTTGGTGGCGAGCCGCCGCTCGGTGCCGCCCCACGGAGCGATGTAGGCCGATCCCTCTGCGCTGCAGAAGATCTGCCCGATCAGCCCCTGCTCGGCCAGCATGGCCGGGTAGGCGCCGGCCCGGCCGACGTGGAAGGCATTGCGCACGCCGACCGCGGCCATGCCGGTGCGGTCCGCCTTGGCCGCGGCGATCTGCGTGGCGAGCTCCGCGACCGCGTGGCCCCAGGTGTTGTGGCCGTCGATCACGGCCGTCGACGGCGTCTCGCGCTCCACGGTCGGACGCGCCGCCGGGTCGATGTGGCCGCGGTCCAGGAAGTCCGCGTACTGCGGCAGGCGGAACACGCCGTGCGAATCGTGGCCGACCAGGTTGGCCAGCACCAGGTGGCGGGCGACGATCTCGGCGTGCTCGGCGTAGCCGCCCAAGGCGCGGATCACGTCGGCGGCGAAGGTGCGCAGAGTGTCGGCGTCGTAGCGCGGGCTCATGGTCACTCCTCCAGGTGGTCTGTCGGCTCGGCCGGCTGCACGAGCTGCGGCGCCGCGCGGGTGATAGCGAAGCCGAACAGGCTGCCGCAGATGCCCCCGGCGATGTGGGCGAACTGCGAGATCGAATCCTCGGTGACGGCGGCGAACACCTCGCGCGTCAGGTACATCAGGACCACCAGCACGAAGGTGAGCGGGATCTCCCCGGAGCGGATGTTCGTGAACGAGCTCAGCAGGATCATCATGAAGACGATGCCGCTGGCGCCCATCAGGCCGGTGGACAGGAACAGCACGTTCAGGCCGCCGGTGGCCAGCGCCGTGATCGCCATCATCAGCAGCAGCGGCCAGGAGCCGTACTTCTCCTCCAGGATCGGCCCGATCAGGAGGATCAGCGCGAAGTTGGCGAGCAGGTGCGCCCAGTTGGCGTGCCCGAGCACGTGGGTGATCAACCGCAGGTAGCCGAGCGGCGCCGAGCCGGCCAGGCTGCCGGGAATGGCGAAGTTCCTCTCCGCGAACTGCGCGCCCGCGATCTGGTCGATCACCATCACGACCGCGGCCGCGACCGCGTAGCTCAACACCACCGGCGCGTTGTATCGGATCTTCATCGTTCCCTTCCTTCGATGACGGCGCGCACCTCCGCGAGCGTGGCCGCCACCGTGTCGGCGTTGCGCCCTTCCAGGCGCAGCCGCAGCAGCGGCTCCGTATTGCTCGGGCGAATGGTAAACCAGACGTGGCCGTACGCCACCGACAGCCCGTCCAGGGTGTCGAGCTCCGCGTCGCGGTAGCGGTGCCGGATGCGTTCCATCGCCGCCAGCGCCTCCTCGCGGGCGCCGACCGGCAGGTTGATCTCCGCCGACTGCGCGTAGCGGCTGCGCAGTGGCGCGGCCAGCGCCGACAGCGGCTGCCCGCCGCGTGCCAGGAGCGCCGCCATCATCACGATCGCGTACAGCGCCGACTCGGTGAAGAAGGAATCGGAGACGCGGAAGTACAGGTGTCCCGAGGTCTCGCAGCCGAACACGGCGTCCGCTTCCACCATCGCGTCGTACAGGTGGGTGTAGCCCACCGCCGCGCGCACCGCGCGGCCGCCGGCGGCGGCGATCTCCTCGGCGAACACGCGCGAGGCGATCAGGTCGTGCACGATCGCGGCTCCCGGATGGCGCCTCAGCATCTCCCGGGCCAGCAGGGCGCCGCTGAAGGGAGCGGCCACCACCTCGCCGCGCTCGTCGACGAACATCACCCGGTCGCCGTCGCCGTCGAGGATCGCCCCGAAGGCCGCGTCGCCGGCGCGCACCGCCGGCGCGATGTCGCACAGGCTGGCCTCCTCCAGCGGGTTGGGCGGGTGCGCCGGGAACGTGCCGTCCGGCTGGCCGTTGAGCACCGTGACGAAGCCGCCCAGCCGGTCGGACACCGCCTGCGTCAGCGCTCCGGCCGAGCCGTTGGACACGTCCACCACGACCGGCGCCAACGGTGCCCCCTCCGCGGCCGTGGCTACCAGGTCGACGTACCCGTCCACGGACGGCGCGGGCTCCGGAAGCGGCCGGGCGGCGCCGGCCTCCTCGCCTTCGACCTCGGCCAGCAACGCCTCCACGCGCGACAGTCCCTTGTCGTAGCTCACCGATCCGCCGGTGCCGTCGAAGACCTTGAAGCCATGGTATTGGGGCGGGTTGTGCGAGGCGGTCGCCATCACGCCGGCGTCACAGCCGGCCTCGATCTGCAGGAAGTGGAGCGCCGGCGTGGTCGTGAGGCCGACGCTTGCCACGCGCCGCCCTTCGGCGGCAAGCCCGCGCGCCAGGGCTTCACTGAGCGCCGGCGAGTGGGTGCGCGCGTCGTGGCCGAGCAGGTAGCGCTCGGCATCCAGGTGCCGGGCCAGCGCGCGGCCGATCCGGTATGCCACCGGCACGTCGATGCCCGCGCCGTACACCGAGCGAATGTCGTACGCGTGAAACGGTTCGTTCATGGCGTCGTGCGGATAATCTACTCCCCCGGCTTCAATCGGACGAGAGCGAGCTCGTCAACTCGTGCTCCCGTTCCCGGTTGCGGGCCAGCGACCGCTTCAGCTCGCGCATCGCCTGCCCGTCGCGCCACGTGTCCTCGCGCGCCAGGTCCGCCTCGATCCGTATCCGCTGCTGCTCCAGCTCCTCCAGCTCCTCCAGCACCCGATCCTCGCTGGCAGCCCGCGACCGGGGCTGCGGCTTCTCCCTGGTGCGGTCCCGGCTCCTGCGCCGGTCGGTGGCGCGAGCCGGGGCGTCCTCATCCTCGTTCTTCCGTTTCCATTCGTAGTAGGAGAAGTCGCCGGGGTACAGGCGGGCGCCGCCGCGGTCCACCTCCAGGACGCCGGTGACCAGCCGGCGCAGGAACGCGCGGTCGTGCGAGACCACGATCAGCGTTCCCCGGTACTGCTCCAGGGCGCGCGCCAGCGCTTCGGTGGAGACGATGTCCAGGTGGTTGGTGGGCTCGTCCAGCAGCAGCAGGTTGATCGGCTGCAGCAGCAGGCGCGCCAGCGCCACGCGCACGCGCTCGCCGCCGGACAGCACGCCCACCGGCTTGTCGACATCGTCCGCGTTGAACAGGAAGGCGCCAAGCAGGTCGCGGACCTTCTGCTGCTGGTCGGCGGCCGCGGCGGCCTGAACCGTCTCCAGCACCGTCAGCCCGGGATCGAGCTGCCGCTCCTGATCCTGCGCGAAGTACGCCTGCCGCAGGCCCACGGCCCGCCTGATCGAGCCGGCGCTCGGCTCCTCTGCGCCGGCCAGGGCCCGCATCAGCGTGGACTTGCCGGCGCCGTTCTTGCCGACCACGGCCAGCCGGTCGTTGCGCTCCACCTCCAGGTCGACGCCCGCGTACACCTGCAGGTCGCCGTAGCGCCTTGCCAACCCGGCGCAGGTCAGCGGCACCTTGCCGCTGCGCGGCGGATCGGGCAGCGACAGCTTGATGGTCGGCGCCTGCACCGGCCGCTCGCGGCGAGGCAGCTTCTCCAGGTAGCGGATCCTGCTCTGCACCAGGCGCGCCTTGGAGGCGGTGGCGCGGAAGCGGCGGATGAACGCCTCGATCCGTTCGATCTCTTCCTGCTGCAGGTCGTACGCCTTGGCGTCGGCGCGGACCTGCTCGGCCCGCGCCCGCTCGAAGTCGGAGTAGCCGCCCGCGTAGGAGCGGAGCCGGCCGTCGCGGATCTCCAGCACGCTCTGGCAGCAGCGATCCAGGAACTCGCGGTCGTGGGCGACCACCATGAAGCCGCCTTCGCCGCGCGCCAGGAAGCCCTCCAGCCATTCGCGCGCCGGCAGGTCCAGGTAGTTGGTGGGCTCGTCGAGGAGCAGCAGGTCGGCGCGGCTCAGCAGCACGCGGCCCAGCGCGACCCGCATCTCCCAGCCGCCGGACAGCTCGCTCACCGGCCGGTCGCGGTCCGATTCCTCGAACCCCAGGCCGCGCATGACGACGCCGATCTCACGGTCGCGCTCGTGGTAGCCGCCGCGCTCCAGCCGTTCGAGGAGCTCCCCGTACGCGGTGAGCACCTCCTCGACGTCATCTCCGTCGGCCATGCGTCCCTCCAGCGCCGTGGCCTCGGCCGCCACCGCGTGCAGGTCGGTGAACGCACGCTCCAGCTCCTGGACGACCGTCCGCCCGGACCTGGCCGCGTCGTCGCCGGACCCGGACTGCGGCAGGTAGCACACCCGCGCGCCGCGCTGCAGGCGCACGCTGCCGGCGTCCGGGGGAAGCTCGCCGGCGGCCACGCGCAGCAGCGTGCTCTTGCCGCTGCCGTTGGGACCGGCCAGGGCGACACGGTCTCCCCGTGCCAGCGTGGTGCTTGCGCCGGCGAGCACCGTCTGCGCGCCGTAGGCGACGCTGACCCCTTCCAGGGTGACGGCAGCCACGTCAGCCCGCGAACCGGAAGTAGATCACCAGCGGCGGGGCCGCGGTGCCCAGCACCAGGAGTTGCTCTTCATCGATGTCGCCCGCCAGAGCCATCCGGATCCCCTCTTCGTCACGCGTGTAGACGAAAGTGACCGCCGCCGGCGGCGCTGTTTCGCCGCCGCGATCAAACGCCATGGTGAGCGCGCCGGAGTACTCGGCGCGCAGCGGCCGCGACAGGTGCAGCCTCAGGGTGACGGTTCCGGTTCCCGCCGCGTCGGCGGGGATGACGCCCGGGACCAACCGCTCGAAGCCGCTCCAGCGGAACCGCTGCGACGGCTCCAGCAGGACCTCGCCGTAGGCGCTCGACCGCAGCGTCGGCCCGCTTTCGCGCAGCGCTTCGTAGATCCTGTCCCGGCGCTCCCGCTCGGCAGCGATCAGATCCTGCACGTCGGCGTCGAGGACGACGAACTTCTGCGTCTGCAGCCGTCCTTCATGCTGGAACGAGACCATGATGCTCCCCTCGGTTTCCGAGACGATCCGGACGCCGCTGCCGTGCAGGACGAACACCTCCTCGCCAATGCGATCGATCCGGTCGAATGCGAACGCCAGATCCAGCTCCGGCAGTCGCATGCGCGCCAGCCCGCCGGCACCCTGCGGCAGAACCTCCCCCGCCGTCGGGACGGTCCGGCTGCCCGGCTCTACCGTGAACCCGTACGTGTCGTTCAGCCGCGTGAGATCGATCCGCCGGCGGAGCAGCATGTCCGCGTAGTACTGCGGGCGCCACGCGACACCGGTGATGCGCTCCAGCTCCGCCTCTTCGCCGAGCAGCCGGTCGGCCGCCGCCTGCGGATCCTCTCCGGTCTCGAACAGCAGCAGGAACTCCCCGAACGTGAACCCCTGCGTGCCGTCGGCGGTGAGCACCTGATACCAGAAGTTGCTGTAGTCGCCGACCGTCACCGGGCCCTCCCCGCGGCCGATGATCTTGACGGCCTCGCCCTCGCGCAGACGGTAGAGCAGGGCCGAACGGGCGTCGGCCGCTTCCCGGATCGGCAAGCCGATCCGCGCGGCGTAGCCGAAGGTGTGGACCAGGTCGCGGTAGGAGGCTGCGAACGCTTCCGCCTGCTGCCGGTCGGTGAACAGTCTCACCCGCCAGCGGGCAATCTCGCGGACCGTTTCGGCGTCGGCATAGCGGTAGACGTCCTGGATGTCCGACTCGCCACTGATGGAGAGCACCGATCCGTCGACGCCCGGTTGCGGTGCCCAGAGCACCACGCCCCAGCCTACGCGCCGTTCCCCGCACGCCGCCAGAAGCGCCATGATCACCGGCAGCAGGGCGATCAGGGCAAGCGGGCGCGCCGTCCGGGTCTGCCTTGCGGCCACCCCCGACGGCGCGGACCCCTCCATCAGGCGCTCGACAGCGTACCGCCGGCCTGCACGATAAGGGTTTCGCCAGGCTTGATGATGTCGTTCGGCGACCGGCCGTTGCTGGCCGCCAGCGCCTCCACGGTCACCCCGTGGGCGCGCGCGATATCCCACAGCGAGTCGCCGTGCTCGACGACGTGCACGGCGCCGGACCCCGCCTGCGCCATCCACGGAGGCCCGACGCCCGGCGAGTCCACGTCCGGCACGGAACCCGGCAGCGGGATGACCACGGTCAGGCCCGGCCGCAGCCGCCGCGGATTCACGCCCGGATTCTCACCGAGGATCCGCTCGACGCTGCTGCCATACCGGAGCGCCAGGACCCATAGCGTCTCTCCCGGCCGAACCCGGTGTTCGACCGTCACGCCCGACGGCATCGCCACCGGAGTGACGGCCACCGGAGTGACGGCCAGCAGCGGGACAACCGCAGTCTGACCGGGGCGCAGCCGTTGCGGGTGCAGCCCCGGATTCTCGTCGACGATCAGGTCGACGCTGCTTCCGTAGCGTTTCGCGAGTGCCCAGAAGGTCTCTCCGGCGCGGATCACGTGCTCGATGAAGTCGAACAGCTGCGTGCGCTCCGCCAGGAGGGCCCGCACCTGCTCGGCGTGGTCGGCCGGGACCTTCAGCCAGTATCCGTGCAGGTCCGCGGCACGCGTGTCGCTCGATGCGATCACCGCCGGCTCGACGCGGGCGTCGTTCGGCGTGAACACCGAGCCGAGCTCCGCATTTGCGGTCCGCAGCAGATCGAGGTCCATACCCGTGTGCGCGGCCAGCTTGCGCAGGTCGGCCCGGCCGCCGGCTCCGACGCGAACCCAGGTGATCGGCTCGAGCTCCGGAAGACCGTAGCGCTCCGGCTCCGAGAAGACGCGAACGGCCGCCAGGAAGCGGGGCACGAACTCCGCCGTCTGCTCCGGCAACGCGCCCGATCGGCGCAACTCCCAGAAATCCCTGGTGCCGGCGCGGTCGATCGCCCGCTGCACCCCGCCCGGGCCTGCGTTGTACGCCGCGATCGCGAGCAGCCAGTCGCCGAAGCGTTCGCGGTTCGTTGCCAGGGTATCCAGCGCGACCTCTGTCGCCTTCCAGAAGTCGCGCCGCTCGTCGAGCCGGCCATCCATCTGCAACGGATAGCCGCTCGCCCCGAGGCGTGTGATCTGCCAGATGCCGACCGCTCCGCTCGGGGACACCGCATCGGGGAGATAACCCGACTCGATCACCGGCAGCAGCCGCAGCTCCTGCGGCAGTCCGCGCCGCTCGATTGCAGCGCCGATGTGATCGGAGTAGATCCACGAGCGCTCCCAGACGCCGTGCAGCCATCCACGCCAGTTCCGCTTGGTGAACTGCTTGATGTAGTGCTCGACGCGCGCGTGGTCGCACGCCTGCCAGTCGTTCCGGCACTCCTGGGCCGCGAGCGGAACGATCCCCGTGGTCATGAGCACGGCGATCGCCACGAGCGCGCGCACGCCGGCTCCCCTTGCTGCGTTGCTCATCCTTTCCTCTATGCGTCCCGGGCTCTATGCGTCCCGGCATCTGCCGGTCCGGTGCGGGGTGGGCGGCGGGAGAACCTACACGCTCTCGAACCTACACCTTCTCGCCAAAGTAGATGCCGGCCCACTCCCAAGTGCCGTCGACGCGCGGATCGATGCTGTAGTCGACCCTTCGGAAGTAAAAATACCAGGTAGTGACCCGTGCCGTCCATCCCGCCGTGCGCAGGAAGGCTTCCCGGTCGTTGGAATCGGGGTGCAACTCGGCATCGGCGTAGACACGCCGCATCGAGAACGCCTCCAACCTGAAGCGTCGAGTGAGCGTCGCGTCGCTCCCCCACGACGTCGCGAAGAAGTTGACGCCGGCCTGCAGACGGCGCAGCGCGCGCGCATCACGGCTGGCGATGGCGGCGCGAGCCTCCGCCACGAGCGTGTCCAGATCGGCCCGCACCCATGACTTGTCGGAGCCATGGAAGCGGATCAGCTCGGTCACCTGCCGATAGGCATCGGGCTGACCGGGGATCTCGGTCGGGGGCGCACGAAGGAACGTGCCGTACGCCTCCAGAGCCTGCTCCCAGTCACCCCGTGCCGCGTACGCACCCGCGAGACGGTAGAGGCTCAGGCCGAAGTCGATGCGTTCGGGAAACCGCTCGACCAGCTCCCGGTAGTACTCGACGTGGCGGACGGCATCGTCGAGCTCCACCAGGCGCTCCAGGCAGTGCCGGTGCAGCGATCGCCCGCGCACTTCCAGATCGGGCAGATTGCGCAGCGCCCGCCGGTAGTAGTGCACGGCCAGCGGTGTCTGCCCGCCCTCCAGGTAGGAGTCCGCGACGGTCACCAGGTGGGCGGCGTTGTACGGGTCCTGCGGATGCTGCCGGGCGTACAGGGTCAGGAAGGTCCGCTCGCGTCCCGCTTCCCCGCCGCTCCGCAGGGTGCGGGCGATCTCCGCGACCAGCGCGTACCGCCGGTCGGCGGTCTCGGCGCCGGCGGCGGTCCCCTCCAGCTCGCTGCGGAGCTGCTGCAGGTCGGCGTTCAGGGACCGGTCCGGGACCCACAGCAGCTCGTGACGGGCGCAGCTCCCGATCACGATGGCGGCCGCCAGTGCGAGCGCCGCCTGTCCGAGTGCAGCGCCGCGTGCCGGGGAGCGGCGGGACCTGCGGACCGCGGTCGGGCGGCGACGTGGCATGGGATCCGGCACTCGCTGACCAGTCATCGGGGATCGTGCATCCGGTGATATACTAAGCCTCCTGATGGGCGAGAAGATCACCATGTCCGAGAGCGGCTTGCAGGTCCCTGACAAGCCGATCATCCCCTACATCGAAGGCGACGGCACCGGCCCCGACATCTGGGCCGCCGCCGTGCGCGTACTGGACGGCGCCGTCGCCACCGCCTATGGCGGCCGTCGGCGCATCGAGTGGCTGGAGGTCCTGGCCGGGGAGAAGGCCAACGAACGCACCGGGAGCTGGCTGCCGGACGCCACCGAGGATGCTTTCCGCGAGTACCTGGTCGGCATCAAGGGTCCGTTGACCACTCCGGTCGGGACCGGCATTCGCAGCCTCAACGTCGCCCTGCGTCAGAGGCTCGACCTGTACGTCTGCCTGAGACCGGTCAAGTACTTTCCGGGCGTGCCGTCGCCGGTACGCTCGCCCGCGGACGTCGACATGGTCGTCTTCCGGGAAAACACCGAGGACGTGTACGCCGGCCTCGAGGTGAGTTCGGGAACCCCGGAAGCGCAGCGGATCATCGACTTCGTGCGCGACGAGCTCGGCTGGGAGATCCGGCCGGATTCCGGCATCGGCGTCAAGCCGATCAGCAGGACCGGCACCGCCCGCCTTGTGGAGGCGGCGATCCGCTACGCCCTGCAGCACGGGCGCCGCAGCGTCACGCTGGTGCACAAGGGCAACATCCAGAAGTTCACCGAGGGAGCCTTTCGCGGCTGGGGCTATGAGGTGGCCGCGGAGCGCTTCCCCGAACAGACGATCGCCTGGGACGACCTGCCGGCCGACGGCACGGTGCCCGACGGCAGGGTCCTCATCAAGGACGCGATCGCCGACATCTTCCTGCAGCAGATCCTGACCCGGCCGCGCGAGTTCGACGTCATCGCCACCATGAACCTGAACGGCGACTACATCTCCGACGCGCTCGCCGCGCAGGTGGGCGGCATCGGCATCGCACCGGGAGCCAACATCAACTACCACACCGGGCACGCGATCTTCGAGGCCACTCACGGCACCGCGCCCAAGTACGCCGGCAAGAACGTCGTCAACCCCAGCTCGGTGATCCTGTCCGGCGTGCTGATGCTGGAGCACCTGGGCTGGACCGAAGCGGCCGCCGCGATCGACCGCGCGCTGACCGAGACCATCGCCGCCGGGCGCGTCACCTACGACTTCGCGCGGCTCACCACCGGCGCCACGCAGCTTTCGACCAGCGCGTTCGCCGACGACATCGTCGCGCGGCTGGAGGCCGCGTGATGCGAGCCCCGGCACGCACGTGCCGCCTCCTGCGATCGCTGCTCATCCCGCTGGCGGCGGGCGCCGCGCTGCTGCTGGGCTGTCAGACCCCCATGCCGGACGCCTCCGAGCTGATGACCGCGCCCGAGTACTTCCAGGCGGCCCGCGACGCCAGCAGTCAGCGGAATTATCAAGGTGCGATGGACTACTACCGCGCCTACCTGGAACGCTTCCCGGCCACCGCCGATCCCGACGAGCTCGAGCGCAATCTCTGGGCGGAGTACGAGATCGCCTTCATGCACCACAAGCTCGACGACGACCAGGCGGCCATGGAGTTGCTGGGCCTTCTGGTGGCCAAGTACGACGGCGAAGGAGGTGAGGACCTGCCGCCGGCCCCGGGCCGGCTGGCGCGGCGGGTCATCGAGGAGCTGCAGAGCGCCGAAGAGTAGCCGGCAAAAGCGCTGCCGCCGCCCCGGCCGTATCCGGGGTGATGGCAACCCGAACAATCGACTTCCGGAGGCTCGCCGCGACAGCGAGCCTGGCCGGCCTTTTCTGCGTCGTGGGCGCGTGCGGCAAGGTGCCCGCACTGCGCACCGTCATCGATCCGGACCTGACGCCGCCTCTTCTGCGCGCCGTCGAGGTGCCGGACCGGCGCTCGATCGCGATCACCTTCAGCGAGCCCGCGGTGCTCGCGGATGGATCGCTGGTCATCGAACCCCCTCTCGGCCTGGATGGCGTCGCCTACGACGGAGCCCGCATGCTGCTGTCGGTCGCCGAGCAGAGCTCGGGCGCCGAGTACCAGCTCAAGGCGGTGGTCACCGATGAGCGCGGCAACGGCCTGGGAATGACCGCCCGCTTCCACGGCCACAACGGCGAGGTGCCGGCCCTCCTCATCACCGAGCTGACCACGCGAGGCACCCGTACGCGGCCCGACCGGATCGAGCTGGTGGCCCTGACGGCCGGCGACCTGGGCGGGGTGACCCTGTTCGACGGGACGCCGGGCAACTACCGCCACCGGCTGGTGTTCCCCTCCATCGCGGTGGAGCCAGGCGACTTCATCGTCATCCACTGCGTCAGCACCGGTGACCCGGCGGAGGTGGACGAAACGGCGTCGATGACCGAATCGGCCCATCCGCAGGCGGCGGAGGATGCCTGGGACCTGTGGCTTCCCGAAGGCGAGGGACTGTCCGGCAACAACGGCGTCGTGTCGCTCTACGCACGGCCGGACGGCGACGTGCTCGACGGCGTGATCTACAGCGACCGCACCTCCGAGTCGGACGAACGCTACCGGGGGTTCGGCACCCGCAGAGTGTTGGAACGCGTCGATGAGCTTGTGGCGGCCGGCGGCTGGCAGGTCGCCGGTGAGCTGGCGCGTCCCGAGGATGCCGTCGACTCGAACGACACCACATCGACCCGCTCGATGGCGCGCGGCAGCGACCACGCGGACACCGACTCCCGCACGGACTGGCACATCACCCCGACCCGCGGGGCGACCTTCGGCGGCCTCAACACCGACGAGATGTTCAGCCGCGATTGATGCGTCGGTCCGCGCGGCGCGTTACACGAGCGCCTTGAACATCCCCTCGATCTTGCCCTTGGGGACCGCACCGACCTGCTGGTCGACCACCGATCCGTCGTTGAACAGCAGCAGGGTGGGAATGCTGACCACGTTGAACTTCATCGCCAGGTCGCCGGCATCGTCGACGTTGACCTTGCCGACCTTGACGCGGCCCTCGTAATCGGAGGCCAGCTCCTCGACGGCAGGGGCGATCATCTTGCACGGGCCGCACCAGTCGGCCCAGAAATCGACCAGCACGGGGGTGTCCGACTGGAGAACCTCCGCCTCGAAGTTGTCACTGGTAATCGTCACTTCCTGTCCCATTCGGTTATTCCCCCTTGGAACTCGTTGTCCAGAAAGTTAGGGCGAACCGACGGGCCGATCAAGCTGACAGGCCGGCCATCAGGTCGCGCACCGTCCGGTACGGGTCGGCGCCCTCCGGGGCCTCGAGCAGCGCGCGGATGAAGGCCGAGCCGACGATCACGGTATCCACCAGCGGCGCGAGCGCGTCGACCTGCACCCGTTCCGAAATCCCGAAGCCTGCCATCACCGAAACGCCGAGCGCCCTGGCGTCGCGCAGGAAACGGACGCTGTCATCGCTGATCCGGGTATAGCCGCCGGTCACGCCCTTGCGCAGCGCCGTGTACAGGGAGCCGGTGCGCGAGCTCTGCACCACGGTACGGAGGCGTTCCGCACGGGCGGTCACGGGAACCACCGGGACCACCTCCAGGCCCAGGTTCCGGCCGGCAGCATACAGCCCCTCGTCGTAGTCGGGCGGCAGGTCGGGGACGATCACGCCGCGCGCGCCCGCGTCCCGGCAGCGCGCCAGGAAGGGTTCGATGCCCGGCCGAAAGGCCAGGTTGGCGTACACCATCACGAAGACCTGAGGCGCGTCAGGGCGGTTCGCCAGCCGGTCGACCAGCCGGAAGCCGTCGTCCACCGCGAACCCGGCCGCGAGTGCGTCCGCGCACGCGCGCTGGATCCACGGACCGTCCGCGGTCGGGTCGCTGAACGGGAACTGCACCTCCAGCAGCCCGGCGCCGCCGTCGATCATCGCCTCGCCGACGCGCAGCGAGGTGTCCCAGTCCGGAAACGCGGCCACCAGGTGGGCCATGAAGGCCGGCTTGTCAGCCATGGGCGATCTCCTGCGCTTCGCGCGTCAGGAACTCCGCCCAGCGTTCCGGCTGCAGCGCTCCCGCCAGGATGAACAGGTCCTTGTCGCCGCGGCCGGAGACGTTGACCACCACGCTGGCGTCGTCCGGGAGCGCGCGGGCCACCTTGATCGCCGCCGCGCCGGCGTGCGCGGACTCCAGTGCGAAGATGATCCCCTCGGTGCGGGCGAACAGCCGCACCGCGTCGAGCGCCTCGTCATCGGAGGCCGTCGTGAACTCCACGCGGCCGCTGGTGCCCAGGTGGGCGAGCTGAGGGCCGACACCGGGATAGTCGAGTCCAGCCGAGATCGAGTGCGTCTCCGCCACCTGGCCGTCGCCGTCGGTGAGGAACAGTGACTTGTAGCCATGCACGATGCCGGGGATGCCGCTGCCGGACATGCGCGCCGCGTGGTCGCCCCGGGCGGGCCCGCGGCCTCCCGCCTCCACGCCGATCAGGCGCGGCGCCGACGCCTCCAGATGCGGAGCGAAGAAGCCGAGCGCATTCGAGCCGCCGCCCACGCAGGCGATCAGCGCCGTCGGCTGCACGCCGAGCTGCCGGCACTGCTCGGACACCTCGCGGCCGACCACGGACTGGAACTCGCGGACCATGTCCGGGTAGGGCGACGGGCCCATGACCGAGCCGATCACGTAGTGGGTCCGGTCGAAGGTGTCCGACCAGTCGCGCAGCGCCTCGTTGATCGCGTCCTTGAGCGTGCGCGAGCCGGAGCCGACCGGCACCACCTCGGCGCCGAACAGCTCCATCCAGAACACGTTGGGGCGCTGGCGGCGCACGTCCACCTCGCCCATGTAGACCCGGCACTCCAGTCCCAGCTTGGCGGCGACCGCGGCGGTGGCCACGCCGTGCTGGCCGGCGCCGGTCTCGGCGATCACGCGCGGCTTGCCCATGCGCCGGGCCAGCAGGCACTGGCCGATGACGTTGTTCACCTTGTGGGCGCCGGTGTTGGCCAGCCCCTCCAGCTTCAGGTAGATCGACGCGCCGCCGATCTCCGCCTGCGCGTTCACGGCCGGCGAGAGCGGCGTCGGTCGCCCCGCGAACTGGCGCCCGAAGCGGTCCAGCTCGGCCAGGAATTCCGGGTCGACCACCGCCTCCGTGAACGCCGCCTGCAGCTCGTCCAGCGGCGTGCGCAGCACCTCGGCCGCGTAGCGCCCTCCGAACTGGCCGAAGTAGTCGTTGTACACCTTCATTTCGGACTCCTCATGCCCAGATTCCTCATGCGGCCGTTCCGAGCGGCGCGCGAATCGCGGTGAAGAACGCCCTCAGCTTGGCCGGGTCCTTGCGTCCCGGTGACGACTCCAGGCCGCTGGCCACGTCCACCAGCTCCGGCGCGTGGCGGTCGATGACGGCGCTCACGTTGTCGGGGTTGAGGCCGCCGGCCAGCCAGAGCGGGCCGCGGCGAGCGGCCTCGTCGATCAGCTCGGCGTCGATGCGTCGGCCGGACGCCGGCGCGTCCACCAGCACCCGCGGACAGCGGTAGTCGCCGATCCCCTCCAGGTCGGCCCGGCCCCGCACGCGGACCGCCTTGTAGTAGGGCTGCGCCAGGTCCGCGCAGCGCTCGGCGGGCTCGGCACCGTGAAGCTGCACGGCATCCAGGTGGCCGTCGCGCTGCAAATCCGCCGCGACCTGGGCGTCGTCCACCGTGATGCCCACCTTCAGCGCGCCGACGTCACCGAGCTGCGCGATCATCTCCGGCGCCACGCGCCGTGGGGACTCGGCGGCCAGGTTGAGACCGAGCATGTCGGCGCCGGCGTCGACCGCGCGCAGCACGTCGTCACGGCTCGTGACGCCGCAGATCTTGACCAGTGGGCGGGTCGGCTCCTCGGCGCCGATCGCGCGCAGCGGCACCCGCTCATAGAGCCGGCCCCAGAAGTCGGCAGGCGCCGCGCCCTGAAATCCGGCCACCAGCTCGGCGGCCAGCTCCGGCCGCCGCACGACGCCTTCGCCGACCAGCACGCCCGCGAAACCGGCGGCGCGCGCCGGTGCGGCCTGCTCGGCGAAGAAGATGCCGGACTCGAATACCAGCCGCGCCGGCCAGTCGATCGCCGGCCGCAGCCGCAATGGGTGAGCAAGGTCGGTGGTGAAGGTGGTCAGGTCGCGGGCGTTGATGCCGACCAGCGCCGGGCGCAGGGCGCGCACCTCTTCCACGTCGGCGGGGTCGTGCACCTCCACCAGGGCGGCCATGCCCAGCCCCTCGGCCGCCTGCAGCATCGACGCCAGCCGCTGCCGGTCGATCATGCCGGCGATCAGCAGCACCGCGTCGGCGCCGGCTCGGTGGGAGACCTCCACGTCCCGCTCGTCGAGCAGGAAATCCTTGCGCAGCACGGCGAGGTGCCCGAAGCGCTCCTTGATCCGCATCAGGTCGTCGAGCGAGCCGCCGAAGTGGTCGGGCTCGGTGAGCACCGACACGTGGCGGATGCCGGCTGCCGCGTAGCGGCCGGCCTGCGCGACCACGTCCAGATCGGCGTCGATCTCCCCGCGTGAGGGAGAACGCTTCTTGATCTCGCAGATCACCAGCGGCTCCGCCGCGAACGGCGCGGACGGCATCTGCCGTTCGGCGGGAACGACCGCGCCCAGCGCCGGCCCTTCCCGCGCGACCCGCTCCCGGCGGCCGGCGACGATGCGGTCCCGGATGGTCACGTGGACCCGTCTCCACCGACGGCGTCGCGCTCGGCCAGCGTCGTCGCCGCCGCCGTGATCTCCTCAACCTTGCGCGCCGCCCCTCCGGAAGCCAGTGCCTCCAGCGCGGTCTGCGTGCCGGCGCGGATGTCGTCGGCCAGCCCGCACACGTGCAGCGCGGCACCGGCGTTGGCGGCGATCGCGTCGCGCAGCGCCGGCCGTCCACCGCCGGCCATCAGCTCGCGCGCCTCCGCGACGTTCTCCTCCGGCGTGCCTCCGGCGACCGCCCCGCGCTCGTGGCGGCCGACGCCCAGTTCCTCCGGCGTCAGGCGCAACTCCTCGGCCTGGTCCGACTCGCCTATCAGAACCGCGCTCGTGGGACCGGTCACCGAGATCTCGTCGCCACCGTCGTCGCCGTGCACGGTCATCACCCGCCGCACGCCCAGCAGCCGCGCCGCCTCCGCCACCACCCGGCAGAGGGCGCCGTCGTAGACGCCGATCACCTGGTAGGCGGCGCCGGCTGGATTGGCCAGCGGCCCCAGCAGGTTCATCACCGTCTTGATGCCCAGCTCCTGCCGCACGGGGGCGGCGTGGCGCATGGAACCGTGATAGGTGGGCGCGAACAGGAACGTGAATCCGGTCGTCGTCAGGAGCTCGGCGGTGCCCGCCGGGCTGAGGTCGGAGCGGACGCCGAGCGCTGCATAGAAATCGGCGCTGCCGCTCTTGCGGGTGAACGACCGGTTGCCGTGCTTGGCCACCCGGGCGCCGGCGGTGCAGGCCACCAGCCCCGCCATCGACGAGATGTTGAAGCTGCCGATGCCGGCCCCGCCGGTGCCACACGTGTCCAGGAAGTCGCCCGAGACCTCCAGGGGCGTCTTCTTGCGCCGCAGGACCGAAACGCACCCGGCGATCTCCGCCGCGGTATAGCCCTTGGCGTTCAGCGCCACCAGGAAGCCGGCGATCTGCGCCGCGTTGAGGTTCCCGTCGGTCAGCTCCTCCATGAACGCGGCAGCCTGCTCCTGCGTCAGGTCGGTGCCGGCCGCCACCGTGTTCAGCAGCCCCGGCACGTCCAGCGGTTCGCGCTTGTAGTTCAGAAAGTTCGCCAACAGTCTCCTCCCGGATGCGGACGCGATCGATTCCGGGTGAAACTGCACGCCCTCCACGACGTACCGTTCATGCCGGATGCCCATGATCTCGCCATCCGCAGATCGCGCGGTCACCGTGAACCCCGCAGGCACCGTCTCCGGGTCGATCACCAGCGAATGATAGCGGGTGAACACCGCCGGCGACGGTATGCCGCGGAACACGCCGCGCCCGTCCGAGGTTATCGCATCGGTCTTGCCGTGTACGATCGCCTTCGCCTGGACGATGCTCCCTCCGAAGGCGGCGCCGATCGCCTGGTGCCCCAGGCAGACCCCGAGGATCGGGATCTTGCCGGCGAACCGGCGGATCGCCTCCAGGCTGACGCCGGCGTCCTCCGGCCGGCCCGGGCCGGGCGAGATGATGATCCCGTCAGGCGCAAGCGCCGCGATCCCGTCCGCGTCGATCCGGTCGTTGCGGAACACCCGGATCTCCTCGTCGGTGATCTCCGACAGGTACTGGAACAGGTTGTAGGTAAACGAGTCGTAGTTGTCGATCAGGACGTACATCAGAGCTCCACTCCCAGCGCCCGGACGAGCGCTCCCAGTTTCTCGTCAGTCTCCTCCAGCTCCCGCTCCGGTGACGAGTCGTAGACCACCCCGGCGCCGGCCTGCAGCACCATCACCCCGTCCTTCTTCAGCCCGCAGCGGATGGCGATGCAGGTGTCCAGGGAGCCGTCCGGCTCGACGTAGCCGACGACCCCGGCGTAGAAGCTGCGCGGCGCTGCCTCCAGGCGGTCGATCACCTCCATGGCGCGGATCTTCGGCGCGCCGGATACGGTGCCGGCGGGGAAGGTGGCACGCAGCGCGTCGATGCCGTCGCGGTCCGGGAACAGGTTCCCCTCGACCTGGGAGACGATGTGCATGACGTGCGAGTAGTGCTCGATGACGTTGAGCTCGGTCACCTCGACCGAGCCGGGGACGCACACCCGGCCCAGGTCGTTGCGGCCCAGGTCGACCAGCATCAGGTGCTCGGCCAGCTCCTTCTCGTCGCCGAGCAGCTCCGCCTCCAAGGCGGCGTCCTCGGCCCGGTCCGCCCCGCGCCGCCGCGTGCCCGCGATCGGGCGCAGGATGGCGCGGCCCTGCCGGCAGCGCACGTGAACCTCCGGCGATGCCCCGAACAGCTCGAAGCCGTCGTAGCGCAGGTAGAACATGTAAGGCGAGGGGTTGGTATGGCGCAGGTTGCGGTACGCCTCCAGCGCCGGCAGCCCGGTGCGCACCGCCAGCCGGCGCGACAGCACGCCCTGCAGGAGGTTGCCGGCTATGATCTCCTCCCGGACCTCCCTGACCCCCGCCATGAAGCGCGGCGGGTCCCCCTCGTCCACCACCTCGGCCGGCCCGCGGTGGCGCTGGGGCGCCATGAAGTTGAAGTCCATGTCGTCGATCCGGGCCATGGCCGCGCCGATGGCCGCGTCCAGGTCGATCTCGTACCCGTCGTAGTTGATGCCCAGCAGGGTCACCGAGTCGACATAGTGGTCGAACACGGCGAACAGGTGGCCGAACAGGAACGCGGCGTGCGGCAGGCCCAACACGTCGGGGCGCTCCTGCAGGCGCACGGTGTCGAACCGCGATGCGTACTCGTAGCTCAGGAAGCCGATGCCGCCGGCCGGGAACGGAAAGTCGAACGCCGAGCCCTGATGCTCGGCCGCGAACGAGCGCAGCACGTCCAGAATGTCGTGCTCCGGATCCGGCAGGCGCGTCTCCGCCCCGTCCCGCACCAGCACCACGCCCGCGTCCGTTTCGCGGACGCAGAACGCCTCGCGCACCAGCAGGATGGAGTAGCGCTCGCGCCCTTTCATGAAGGAGGCCGACTCCAGCAGCACGCGCGCGTCCAGTTTCCTGGCGAGCGTTACCGGCGTGAAGCGCTCGGCCGAGATCGTCTTCGTCGCTGTCTTCTGCAAACCCTGCCTCCCTGACAAACAATCCGCGAACAAACAAAAAGCCGCAGGACCCGGCGTGATCACCGGAACCTGCGGCTTCAGCACGTGCCGACCTGCGGCCTCAGTGCGTGGTTCCGGTTACACCACCGGCCACCACCAGGCGCGCACGTCGCGCGTCGAATCGATCGTCGAGATGTCGTTGCGATCGGTCATCTGCTCGCTACCCTACGCGCACCCGCCCACCCCGGTCAAGTGGAGAGCACGCTCACGCTCACGCTTCGCTCTCGCTCGCTCAACTCGAACTCCCTGGGTGGCAATGCCGAAACCGGCCCAACTCCCCAACTCGAGCCAATTGCGGTGTTCCAAGTGCAATGATGGCAATGAGATATAGGAGGG
>JAPPKD010000081.1 GCA_028820215.1 Spirochaetaceae bacterium | reverse complement strand
TTTGCATGAGGCATCCGATTCACTTCGTGTGGATATTTGGGTGAGGCAATAGGCCACCATTGCGCGCCATCTATTCGGCGCGCGCGGCCATGGGTAGCGGCAGGAGCCGAAACCGAGTGATCGGTCGACCAGCGGACCACCCGCGTCTGGCTGGCGGGGCGCCGGCGTCTGCGGGAAGACAACGTGCGCCGATATCGTAATCGCCTTTGCACGGTTTGCAGGGTTGCGCCCGTTGCGTCAGCCAGGGCAGCGTCAGTCACGAGGATGTGGAGCGACGAATCCGCAGGTGAATCGCTCACGGTTTGGGGCATGTGATGCCGAGATTGGTCTGTTACAGAAATCACAGCGGGTATCCGAGGCTTCCGGGCGAGGCGAGTCCCAGCGATGCGGCGCGCTCGGCCTGCCATGCCTCCACCTCCGGCGCACCGACATCCTCACGGTGCCAAAGCGCCCAGTTCAGGCAGGCGATCAGGTCGTCGGGATGCTCGACGCCGATCCCCAGCCGCACCAGCCGGTCCACGCCGATGCGCCGGACTTCCTCCTCGGCGGTGAAGTACTCCGACACGGAGCGGTGGTGGTTGAGCTTGGTGGCCAGCCCGTCGAAGCTCAGCGCGTAGCGCAGCACCCCGCACATCGCCAGCACGTCGCAGAAGTGGCGGGTCTCGGCCTCGTCTGCGTCGCGCAGCCGGAAGCTCACGATCGAGCCCGGCTCGGTGTAGTGCCGGGCGATCACGGCGGCGTCCGGATGGCCGGGCGCCGTGGGATGGAACACCGCCTCCACCAGCGGATGGGCGGCCAGAAACGCGGTCACCGCCCGCGCGGTGGCGCAGCGCCGCCGGAACCGCGACTGGGCCTGGCCCAGGCCGTCCAGGATCACGGTGGCGCGCCGCCAGTCGGCGATGCCGCCGCGCATCGCCTGCAGGTCCATCACGCCGTTGAGCAGGCGGACGTCGTCGGAGGCAAGGTAGCCCCACATGTCGCGGTCCTGTCCGGCCAGCGCCTTGGTGCCGGACACCACCGCCACGTCCACGCCCTCCCAGCGCAGCGCCGGCTCCGCCAGCCCCCACGGGCTGGCGATGGTGCTGTCGAGCGCCACCACCAGCCGCACGCCGCCGGCCGCGCGCACCTCGCCCACGGCGCGCGCCAGCGCCTCCGGGTCGACGGCCCGCATCAGCGGGTTGGTGTAGGTCTCCACGAACAACAGCCGCGTCTCCGGCCGCAGCGCGGCGGCCAGCCCCGCGTGGCTCAGGTCGTCCACCAGCGTCAACTCGCCGCCGAGCAGCGTGGTCAGCCGGCTCAGATACGCCTTGCTCTTGTTGTACACGCCGCGCGCGCAGGCCACGTGGTCGCCCGGCTCCAGAAGTGCGTCGAACAACAGCGCGCACGCCTGCATGCCGGTGTCGGTGAGCACCGCCGCCTCGGCTCCTTCCAGCTCGCGGACCCACGCCAGCAGCCGCCGCGAGACCGTGGTGCCGTAGCGCCCATAGATCTGCGGCTGTTCCGACCAGCACGCGGAGCCCAGGAACATCAACTCCTGCTTGCGCTCCTGCCAGCGCACCATGGGGCCGCTGCCGAGCAGGTCGAGCTGGATCGTCTCTCCGTCCGGATGCAGGTACGGCACCCCGGTGCGGTGCATCGCGGCGTCGATGCCCTCGTGCAGCCCGCGGGTGGCGGCATCCATCGCGGACAGTTGCGGCCGGTCCGGCGGCGCGCCCGTCGGATCGAGGTAAGCGCCGATCACCTCCGCGTCATGAAGCCTGCACGAGGTCGCACGCCTCCGCCGGCATCCAGTGCGCGTCCTGGCCAGCCCACTTGACGTTGCAGCCGAGCGGGTTGGTGAGCTCGACCGCGACGGCGGAGCCCGCCAGCACCGCATCGGCGGCGTCGCGCAGCTCGTGCGTGCGCGCGTTGGCGGCGTCGCGGGGATCGTCGTCCATGCGGCCGGTGTAGCGCAGCCTGCGGTCCGCGTCGAACAGGTAGTAATGCGGGGTACGCAGCGCGCCGTACGCCAGGGCGACGCTCTGGTCCTCGTCGCGGGCGTACACGAACTGGAAGTCCTTCTCCGCGGCGCGGGTGACCATGTGCTCGAACGAGTCGTCGGGATGGTTGTCGGTCTCGTTCGAGTTGATCGAGATCATGGCCACGCCACGCGGCGCATAGTCAGCCGCGAACGCGTTCATGCGGTCCTCGCTGCCGATCACGAACGGGCAGTGGTTGCACGAGAAGACGACCACCAGCGTGGCGCTGCCGGCGAAGTCGTCCAGGGTGTAGGTCTTGCCGTCGACGGCGGGCAGGGAGAAGTCCGGCGCACGGTCGCCGATTTCAAGGGTAAAGGCCATCGGTTCCTCCTTCGGGTTCTGTCAAGTCGAGTATTCCCCGACCGGGACGGGGCATCAACCGGCAGGGATGAGTCGTGTCCCATACTGCGTCAACGAGCGAGCAACTCGGTCAGGCGGCGCTGCCACTCCGCCTCGTCGACCACCTCGAAGCGCATGCCCTTGCCGCGCATCGCCGGCACGAACTCGGCCCAGTCGCGCCGTGTCGCGTGGGCGGAGCAGATGTCGAAGACCGAGCGCTTGTACTCGGTGTCGGCGGCCTCCTTGAGGTG
>JAPPKD010000142.1 GCA_028820215.1 Spirochaetaceae bacterium | reverse complement strand
CGCCCCATGATCCCAACCTGCCTCAAACCGTCCGCCCCGGCTGAATAGTTACGATTGAAGAATGGCTCGAATGAAGGTCGCGTACAGCGACGACTGCAGCGTGCTCTCCGTGCTGGAGCCGGCGGACGCGGTGGACACAGTCCGCCGGTTCCTGGACTGGACGACCGAGCGCATCCCGATCGACTACTGGGCGCTCCTGTCGGCCTGCCCGGACGTCTGCATGTACCGGACGAATGCCGGCGAGATCATGGGACAGAGGCTCGAGCCCGGCGACCGATCGGTCTTCACCCGCGGGATGGACGTGCTGCTGCAACAGGGAACGGACCTGCTGCAGATATACCTCGACAACCTGCACGCCAAGGGCATCAAGGTGCTGGCCGAGATCCGCATGAGCGACACGCATCACAAGGACCACCTGTGGGAGATCGAAGGCTGCCCGATCTTCAGCATCGAGCACCCGCAGTACGCGATCCGGAGGCACGACGGCATCAAGGAGGTCGCGCTCGACTACAGCCACGCGGAGGTTCGGGAGCACCGCCTGGCGATCATGCGGGAGCTCGCCACGGAACGCGACGTCGACGGCCTGGAGCTCAACTTCATGCGCTGGGCTAAGCACTTCGAGCGCGACCGCGGGCCGGAGAAGGCGCCGGTCATGACCGGCTTCGTCGGCGCCATCCGCAGGATGCTCGATGACGCCGCCCGCAAGCGCGGGGTCGACCGGCTGGTCCTGGGCGCCCGGGTGGCCAGCACGATCGACGAGAACCTGCTGCTGGGGTGCGACGTGACCGCCTGGATCAGGCGCGGCTACCTGGACTACGTCGTGCCGTCGGAGCACAACTGCACGTGGCCGGCGCTGAACGTCGAGCAGTTCGCCGGCCCCGCGCAGGGAACGGGTTGCGAGGTGTACGCGATGATGGGCGACATGATCGGCGGCTCGTGGACGGGCAAGCCGGAGCCGGACGACCGGCCTGAGGGCACCGCGCCGATGTGGCGCGGCTACCACAGCATGCTCAACACCCCGGAGGAAGCGCGCGGATCGGCGTACAACTACTACACGGCCGGCGCACAGGGGATCGGCTTCTGGAACACGCCCAACAACTGCAACCCGTACGGATCCCGCCAGCCGAACAACCACAACCAGTGGGAGCGCATGCTGAGCTGGATGCGCGAGGTCTACGACCCGGAGCGCATCGAGGCGGGCGCAAGGCGCTACCACTACATCCCGATCTACAAGGATGACTGGACGGCCGTCGGCGCCAACTACAAGTACCGCGAGAGCGGGCGCAGCATGCACGGCGCCTTCAAGGGCACGACCCTGTACTTCAACGAAGGCCTGCGCGGCACGCGGCAGGTCTACCCGTTCCGGATGGCGGACGGTCGCGGCGGCGGCCCGCTGCGCGGCACCTTCCGCTTTCGGATCATCCACGGTTCTGACGACGACCGCTTCGACACCGACATCAACGGCGCCGCCGTGGCGACCCGGCACGTGCAGCGGACCGTCCATGCGCACGATCCGGAGATGAGCTGGACGTGGGCGGAGATCGACCTGGTCGACTGCCCCGTGTTCCGCTTCGACAACGAGCTGGGAATCACCTGGCGGAGCGACACCGGCCGGAGCGAGGTCCCCTACCTGGAGGAGCTGGACATCCGGGTCCAGCCGTAGACCGACCGAGCAGTCGCCCGCTACCAGATGTCGAGCGGCGAGTCCGCGCGCACCAGGCAGCCGGTCGCGCCCGCCGGTTCGCCGCCGAGCTTCACCGCCCACGTGCGCGCCTGATCGGCCGTGAAGCACTCGATGAGCAGCTCGAACGGGCCGTCCATGCGGAACGGAGCGATCTCGCCCTGCCGCTCGACCGCGCGTTTGGCCTTGCGCCGGATCAGGTCGCACGCGTCGTCGGGATGCAGCGACACCGCGGCGTGCAGCCCCAGCCCCCGCTTCACGGCGGCCTGCTCGACGTCGCCGAGCAGGTCGCGCGCCTCCCGGCAACCCGCTTCATCCGCCGTGACCAGCACCACCGGGATGCCGAGCGCGCCGAGCTGCAGCGCCTCGATGCCGATCTCCCCGATCGGCGTGCCGTTCAGGGCCATGCCCTTGATGGTGACCGGGCTGAACGTGTGCGCCATCACGCCGCCGGGCGTGTCCGCCATCGCGTGATGGCCGAGCAGGAAGGCGGCGTCGAACCCCTCGGCTGCGACGTCCTTCATGAACGCGCGTCCCAGCGCGATGCGGATGCCGCGCGGCAGATCGTCGTAGCGCAGGACCATGCCGATGGGGGTGACGCCGCGGATGAACCCGCTGTCGTGCACGACGATGTCATCGGCCCCGGCTTCGCGGGCGCCCTCGACCGCCGCCGCCGCCTCGCGCGTGGCGACCGTGCGCAGGTAGTCGGCCTGGAACGTCCCGTAGGCGGCGGTGTCGGAGGACTCCCGCGTGATGCACGCCTCGCCCTCGGTGTCGACCGCGATGTAGAGCTTCACCCGCCTGTTCTACCACGAGATGGCACTGAGCCGGTGAAGTCGGCGTCTCCACGATTCCGTGGTGGGCGATGCTCGCTCGGCGTCCCCGGAGAGTACGTCCCGAGGCGCGTCCGTCACGGCTTCTCGCGCGATCGGACTCGACGGTCAACTCAGTGGAGGAACGGAGTTTTACTCAAATTAACGAGTTTAACGACTTCACCATTAACCTCATTAATTCGTGCAGCCAAGCGGTCAGCGGACGGCCGGGACCTCGCGGATCTCCCAGAGCCACTGCTTGAACAAGCCGGGGTCGCCGAAGGTGCCGTCGTCGATGCGGTTAGCCAGGGCCAGGCGAGGCGGGCCGTCCTCGAACGGGGTCCATACCGGGCACATGTCGGCCGCGCCCACGCCGGGGCGGTCGCTGGTGGTGACGTAGGCGTCGTCGTTGACCAGATTCCAATGAAACGGGTCCGCGCCGCGGTAATGGCCGTAGCGGCGCATCCCCGGCCGCTCGGGCGTGCTGTAGCGCAGCACGAACATGTGCCACTGGTCCCCGACCCGGAACACGCGCGGCGACTCGCAGCCGCGGTCGGACCGCAGCACCGGCTCGGGATGGATCGCGTACGGCCCCGCCGGACGGTCGATGGGCGTGCGCGCCAGCCCGATCACCCGGTTGGCGTAGGTGTCGCCGGGGCCTATGCCCTTGAAGAACAGCAGGATCTCGTCCTCCGTGACCACCGGCCGCGGGTCGTCATGCCGGATCGAGCGCCAGGGCGCGCCGTAGTCGGTCATCGCGCCCTGCTTCACGAACGGGCCCGCGGGTGCGCCGTGGGCATCGGCCGGCGCGATGGCCAGCATGATCTGCCCCGGCAGGTCGGCGCGGTTCATGGAGTGCTCGAACGGGCCGGCCGGGTCGGCCGGCCCGCGGCCGGCGTAGAACAGCAAGACCCGGTCGCCGGCCACGGTCACCCCCGGGCTGCCGGCGCCCACGCAGTCCGCGTCCGAGGTGGCCGGATCGCCGCTCCAGCGCCCGCGTCCGACGGCCACGCCGTGGTCGTCGAAGCGTTCGAAGTCGGCGGTCGAGTAGTAGCGCTGCACCGCCGCCCAGGAGCTCAGCCGGTCCTGGAAGCGGCCCTGCTCGCTCGGGTCGAAGGAGTCGGCGAAGATGTGCATGCGGCCGGCGCGGTCGCGGTACGGCGACACCATGCGGGTGGTCAGCGGCGCCGTGCTCCACACCGGCCGGTCGCGCGCCGGAACGAAGGTGAAGGTCCTGCCCATCGGTTCCTCACGTCTCCGCGCACCATCGTATCGCCACGGCATTAGCGCGAGCTACGGCACGCCCGAAGCAGCGCGGCGGCGAGAAATCCTGCCGCGTGCTCACTTCGATTACGGCCGGTGACACGAGGGCATGGCGCCCGGCAGGGTCCAAGTTGGTGCACTCAGCCTAGCTGGGCCGAAACGTCGACTGCGCCACGAATGCCCCAAATCACGGGCGTCTATCCATGAATTGCACGACCCTGGGGCCCGCGTTACCTCCGATCGCAATGCAGCGAGTTCCTCGAGCCCTGTGAGGTGCTCAAACGGTCAAGCGTACCAAGCGCTGAACATCCTCTTGTTCACCGACTGCTACTCTCTACAGGAAGTTTCTTCAGCTCGTTTATTGCTTCCAGAAGCCTGATGGTGGAATTGCCGTCGAGGCTATTCCCTTCGTACCTCACCTCAAATAGCCCCTGGAGATTTGACGGCAGCTTTACTCCTGATTTGACCAAGAGGATAAATCTCCTTCCATACAGCGCCATCGCTGCGCCGATTTCAATGAGGACGTTTGGGTTTAGAACGATTTGCTCCTTGGCTTCGCTGTCCATGAGCCTTAGCTCATCCTCAACATGAATGATGGCAGCTCCGCAGCTACGCATGTCGTTCATCACCTTATCCGGAACTGGCTGAGATACTGACTGATTCTCAACAGATACGACTGCCTCCATCTCCCCAAAGAACAAGAGCTTCTTGATCGGGCTAACGAACTCCTGGTTCTTCCCGTGAGTAATGAGGACCCTTCGACTCTTTTCTTCTATCGCCCTCGAATCAGGGGGCTGCACATGGGGCTCGGCACTCTCCTCTCTATCTGTCTGTGTATCGTCCTCGTCCTCACTATTTGAACTCCGCTCGTCGTCCTGGGGTTCAGACTGCGTGTCGCCGGGTTCGCCGCCATCAAGTTCGACATATCTCTTTCCCTTTATCTCGGCGATCAGACCGAGAATCTCAGCACTATCAATGATCAGGGCCAGGACCTCAGAGGTACGATCGACGGGCACGCCCATGTCTTAAGCACATTCCGCGCGATGTCATCCTTGGGGATCGGATTGCCGTTGTACTGGTTGAGGAACTCCTTTATCACTCTCGGTCTTAGTAAGGCCTCGCGTTTGGCAATAACGTCATCACCCTCAACCGTGGGGCGCGTGATCCTCCTGCCAAGTTGTGTGAGCTTGATTTCACTTGCATTATATCCGCCTTCCGTGAGTCCATATGCGATTGCGGAGCCGCAGAGTTGGCGGAACGGCCCGGAACTCGGCTGGACATTCATTGCGGAAGCAACCCGTAAAGGAGTAGTTGGTTTTCCTGCGTAGTTATCGTGGATCGTACGGGCTATCCGCAGGGCCTGCTCTATCGACGTTGCAGGGACGTCAGCTTGACTCAGTCTAGTTCGCCTCGTCTTGGATTCTGCTACACGGCGATTCTTCTTCGTCATTACGCCTACTTCTACCGATGATACCAGCGCGAGAAGTGATCGTCAAGCTCCCGCAGTCCCCATCACACATCTACACGAACGGAAGTCGACGCCTGATCGAGACATCTGCTTAATGACCTATCCTTGTAGCGGCGTACGGCAACCGGAGATGGGCTCACATGGTGCAAGCAGAGGCGACTGGTCACATAGCCTAGCGATGGGGACCGGCCCGACTCGCTCGGGTCGAAACGAGTCGGGGAAGATGTGCAAGTGGCCGGCGCGGTCCCCCTACGGCGATACCATGCGGGTGGAGAGCGGCGCTGTGCTCCGCACGGACCGGTGGCGCGCCGGAACGAAGGTGAACGTCGTACCCATCAGCCAAGCGTCCGAAGAACGAAAGACATCGTATCGGCGCATTGGCCGGCGGGTTATAGCACGCCGGAAGCACCGCGCTGCATCGCGGTATCCTTGCGCGTGCTCATTCCCCGCACGATTGACAGGGCAGCTCCGTGCCTAAGCGCTCCGTAGATCCCCAGGGGGCAGCCGCCGGCACGCTGCCGGTGCTGGCCACGCCGTTCACGGCCGGCGGCAGCGCGGTGGACCGGGCTTCGTTGGGCCGGCTGGTCGACTACGCCGTCGATGCCGGTGCCGATGGGCTGGTCTATCCCGGCGTGGCAAGCGAGTTCGACCTGCTGACCGTCGCCGAACGGTCCGCCGCCCTGGAGACGGTCGCGGCTGCCGCGCGCGGCCGGGTGCCGGTGATCGTCGGCGCCAGTGCCGACGATGCGCGTTCCGCTGCGGCCCTGGCGGCCCACGGCCGGCGCATGGGCGCGACCGCAGCGATGGTGATGGCGCCGCCGGCCCTCGGGCGCGACCGCGATCGGCTGATCGCGTTCTTCGCACGGGTGGCGGCGGACGGCGGCCTGCCGATCGTTCTGCAGAACGCACCGCCGCCGGTCGGCGCGGGGCTGGCCGTCTCCGACGTCGCCGCCGTGGCCACGGCGGTCGCGGCGATCCGCAGCGTGAAGGAAGAGACGCTGCCGTCGGGGCAGCGCATCACGCAACTCCTGGCGCAGGCTCCCGCTACCGTCCGGAGCGTGATCGGCGGAGCCGGCGGCCGCTACTTGGTCGACGAGCTGCTGCGCGGCGCGGGCGGGACGATGCCGGCCTGCGAGCTGACCGAGGTGCACGCGGCGATGGTCGCCGCCCACCGCCGTGGCGACGAGCCGCTCCTGCGGGCGCTGTTCGGGAGGGTGCTGCCGCTGCTGAACATGCAGGCAGTGTTCCGCATGAGCATGACCAAGGCGACGCTGCGCCGGCGCGGGCTGATCCGCGCGGAGTTCGTGCGCGCGCCCGTGCCGGCCCTCGACGCGCACGACCGCTCCGAGCTGGCGGTGATGCTCGACGCGGTGCGCGACCTGTTGATCGAGCCGCTCCCGGCTGCGCTACCGGAGACGACCGCGTGAGCCATCGGGTCGCGTCCGTCCAGTCGTTCGTCCTCACCCTGCCGCGGGACGACCCCTATCTCGGCCCGCTCCGCCCGGGGGAGACGGTCAACGCCGGGGGCTACTTCGTGCGCCGTAGCAACCGGACCGTCTACCCGACGTTCGACCGCTCGGTGCTGGTGCGCGTCACGTCGTCCGACGGCGCCGAGGGATGGGGCGAGACCTACGGGCTGGTGGCGCCCCGAGCCACCACGGAGATCATCGACGACCTGCTCGGCGACTTCGTCGTCGGGCGCGACCCGTTCGACGCGGCCGCCATCCACGATGACCTGTACGACCTGATGCGCGTCCGGGGATACACCGGCGGCTTCTACCTGGATGCGCTGGCCGCCGTCGACATCGCGCTCTGGGACCTGGCCGGCCGGCTCGGCGGACGCCCGCTCGCGGATCTGCTAGGCGGCACCCGTCGGACCTCGATTCGCGCCTACGTCTCGGGCCTCCCGGCAGCCACCCTCTCCGAGCGCGTGGCCATCGCGCACAAGTGGTGCGCCCGCGGGTTCGACGCGGTGAAGTTCGCCGACGGCCTGGCCGACAGTGGACCGGTGGCCGAGCTCGCCGCGCTGCGCCGGGCGCTCGGCGCGGAGGTGCGGATCGGCGTCGACCTCCACTGGCGCTATCGGGCGCCGGAGGCGATCCGGGTGATCCGTGAGATGGAGCCGTGCGATCCGTGGTTCGCGGAAGCGCCTGTGGCCCCGGAGGACGTTGCGGCGCAGGTTGAAGTCTCGGGTGCCGTACGGACGCCAATCGCCTTGGGCGAGGAGTGGCGGACGGTCCACGACGCCAGGCTACGCTTCGAACGCGGCTGCCCGGCCATCGTCCAGCCGGAGATGGGCCACACCGGACCGACCGAGTTCCTGCGGATCGCCGCCCTGGCCCATGCCGCAGGGATCTCGGTCATGCCGCACGCCACCATCGGCGTGGGCATCTTCCTGGCCGCCAGTCTGCACGCCGCCGCGGCTATCGACGCGGTGGGCAGCCACGAGTTCCAGCACTCCTTTCTGCTCCGCCACCGCGGGCTTCTGGACGGCCCGCTGGAGTGTGACAACGGCGCCTACTCGCTGCCGCCGGGGCTCGGGCTGGGCGTCCGTCCGGGCGCCGAAATACGGCGGATGATCGGACTATCGTGAGAGATTCATGGGTGCTCGTAGTCGAGGACGTAGGAGTGCGTTGCCGCGGCGCTGTCGATTGCGAGCGTGCCCGAGATTCCGGCCAGCTCGCCCGTGCCGGAATCCGGAACGATCGTCACCGTCAGCGCGGCATCGCCCCGTTCCATCAGACCGCTGTGCTGCAGGACGAACGAGCCCGACTTGCCGCCGACCGAGCCGGTGAAGTGCTCGATGGCGACGTACCCGGCCGAGCCCGGGGTCGCCGTGTAGGCCGCCACCATCTGACCCTCGGACGTGCCGGCCACGTCTCCCGAGTACTCCTTGCGGAGCACGTTCCGGGTGAGCTTGATGCCGTCCTGCTCCAGGAACGGCGGCTCGGCCTCCATGCTGACGTCGAACGTTCCACGTGCGATAGGCATGCGCTGTCCCCTCCCCTTACGCGCTGTCCGCATCATACAGCCAGCACGCCACGCGCCGGCCGCCTCCCGTCTCGTCGAGGGGCGGCACTTCCTGCGCGCAGCGCTCGAAGGCGCGCGGACAGCGCGGGTGGAACCGGCAGCCGGGCGGCACGTCGGTCAGGTCCGGCACGTCGCCGGCGATCTCCTCCAGCCTCACCCCCCGCTCGGTGCCGAGGCTCGGCAGCGACTTGAGCAGCTCCGCGGTGTAAGGGTGCTGCGGGTCGTCGATCACCTGCGCGGTGCTGCCCAGCTCGGCGATCTTGCCGGCGTACATCACCATGATCCGTTCGGCGATCTGGGCGATCACGCCGATGTCGTGCGTGATGAAGATCAGCCCCGCCCCCTTCTCCCGCACCAGGTTGGCGAGCAGCGTCAGGATCTGCGCCTGGATGGTCACGTCCAGGCTGGTGGTCGGCTCGTCGGCGATCAGCAGCTTGGGGTCGCAGGCCAGCGCGATGGCGATCATGCAGCGCTGCTGCATGCCGCCGCTCAACTGGTGCGGATAGTCGCGGCAGCGCCGCTCGGCGGCCGGGATGCCGACGTCGCGCAGGTGGGCGACGGCGCGCTCGCGCGCCTCGCCTTTCCCCATGCCGAGGTGCGTGATCAGCACCTCCGAGATCTGCTCGCCCACCGTCAGCACCGGGTTGAGGGCGGCAGACGGCTCCTGGAAGACCATGCTGATCTCCCGCCCGCGCACGGCCGTCATGGCCCGCTCGTCGAGCGCCAGCAGGTCCACCCCGTCCAGCAGCACCCGCCCGCCCGCGATCCGCCCCGGCGGGCGGATCAGCCGCAGGATCGAGCGCACCGTGACCGACTTGCCGGAGCCGGACTCGCCGACGATCCCCAGCGTCTCGCCCCGGTCGACGGAGAAGCTCGATCCCGACACCGCCTGCACCACGCCGCGCTCCAGCTCGAAGCGGGTGTGCAGATCCTCCACGACCAGCAACTCGGGACGGGCACTCATGACCGAGACACCCGGCGCAGGTAGCGCGATACGAACTGCAGCGCCAGGATCAGCCCCATCAGGAACAGGCCGGGGATCACGCCGTACCAGACCATGCGCTTCAGGTAGCGGCGGCCGGTATTGAGCATCGCCCCCCAGGAGGGCGCCGGCGGCGGAATGCCCAGGCCCAGGAAGCTCAGGCTGGACTCGGTGATGATCGCACGGGTGGCGATCAGCAGCGCCTGGATGAACACCTCCGTGGTGCAGTTGGGCAGCACCGTCCGGAACATGATGTACAGGTTGGACGCCCCGGCCGAGCGCGCCGCGTCCACGTACGGCAGCACCCGCACCTGCAGCGCCACCGCGCGCGTGACGCGAAAGATCGCCGGCGTGTTCACCAGCCCGATCACCAGCGCCAGGGCGATGGGGTTGCGGCCGGTCACCGCGATCAGCGCCATGGCGATGATGATGCCGGGGAAGGAGACGAGGATGTCGTTGGTACGGGCCAGGAGCTCGTCCAGCCGGCCGCCGACGTAGCCGGAGAACAGCCCCCCGGTCGCGCCGACGACCACGCTGAACAGAACCGCGATCAGTGCCGTGCGGATCGAGGTGCGCGCGCCGTGGATGCAGCGGCTGAACAGGTCGCGACCCAGCTCGTCGGTGCCGAACCAGTGCTCGGCGGACGGGAACGCCAGCCTGTTGATGATGTCCTGCTCGATCGGATCGTGGGTGGCCAGGGCGCCCGGAATCAGCGTCATGAGCAGGTAGGCGAGCAGGACCATGACTCCCAGCCACTCGGCCACCTTCATGCGCTTGGCCGCCTGGCCCAGGACGGCGGCGACGTGTCGTCCGGCGGCCACGATCGCCGAACCCGGCTCCATGCTCTCTCCCGCGCCCATCAGTCCAGCCTGATCCGCGGGTCCAGCCAGCCGTACAACAGGTCGGCCAGCAGGTTGGCCAGCATCACCGCGCAGATCAGCACCATGAAGTCGGCCTGCACCACCGCGTAGTCGCGGGCGGTGATGGCGTCCACCAGCAGCCGGCCGATGCCCGGAATGCCGAACACGCTCTCGGTCACCACCGCGCCGCCCACGGTCGTACCAAGTTGCAGGGCGGCCACGGTCACGACCGGGATCAGCGCGTTCTTGAGGATGTGCCGGTACACGACCCGGCGCCTCGGCAGCCCCTTGGCGATCGCCGCCAGGATGAACTCCTTCTTCGCGATCTCGCTCACCGAGGCACTGATGAAGTTCGTGTACACCACCGCGCCGGAGATGCCGCCGGCCAGCGACGGCATGATCAGGAAGCGGATCGACTGGATCGGGTCCTCGGTGATACTGCGGAAGCCCGAGGTCGGCAGGATGCCCAGGAACACGCTGAAGAACAGGATCAGCAGGATGCCGAGCCAGAACGGCGGGATGGCGAAGCCGATGCCGGTGTAGACCGGCAGCACCCGCCGCGCCAGGAAGCCGTCGGGATACAGGCCCATCCTGATCCCGAGCGGCAGCGCGATCAGCACCGACACCAGGAAGGCGCCGGCGGTCACGTGCAGGGTGACGCCGATCTTCTTGGTGATCAGCTCGGCCACCGTCCAGGCCGGCTTGCTGAGCGAGTCGCCCAGGTCGCCGCGCAGCAGCTTGCCCAGCCAGATCAGGTACTGCTCGTAGAGCGGCTTGTCGAACCCGTAGGCGGCGCGCACCTCCGCGATCAGCTCCTGCGTCGGCGGCGGCGACATCGGCACCAGCAGCACCGCGGGGTCGCCCGGGATGAGGTGGATGATGAGGAAGATGAGGATGGAGCCAATGAACAGCGCCGGAATCACGCCGAGCAGGCGGCGGACGACGTACGACCTCATGGGTTCAGCGGCTTATGGGGCGAAGGAGCCGGTGCCGCTCCGGGGCGGCACCGGCTCGCATGATTCAAGCTCGACCTATGTGAGAACTACTCGAAGTGGACGTACTTGAACACCGGCTTGTCGTGCTGGGTCCAGGTCAGCCCCTTGAGCGCAGACGTGCTCACACTGATGTAGGGCTGTGAGCTCAGGAACAGCACCCAGGCGCCGTCGTTGATCGCCAGCAGCGCGTTCGACCACGCCTCAACCGACTCCGCGTCGGTCGTGGCGGCCATGCCCTTGTTGAAGTTGTCGACGTAGCTCTGGTACTCGGGGATGACCGTCTCTTCGGGATCGTTGAAGAAGCCGTGGTTGACCGGATGGAACACGAAGCTGTCGGTCAGGTCGGCCGGATGGCCGTTGCTGCCGGCCATGACCGAGGCCATCATCTGGAAGGTCTGGCTGGTGCGCATCTGGATGTAGATGTTGCGCTCCTGCGGGTCCAGCTCCAGCGTGATGCCCACGTCCTTGAGGTTGGCCTGCACCACCTGCGCGATCAGCTCGGCGGAGGTGTCGTTCGACGGATAGGTGAACTTCACGCTCACCTCCGGGTTGCCGGCCGCGGCCAGCAGCTCGCGCGCCTTGTCGGCGTCACCCTGCGGCGGAATGGCGTCAAGCTCCGGCGTGTAGGCGAAGCTCGCCGGGACCGCCGGTGAGGCGGTGGGCATGCCCAGCCCCTCGAAGATGGCGCCGGAGACCGCCTCGCGGTTGATCGCCCAACTGATCGCCTGGCGCACGCGCTTGTCCTCCAGCCCCGGCGCGTTCGGGTTGACCATCAGGATGGAGGCCAGACCCACGGTCTCCGGGATCCACACGGTGTAGTCGGAGTCGTCAAGGAAGCGCACCGCGTCCGCGTAGGGCGGCCGGTAGGCCAGGTCGATCTCGCCCGCTTCCAGCGCCGCGACCATGGCGGCGGCGTCGCCGAAGTAGGTGATCTCCACGCGCTCGAGCGCGACCGAGTCCGCGTCCCAGTGGTCGGCGAACTTCTCCCAGTGCATGTGCGAGCCGGGCTCGTATTCCACCAGCTTGAAGGGACCGGAGCCGATCACCTTGTCCTCCTGGTTGAACTCGGCCACGGCGCCGTCGTCGCGCATGTACATGTCGGGATCGGTGAGCATGAACAGCGACAGCTTGGTCTCCATGTTCGCGAACGGCTTGCTGAGCGTGATCTCGGCGGTCAGGTCGTCGATGACGTTGACGGTCGCGTCGACGCCGCCGAACACGGGCATGTCGGAACGGCCCCAGCCCTTGCGCCGCTCTTCGATGTCCCACTTGAGCATGTGCGCGTCGGCCGGCGTGCCGTCGTGGCTGACCATGCCCTCGCGCAGCGTGACGGTGGCGGTGGTGAAGTCGGACGAGATCTCCCACGACACCGCCGCCTCGCCCTCGAACCCGCCGTTGCGCGGATTGAACAGGAGCTGGTCGTAGAGGTTCTCGATGAACAGGTAGTTGGGCGTCGCGTTGCGGTACGGTTCCAGGCTGCGGATGTCGCCGACCTGGCCGATCCTGAGAGTCGTGCCGTCGGCGAACGCCGTGATCGCGCCGAGCAGCAGCAGGGCCGACGCGATGGCGCCGAGCCGTGTCTTGGTCTTCATGGGTTCCTCCCCCGTGTTGTCGTTCGGCCCCCCGGGCCGTGCGGGTTCGAGGCCGGCTGCTCTTCCTCCTCATGGTGGAGAAAGCAGGCGACCGATCTCCCGTCCGCTACTTCCTGCAGCGCCGGCGAGCGGCGCTCGCAGACCTCCATCTTACGCGGACAACGGGTGTGGAAGCGACAGCCGCGCGGCGGCGTGATGTTGCTCGGGATCTCCCCCGGCAATACGGCGAATCCCTTGCGGTCGTAGGGATCGGGCACCGACGCCAGCAGCGCCTCCGTATAGGGATGCAGCGGCTCCGCGAACAGCGCGTCGGCGGGAGCGGTCTCCACCAGCTTTCCCAGGTACATCACCGCGATCCGGTCGGAGACCAGCCGCACCACGCTCAGGTCGTGCGAGATGAACAGGTAGGTGAGCGCGAACTGCCGCTGCAGGTCGTTGAGCAGGTTGAGGATCTTGGCCTGGATGGAGACGTCGAGGGCGGACACCGCCTCGTCGCACACCACGATGCGGGGGTTGAGCGCGATGGCGCGGCAGATGGCGATGCGCTGCCGCTGCCCCCCGGAGAAGTCGGACGGCATGCGGCCGGCGTCGCGCGCCGACAGGCCGACGGTGTCGAGCAGCTCGTGCACGCGGCGCTGGATGTGGCGGCGGCTGCCCGCGCGGTTGATGCGCAGCGGCTCGGCGATGATGCGGCCGATCGGCAGCCGCGGATTGAGCGAGGTGTGCGGGTCCTGGAACACGACCTGCACGTTCGGCATGTAGCGGCGCAGCGCACGCCCACGCAGGTGGGTGACGTCCTGCCCGGCGAAGGTGATGGCGCCGCCGGTGGGCTCCAGCAGCCGCGCGATCATGCGTCCGATGGTGGTCTTGCCGCTGCCCGATTCGCCGACCAGTCCCAGCGACTGTCCGTCGCGGAGGTCCAGGTCGACGCCGTCCACGGCGCGCACGAACTGGCGACGGCCGCTCGGGAAGTACTGATGGGCATCGCGCAGGGAGAGAATGCTCTCCTCGGGCTTTGCGTGCGGGTGCGGGCTCCCGCCGGGTGACTGCACGGATCCCTTCGTCGGTGCCGGGCCGGCCTATTCGAAGGCCGAGTCGCCTTCCAGGCGCGCCACCAGGTCGGAGGTGTGCACGACGTCGCGGATGTCGTTGATCGGCGTGGAGCCGTCGCGGATCGAAGCGGCCACGTGGCGGTGCATCTCCAGCGTGCCGTCGTAGGCGCGGGAGTCGTCCGCCGGTACCCCCGCCAGGTCGGCGCCGTGCTCGGTGCGCGGCTCGCGGTCGTCCTCCAGCACCTCGAGGTGGTCGGGAATCGTGAACGAGCAGCCCACGCCCAGGCCGTGCAGCTCCCCCTTGAGCGTGCGGCCACCGGACGATCGGTGGGCAAGCACCACGCCGGTCGTGCCGTTCTCGAAGCGCATGAGCGAGGTGTAGTCGTTGGTCCACTCCGTGCCGCGCGCGTCCTGGAACGCCGTGACCTCGGCCACCTCGCTGCCGGCCATGTGGCGGACCAGGTCGACCGCGTGGCAGACGTCCTGCCACATGGTCGTGCGCGGCGGCTTGGAACGGCCGAGCAGACACTTGTGAAACTCGCCGACCGCCAGGGTCGGCCCTCCGTGCTCGTGGACCAGGCGCATCGACTCCACGCTGACCGCGGCGAAGCGGCGCTGGTAGCCGACCGCGCACGTCACGCCGTTCTCCTCAGCCGCCAGAAGCAGCGCGCGCGACTCCTCCGGGTTCGCGCCGGCCGGCTTCTCGATGAACACGTGCTTGCCGGCGTTCATGCAGTCGATCGCGATCCGGGCCATCAGCTCCTCGCCCATGATCACGTAGACCAGGTCGAGGTCGATCGCGTCGAGCATCTGCCGGTAGTCGCCGAACGTCCGTGGTATGTCGTACTGCCCGACCACCTGCGCCATGAGCGCCGCGTCGAGCTCGCACACCGCCTCGACGCGGACGTCCGCCACCGTGGTCACGGTGGGATAGTGGGCCGATCGCGCCCTGCCGCCGGCGCCGATGAACGCTGCTCTGAGCATGGAGGACTCCTTCGGCGGGCCGGATGCTACCCTGCCCACCGTGGCCAGCGTGCCAGATCCGGCGTTGGATCGCCACCTGACGTCGGATGCCTTCTACGCCGACCCGTACCCGGCGTACGCGCGCCTGCGCGCCGAGCACCCTGTCTACTGGTGCGAACCGTGGCGGGGCTGGATCGTCACCCGGCACGCCGACGTGATGGCGATGCTGCACGCCCCGGACCGCTACTCCAGCGCGGGGCGCCAGACGCCGCTGCTGGAGCGGCTGCCGGCCGCCGCGCAGGAGCGACTGCGCACGCTGCGCCGCATCTTCGCGGCGGGCGGCCTGCTGAACAGCGATCCGCCCGACCACACGCGCCTGCGCCGGCTGGTGCAGCGCGCCTTCACCCCGCGCATCGTCGCCGGCCTGCGGCCGAGCGTTGAGCGCATCGTTGCCGCGCTGCTGGCTGGAGCGGACCGCTCCGGCCGGCTGGAGGTCGTCGGCGAGCTGGCCTACCCGCTGTCGATGCGGGTGATCGCGGAGCTGCTCGGCGTGCCGCCGTCGGCCGGCCCCGATGCCTACCCGCTGTTCCGGGACTACGCGCAGGCGCTGCGCGCCTACTTCGACGGCAACGGCCACCTGAGCGCCGACAACGCGCTGCGCGTTCAGTCGACCACCCTGGCCGTCTACGACCGCTTCCGGGCGCTGCTGGCCGAGCGGCGCGCCGCCCCGCGCGACGACCTGCTCACCGCGCTGGCGGACGCCGACGAGTCGGGCGACTTCCTGGGCGAGGAGGAGCTGCTGGCCACCTGCGCCATCCTGTTCCAGGCCGGCCACGAGACCACCGCCAACCTGATCGCCAACGGACTGTTCACCCTGCTCCGCCATCCGGAGCAGATGGCGTTGCTGCGCGACGAACCGGCGCTCCTGCCGGGCGCAGTCGAGGAGATCCTGCGCTGGGTCGGGTCGGTGCCGGCCGTGCGCCGCGTGGTCACCGCGGACCTGGAGGTCCACGGCGCGCGCCTGCGCCGCGGCCAGCTCGTGCACCTGGTGCTCGCCTCGGCCAACCGCGACCCGGAGGTGTTCGCCGACCCGGAGTGGTTCGACGTCCGCCGCCCCGTCTCCGAGCTCCGCCACGTCGCCTTCGGCCACGGCGTGCACTTCTGCATCGGCGCCGCGCTGGCGCGCATGGAGACGGCCGTCGCCTTGCCCGCGCTCCTCGCCCGCCGGCCCGCGCTTCGGCCCGCCGATGCGCCGCGCTACCATCCGGGCATGCTGCGGCCCGTGCTCCGTTCACTGACGGTCGACCTGGAGCCGCGCCGCGCGGGAGGTCCCGATGGCCGCTGACCCGATCGCCGCCGGCGGCGGCTACCCCGGCCACTGGACCGGGCGCTTCGTCTGGCACGGCGACGAGCGCCACCCGTTCCACCGCTTCCTGATGGCCCGCCGTGCGTTCGATCTCCAGGCCGCGCCGCACCGCGCCCGGCTGGCTATTACCGCCGAGGACCGCTACGTCCTCTACGTCAACGGCACCTACCTGGGCCGCGGCCCGGCGCGCAGCGACCCGCGCTGGAAGTCCTACGACAGCTACGACGTGACCGCGGCTCTGAAGCCCGGACACAACGCGATCGCGGTGCTGGCCTACCACTACGGCTGCCAGAACAACTACTCGCGCGACGCCCGCGCCGGCTTGTTCGTCCAGCTCGACGCCGACGACGCCGACGGCACACGCACCGTCATCGGTACCGACGACGCGTGGCGAGTGCGGCCGGCCGAGGGCTGGCGGCGCGACGTGGGGCTGGTCAGCGTCACCATCGGCGTGACCGAGGTCTACGACGCGCGGCTCGACCCGCCCGACTGGCATGCGGCCGGCTTCGACGACGCCGCCTGGGAGCCGGCGACCGTGATCGCCGAGCAGATGGCGTCGTGGGCGTACCTGGAGCCGCGGCAGACGCCGATGCTGCAGGAGATCGACCAGTACCCCGCCCGCGTAGTTGAGCAGGGCGAGATCATCGAGCTGTCGCGCATGGCTGCCGACGTGCAGGTGCCGGAGCGGATGGCGGTGGAGCCGCACCTGCGGCTGCAGCACGCCCGCATCGACCGCGCCGGCAACGCGCTGTCACCGGAAGGCGAGCCGACCGTGCTGCAGCGCTGCTCCTACCGGCCCGGCGACGACCCGCGGCAGGGGGTGCGCTCGCCGTACCTGATCTTCGACTTCGGCCGGCAGGTGTTCGGCTTTCCGCGCCTGCACCTGGAAGGGCCGGCCGGCGCCGTGGTCGAGATGACCTACGGCCCGGTGCTGGTGGCCGGGCGCATCATGCCGCTGGCCAACCAGGTCCGCTACGGCGACCGCTACCTGATGCGCTCAGGCTCCCAGGTCTGGCAGACCTTCGAGTACAAGCAGTTCCGCTACCTGCAGGTGGTGGTGCGCGGCGCCGACGAGCCGGTCCGGCTGCACACGGCCGGCGTGCGCGCCTACCGTTACCCCGCCGAGCGCACCGGCAGCTTCGCCTGCTCCGACCCGGTGCTCAACGCGGTCTGGCAGGCGTCGATCGACACCGTCGACCTGCACATGGAGGACGGGCTGGTCTGCGACGCCGCGCGCGAGCGCCGCTTCTGGCCCGGCGCGGGCGCCCTTGGCCTGTACGCGGTGTGGGCGGCCTACGGCGACGTGGCGCTCACCGACTGGCACCTGCGGCTGACCGCACGCGGCCAGCTCGGCGACGGCCTGCTGCGTGCCTGGTACCCCGGCACCGAGGGCCGCTACCGCGGCGAGCAGACCGCCGACCCGTTCACCGCCACGGTGTTCGACGATCCCAAGAACTACCCCACCGAGACCCTCTACTTCACGATCATCGCCGGCGACCACCAGCGCTACCTGGGCGGCGCGGAATCGAAGCGCCGCCTGGCCGCCGAGCTCTATCCGTGCCTGGCGCGCGCCGCCGGCTGGTTCGAGCGGCAGCGCGGCGCCGACTTCGTGCTCTACCAGCTCCCCAAGGAAACCTTCATCGACTGGATGCCGCACGACATGCGCGGCGCCAGCTTCACGCTCAACGTGCTGTACGCGCGCTTCCTCGCCGTCCTGGGCGACCTGGCCGAGTCGCTTGACAAGCTGCACGAGGCGGCCTCGTGGCGGGCGCAGGCCGGCCGCCTGCGGGAGCACCTGCGCGCCAGCCACTGGGACGACCGGCGCGGCCTGTTCGTGGACAGCGTCTACCAGGGCGAGCGCTCGCGGACGGTCTCCGAGCTCTCCAACGGCATGGCGCTGGTCGCAGGCATCGCCGACGAACGGCAGACCGCGCGTATCGTCGCGAACCTGGAGGAGCCCCCGGACGACCTGCTCCGCCCCACGCCGCTCATCCTGTTCGTCGTGCTGGAGGGCCTGGCGGCAGCCGGCCGCACCGACCTGGCGGTGCGCATCATGCGCGAGCGCTACGCGCCGATGATGGCCGCCACCGACGCGCCGACCATGTGGGAGAGCTGGAGCATGTTCGTGCGCGAGCGCGGCGCCATGGCGCGCGCGGAGTCGCGCTTCACGACCGAGCCGCAGTTCGCCTCGCCCAGCCCCTACTCGGGCGAGCTGACCGGCCTCGTGCACTCCTCGTCCGTACCCCCGGCCTGGACGCTGTCCCGACACGTCCTGGGCATCCTGCCGGCCGCCCCCGGCTTCGCCCGCTGCCGGATCGCCCCGCCTGCGGTCGCCGACCTGCGCTGGGCGCGCGGCGTGCTGCCGTCGGCGCGCGGGCCGATCGGCGTGCGCTGGCAGCGGCGGGACGCAGCCCTGACGGTGCAGGTCGACCTTCCCGACGGGCTCGAGACCGAGGTCGTGCTCCCCCGCGACGCCGCCACGGACCTGCGGCTGACCCTCGACGGGAGCACGACCGCCATCTCCGCGGATGCCGCAACGGCGGAGGGCGTTGAGCTGTTGCCGGACTCGGTCACCCTGCGGATGACCGGCGGCGCGCACCGGATCGAACTCGCACCGGCACCGTGAACGCCCGTTTGCTATAATCCTGTCCGCCATGAGTACCATTGCTACCGCACGCAGCCCCGCCACCGGCAGCACCACCCAGGAGATCGTCGATACGCTCGGCCGCCACGGCTACTGCGTCGTCCCCGGCGTGATTCCGGCCGACAAGGTCGGCCACGTGCGCGACGAGGTGTTCGCCGCGCAACGCGCCAACCACGCGCAGGCCCTCGCGGAGCTGGAGAAGACGCGCTCCCGCGGCCACCGCGTCGGCTCCCCCGGCGTGGACAACCTGCGCCAGGTGATCAACGAGACCCAGTGCTTCGCCGAATACCTGTCCGACCCGCGCATCCTGGGCGTCGCCACCGCGCTATTCGGTGACTTCGTGCGCATCTCCTGCACCGACTGCGTGATCACCAACCCCGGCAGCGCACGCGGCTACTGGCACTCCGACTGGCCGTACAACGCCACCAACTCCACGCACGTCAAGGCGCCCTACCCCGACGCGCTGATGCACCTGTCCGGCATCTGGATGCTGACCGACTTCACCACCGACAACGGCGGCACCTTCATCGTCCCCGGCAGCCACAAGCTCACCGACAATCCGGCCGGCGAGACCCTCACGGGCTTCGACAAGGACGGCCCCCACCCCCACCAGCTCCAGGTCACCGGCACCGCCGGCAGCGTGCTGCTCTACGACAGCCGCCTGTGGCACGCCGTGGCGGCCAACGTGAGCGACGACCTGCGGGTGGCGCTGATCATCCGCTACGCGCCGTGGTGGCTGAACCTCACGCCGTCGATCCGCGGCACCCCCGACCACGACCGCATGGTCCTGGCCACCGGCGGCAAGAACTACGACGCCGTGCCCATGCGCCGCGACGTGTTCGAACGGCTGCCGGCGGACGTCCAGCCGCTCTACCAGCATTTCGTTACCGAGGAGTAACGGGCCGGCCGCGATCGACGACCGCTACCGGCCGCGCTTCCACTTCCTGCCGCCCTCCGGCTGGATCCAGGACCCCAACGGCACGATCCATCACCGCGGGCGCTACCACCTCTTCTACCAGTACGACCCCAAGAACGTGGGCGCGTTCGGCTGCGACCCCGAGTGGGGCCACGCGGTCAGCACCGACCTGCTGCACTGGGAGCACCTGCCGGCGGCGCTGACGCCCGGCACCACCGGGCCGGACCGCAACGGCTGCTGGAGTGGCTGCACGGTCATCGCCGACGGCGTGCCGACCATCCTCTACTCCGGGCTGGTCCGGAAGTCGCTCGCGCTCGAGGACCGCGTGTGGTGCCTGAGCCAGTGCCTGGCCACCGGCTCCGACGACCTCGTCCACTGGCGCAAACACCCCGGCAACCCGATCCTGGCCGACCCGCCCGAGGAGTTCCGCGGCCGGCTCAACGCCTGGCACGACCCGCACGTGTGGCGAGAAGGAGACACCTGGTACCTGCTGCTCGGCGGCGCCTACAAGGACGGCTCGGCCGGCCTGACGTTCCTGTACCGCTCGGCCGACCTGATCACGTGGGAGTACCTGCACCCGTTCTGCGAGGGCACGGTCCCGGGCGAGCGCTGGCTGGTCCCCGACTTTTTTCAGTCCGGAAACCGCCACGTAATGCTGTTCTCCGACGGCTGCACCGTCGCCCTGATCGGCGACTACCGCGACCACCGCTTCCTCGCGCGCCGGCGCCAACTCGTCGACCACGGCCCGCACTTCGACTCCGCGCGAACGATGTGCGACGCGTCCGGCCGGCATCTGCTGTTCGGCTGGATCCGCGAGGATCGCCCCGTCGACGCCTCCCTGCAGGCCGGCTGGGCCGGCATGATGTCGCTGCCGCGCGCCCTCTCGGTCGAGGACGACGAGCTCCGCATCGACGTGCCCCCTGAGGTCCGCGCCGCCACCGCCCCGGGCGCCGAGGTCACCGGCGTGGACCTGGCCCCGGGCAGTCCGTTTCTCCTCCACGGCGCGGACAGCGACTGCCTTGAGATCGAGGCCGAGATTGATGTGCGGCACGCCGCGTCGGTCGGCCTTACCCTCTGTCGGTCACCGGGAAGGGAGGAACAGACGACCGTCGCTTGGCATCGGGAGGAGCAGGTGCTGCGGTTGGACCGCACCCGTACCAGCCTGCACCCGGACGTCGGCCGTGGCGTGCACGATGCACCGCTGTCCCTGGCGCCGGGCGAGCCACTCACGTTGACGGTCTTCCTGGACCGCTCCGTGGTCGAAGCGTTCGGCAACCGCCGCGCAGCGCTGACCGGCCGCGTCTATCCCACTCGGCCCGACAGCACCGGCGTGGAGATGTTCGTCACGGGCGGACATGCCTACGCGCGGTGCTGCAGGACCTGGCGCCGCGCCTCCATCTGGTGACTTCCGTGCCGACCCGCGACAGGGGCCGCCCACCGGGTCTCGACGTGCTTCGCCACTCCCTCGCCTACGTCCGCTCCTTCAGCCTGCCTGACAGGTACTTGTGGATAACGCTCGACAGGAGCGTCTGATATGGAATGCCCTCTTCTCGCGCCCGTGCATGGGCGAGGTTGAAGTCGCGTTCGGTGACCCGCAAGTTGACCCTCCGAGTCTTGTTGAAGGTGTTGCGGGCCGCTTGAAGTGCTGTCTCGATCTCAAGCTCAGCTCCAGCAGCGCGACGCAACTCACCCTGCTCGAACTGTTCCAGGACCTCACGCTCTTCGGCGTTCAGTTCGCCGCTCACTATGATCGCCTCCTCTGATAGTCGCGCGTCGCCTTCCGGCTGGGGATAATCGTCTTCAGGAACCGCGTGCCGTCAGTACCGATCACGAACGGTGCGAGGTGGAGGTATCCCTCAATGTCCACGACGTAGACCTTTTGTCCGGGATACCGTCCTTGGTTCGGGTGTTCCACCACGTCCACCAAGCCGCCCCGCTCGATCGCCGAGATGATTCGCTCAAATGAGACTCCCCGCTGCTCAGCGAGTTGACGGTTCTTGTCGAGATTCCAATCGAAGCCGGTACTCACGGCCAATCTTCATCCATTGTGTGCATTTTGTCAACAACGTCCGGGACGCCGCCTCCGCCGCCCTCACCCTATGCCGTTCGCCTAGCGGAGAAGAGCGGACCACCATCTCATGGCACTGCGACGAGGAGGTGCTCCGTCTGGACCGCACTCACTCCAGCCTGGACCCGGACGTCGGCCGCGGCGTGCACGATGCCCCGCTGTCCCTGGTGCCGCGCGAGCCGCTCACGTTGACGGTCTTCGCGGACCGGTCCGTCGTCGAAGTGTTCGCCAACCGTCGTGCGGCGTTGACCGCGCGCATCTACCCCACCGACCGGACGGAACCCGCGTCGGGCTGCTCGCCACCGGCGGCAGCGCCCACGTCCGCCGCTGCCGCATATGGCGCCGCGCATCGATCTGGCGACGATTAGTGCCTGTCAAGCAGCCGCATGGCGCCTGGCCCACTCGCTGAGTCCCAGTGCCAGAATCAGACTCTCCCCCGGTTCCGGCTGTCGGGTGCCGGTTCTTTCCGATGGCCTGACGGTGTACAACGAGCCCGACATGGGCAAGAATCGATGTGTGCCGAGAGGGGCGAGGCATACCAATGAACGCACAATTCTTCGTTGGAGAGGTTCCGCATACGGCGCGTAGCAGCCGAGAAGCGAAGTCGCGGTTCAGTGTCGGCTCTCCCAGATTGGGATCGTTCCTCCGCCAATGAGGATATCCCGCAATCGAATCGAGTCCGTCGTTTCCGCGGTGGGCCACCACAGTTTCGCCGCAGCGCAGGTAACCCACACGCCGCGCGCATTAAGGCAACTCTAAGGAATCAATTCCAATCCGAGCCGAGCCAGAACCTTGTACGCGCGCTGTTGGTAAGCTCGGCTCATCCGCACGACAACGTCGGCAACTACGTTGACAAGGCGGACTTGCTCAACGCGGTCGGCTATGGAGAGCCAAACGTCGAGTGTTGCGAGGTCCTGTCAATAGGTGTGTAAAGGAGTCAGGCAGCGTCCCGCTCCTGACGATCTTCGACTCGAACTCCGTCTCGGTACTCGGCTCCCTCCCACACAGCGTGAAGTAGCTCCGGAGCGTTCAGCTTCCGGAACTTCGTCTCGGCAACCAACAGCATCTTCCAGATCACCGCGGTGGCGTTCGCTACCTTCTTGAATCGCTTCGCTGCGTCGGTCCGTAACCTCAGCGCCGCGAACGGCGACTCGATCACATTAGTGGTCCGCATGTGGCGCCAATCAGCTCGCGGATACCCGTAATAGCTCACCATCCGCTCCCAGTCTTCCTCGATCAGTTCCGCGGCTCGCTGCAGCCCCTCGCCACGCGCCCAGCTCTGGAACGATCGTCGACGTTGTTCGGCCTGCTTGAGCGTCTCGGCGTAGCGATCTTCCTCAGCTTCCCCGTCGCCTCCTCCTGGGAGCGCTTCGGCACCTGGTCGAGCGCGTTGACGATCCGGTGGTTCCAGCACTGCTGCTCGTCGGCGTCGGGGTACAACTCTCGCAGCGCCGCCCAGATCCCCAAATGCCGTCGCCGATCACCACCCGCGGACAGCGAAGGCCCCGCTATCGGGCATCCCTCAGCAGTCCCTTCCAGCTCTCGGTCGACTCCCGGTACCCTCTGCGCAGCGTGATGAGCACCTTGCGTCCGTCGGCCAGCCCGCCGATCGCCACCAGCAGCGCCGCCCTGTCCTTCTCCAGCCCCGTTTTGACGTACACCCCGTCGACCCACAGGCACACCACCTCCAGATCCGCCAAGCTGCGCTCGTGCCACACGGCCGCCTCGGCGTGCCAGCGCTCCTTCACCCGTGCCACCGTGCTCGCCGACAGCGGCGCCTCCTCGCCGAACAGCCCGCGCAGCGCCAGCTCGAAGTCGCCCAGCGCAAGCCCGTGGGTACAACTCCGGCAGCACGTCGTTGACCTCCGGCGTGCGCCGCGCGAACAGCGGCCGACGTACGGTTCAAAGAACGCACGCCCATTTTCGTTCTCTTCGCAAGTAAACCCATCCTATCCCACGCGCCGGTCACGCTTATCGCGAGATTCCATCCATCTTATTACGATTCTGTCTAACATATCGAGATCCGATAGTTTACGTGCGCGATACCAAGGACGCCGCTCGTCCTCCGGCAAGCAACGAACGGCCGCTAAAGTTGCTCGGCGCACCCAAGGGTCACAATCTACCCGCTGGTTCTTGTGTGTTCTAATCAAGTCTCTCTCCTGCGCCTCTCCCAACGCAAGTATCAGCTCGCGGCGAACCACATCCTCCTTCTCTGATGACATGGATTCGGCGAGACATTGACCGAAGCCCCAGCCTTCCAATCCGCCAAGCAGGCGTACAATCCACGCACGATTGATAGGTAGCGCCCCGATGACCCCGGCTTATTCGCGTAGGAGTGGAGAAAAAGTAGGCGCGTCCGCCGATTTGCAG
>JAPPKD010000171.1 GCA_028820215.1 Spirochaetaceae bacterium | reverse complement strand
GCCCGGACCGGACCGGCAGTGTTGAACGTGCGCATCGGCGCGACGCATTGTTTCAAGGTGCCGTGGTCCGGCTCCATGGACTTCTCATCGAGACCGTACCATTCACACATCCGAGCCACGAAGATGCCTTGCCCTCCGTGGCTCGGGTGTCGTACATGCAAGACGTCGCACTCCGCCCCTAAATTCGAGACCACTCGCGCCGCGTCGTTGCCGATCGCGACCAGCCGGCGCGGCTTCAAGAGGCCAATGACGTGAGCAAGAAGCTGCTCGCCAGCTTTCCGCTCAAGGTTGCTGTGCGATCGATTGCTAAAGTGATTGCCTGGTTCGTGAGGGTGTAGTGGAAAGACGTTCCACAAGAACACCGGAAGCGTAATCCGCGAAAGAACGCGCCAAACCACCGTGGCCGTGCGCTCCGCATACTTCTCCCCGCTAGTTGGTTTGAAAATAGAGATGCCCCACCGGCGAGCGTAGTCATGGATATGCACATCGTCCGTGAAGGCGAATCCAGTGCGGCGGCCGCCTCGATAGCCGAGATCGCGTCCTACCCAGATCGAATCGACACCTCGCTCCGCTGCGACTTCCAGCACCCGCAGCAACGCTTGGGAACGAAGTTTCGGTGCCTCTTGCACATCGTGCACGATACATCGACTTGAGTACGGGTTGAAGGTGTTCTCGAAACTCAGCCTGCGCAATTCATCTACTAATTGAGCAGGAGTCATACGCAATCGGCTGTCCTGTCCGTAAACTCACAAGCCATCTTGGCTCTGCAGGCGTACTTCCAGTTCCGCCAGGCGGACCTCGAAAGCGGTCATGCGAGCGTTCTGGCCACTCAGAGTTCCGTCGACCGTTTGACGGAACGCCTCGACTCGGTCCTCGATGTGCGTCTGCACGGATGCAAGCCGATTCTCTCGATGTCTGGTCAGCTCGTCCAGGCGGCTGCTGAGCGACAAGAAGCCACTGATCATTGCGACCAGTAGAGCGACCCCGGTGCCGATGACCGCGATCGCTTCGCCACTCCAGATTGTCCTGGGCCTTCCCGCAACGCGCGGCTCGGAGGGCTCGCCACTCCGGAGTTCGTCGGCGGTGCCTTCCGGCGTGCCGTGGCTGTGCTCACTCATGGCGCACCAGCGATGTCATCTTGGCAGACCGTTGCATTCCGTCTCCTGTAGTACGTCATTCGTCACGGCACCTGCCGGCGACCGACTCGCCACCTGACGATACTCTTGTTGGTCTTCTTCGGCGACGTAGTCCCACGGGGTCTTTCGGTCCACGTCCCGGGCTCCGGCGTCGGCTCCGGCAGCCAGCAACGCACCGAATGCGGCGCGGTTCTTCCAGACGGCTGCCAGATGAAGCGGGGTCCAACCTCCCATGAAGTCCTGCGTCTCCAGATCGGCTCCCGCCTTCTGCAGCGCATGAATGACGGCCGCTTCCGTATTGTTCAGGGCAGCCCAGTGCAACGGCGTCCAGTCGTTTCCGTCACGCGCGTCGACATCCGCATGCAGGGCATCCAGCAGTGTGATAACGGCGGGGTCGACGTTGCCGTACGCTGCCCAGTGCAGTGGCGTCCAGAGGTTCAGATCCTGCGCGTCCACGTCCGCGCCGGCGCGGGTCAGAGTACAGATGATCTCTGGGCTGTTGCGGTAGGCCGCCAAGTGCAGCGGGGTCCAGCCGTCCCGACTGCGCGCTTCGACGGCAGCTCCCGCACGTGTCAGGGTCGTGATCGTTTCCGGGCTGCTGCCGTGCCAAGCGGCCAAATGCAGGGGAGTCCAACCCTTGTCGTCTCGAGCCGAAGCGTCGGCGCCGTAGTCCACCAGCACGTCTATCAGGCCGGGACCGGGGTTGCGCGCCGCCGCGAAGTGCAACGGCGTCCAGTCGTTCTCGTCGCGCGCCCATACGTCGGCTCCATGTTCCAGCAGGAGCCGGGCGATCACGGGGTCGTCCACCGCTGTCGCGAAATGCAGGGGAGTCCAGCCGCGCTCGTCCCGCGCCAACACTTCGGCGCCGACGATCAGACACTCGCGCACCGGCGGCTCGGCCCGCGCGAAGAAGCGCGGCGTATTCCACTCGCTGCAATCCTGAGCCGCCGCGGGCAGCGACACGGAGTAGAGCAACGCGGCGATGCTCAAATCGAGTCTCCGACGACAACGCATGCTCCCGACCTCTCTTGAGGTATCAAGAAACGTAGCGGATCATCAATTCAACGGTCAATTCCTACAGGGTGCGTGACAGGTGCGTGACGTGGGTATGGGGTGCTGCGGTGTCGCTCATCATCTGGTGGTGGAGCCCTACACGCGGTCGGTGACGAGCCTCACACGTGCATCCGGACAGCGACTTGGGCACGAACTTCGGGGGCGGGGCGCGCGGCACGGACAGCCGGGCGCTGCTCGGCCGAAGCCGCATGGGCGCTCCCCGCGCTCGGGCGGGCAGCCGAGTCCGGTTGCGGCGCGGTCGATGATCTGCTTCAGGGTGCCGTGCCATGCGTCGCCGGCCGAGCCCGCGAGGTTACGCCGCCCCAAACGTTACATGCCCCACACCGTGACCGGTGCGCCGGAGCCGTGCGGCGCGGTGCGGCGGAAGATCTTCTGCTCCCAGCTCCGCTCCGGCGACCGGTCGAACACGATCAGGTGGCCGGCCTCCGCC
>JAPPKD010000194.1 GCA_028820215.1 Spirochaetaceae bacterium | reverse complement strand
CGGCTTCAACTTGGTCCCGGAGACTGCCTGATTCTGCTTGTTTCTAAGGAGCGCGTCAGGCGCTCATCGATCGTCACATTCATGGGAGGCTCTGCATAGCGCATGAATGCCGCATCTCGCCCGAACACAGGGGATCGGCCTGCGCGCCGGCTGTCGTCGAGTTCACGTCAAGTGGAAGTCGGATCCGAACAGCATGAGTCCGAGCTTTCTGGCGACCGCTTGCGAGGCGGTGTTCTCCCATGAAGTGCTGTAGAAGGGCTCGGCTCCCATCTTGCGAACGGCACGCGCCCACGCGGCCACCACGTCGGCGGCAAAGCCGCACCCGCGAAAGGCGGTCAAGGTCTCCACTCCGGCCTCATGCGCCGCGGGTGTGATCCGCACGCTCGCGCAGAGCGAGACTACTCTCCCCTCGCGTAGGAGGGCGACCATAGGATCGCACCGACCGGTGTCCGGCAGCCAGTCCGCGAAGTCGGGGACGAGCAGATGGGTGTTCATGGGAGTGATGGCCACGATTGCCCCTGCGGGTGCGGCGATGGGTCGCGTAAACCGGTACGCCGGGCCGATCCACTCCCGCTCGATCGGCATGTCGGCCTCCAAGAGCGCTCGGTAGCACCGGGCATGCCGTGGCGGCTCCTGCAGGTCCGCGCAGGTGGGCTCCTCGCGACATTGCTCCTCGATCCGGTCGGCGATCGCCGCCGACAGATCATCGCGAAAACGCCAACATGCCGCGGCTGGTGTCCGCGTGAGGAAGAAACGAGGAGCGCGGACACCAACATGTTCGTTTGCGAACGTGATGCGGCCTTTCTGGTCGTGGCGAAATAGGCAGCGCACACGGGAGTCCACGAACTCCGACGAGCCGGCCGAGGTCACGAGGTCACGTCGATTCGGTGCCAGTCATCACTTCGGGGCGGACCCATAGGTCGTACTGCTCGGCGGTCAGGTGGCCGCTCGCGACCGCGGCCTCGCGCAAGGTGATGCCTTCGCGGTGGGCGGTCTTGGCGATGGTCGCGGCGTTGTCGTAGCCGATGTGCGGGTTGAGGGCGGTCACCAGCATGAGCGAGCGCTGCACCAGCTCGTCGATCCGATCGGCGTCCGCTTCGATGCCGGTGACGCAGTGCTCGGTGAAGCTGTTCATGCCGTCGGCGAGCAGGCGGATGGACTGCAGCAGGCTGTCGATCAGCACGGGCTTGAAGACGTTGAGCTCGAAGTTGCCGGAGGCGCCGGCCACGGTGATGGCGGTGTCGTTGCCGAACACGCGGGCGCACACCATGGTCAGCGCCTCGCACTGGGTGGGGTTGACCTTGCCCGGCATGATCGAGCTGCCGGGCTCGTTCTCCGGAAGCCGCAGCTCGCCGAGCCCGGAGCGCGGTCCCGAGCCGAGCCAGCGGATGTCGTTGGCGATCTTCATCAGCGCCGCCGCCAGCGTCTTCAGGGCGCCGGACGCCTCCAGGATCGCGTCGTGGGCGGCCAGCGCCTCGAACTTGTTGGGCGCGCTGACGAACGGATGGCCGGTGAGGCGGGCGATCCAGGCGGCCACTCGCTCGGCAAAGCCGGGCGGCGCGTTCAGCCCGGTGCCGACCGCGGTGCCGCCCAGCGCCAGCTCGTGCAGGTCCGGCAGCGCGCGCTCGACCCGTTCCCGGCCGCGCCTGACCTGCTCGACGTAGCCGGAGAACTCCTGGCCCAGGGTCAGCGGCACCGCGTCCATCAGGTGCGTGCGGCCGATCTTGACGATTCGGGCGAACGCTTCGCGCTTGGCCTCCAGCTCCTCCTGCAGCGCGGTCGCAGCCGGCAGCAGGCTTTCGCGCAGCGCCGTGACGGCGGCGATGTGCATGGCGGTGGGGAAGGTGTCGTTCGAGGACTGCGAGCGGTTGACGTCGTCGTTGGGGTGGATGGGCGTCTTGCTGCCGAGCACGCCGCCGGCCAGTTCGATGGCGCGGTTGGAGATTACCTCGTTGACGTTCATGTTCGACTGCGTGCCGGAGCCGGTCTGCCAGACGACAAGCGGGAAGTGGTCGTCCAGCTCGCCGGCGATGAGCTGGTCGCAGGCGGCCACGATCAGGTCGCGCTTGCCCTCCTCCAGCACGCCGAGCTCGGCGTTGGCCAGCGCCGCCGCCTTCTTCAGGATCCCGAAGGCGCGCACCACCTCCAGCGGCATGCGTTCGCCGCCGATGCGGAAGTTGTTGCGCGACCGCTCGGTCTGCGCCCCCCAGTAACGGTCGGCCGGCACCCGTACCGGGCCGAGCGAGTCGGTCTCCTCGCGGAAGTGCAAGGGCGCTGCGTCGGCCACCTCAGGCGAGCTCCGGGAACAGCGTGCGCACCACGTCCACCAGCTCGCGCACGTGGCCGGCCGAGGCGGCAAACGCCGCGCGCTCCCCGTCTTCGAGATTGACCTCGATGATCCGCTCGACGCCGCCGGCTCCGAGCACGCACGGCACGCCGACGAAGATGCCGTCGGCGCCGTACTCGCCCCGGCAGAGGGCAGCGCACGGCAGGATGCGCTTCTTGTCGCGGACGATCGCCTCGACCATCTGCAGGATGGCAGCCGCCGCCGCGTAATAGGAACTGGTGCCCATCAGCTCGACGATCTCGCCGCCGCCGGTCTTGGTGCGCTCCACCAGCTCGTCGAGCCGCTCGGCGCTCATCAGCTCGGTCACCGGGATGCCGCCGACGTTGGTGAAGCGCGGCAGCGGCACCATGTCGTCGCCGTGGCCGCCGAGCAGCAGCGCGTTGATGTCCTCCACGCTGTAGCCGGTCTCCTCAGCGATGAAGGTCTTGAAGCGCGCCACGTCCAGGCAGCCGGCCTGGCCGACGATGCGCTCGGGCGGAAAGCCGCTGGCCTTCCAGGCGGCGTAGACCATGGCGTCGAGCGGGTTGGTCATGACGATCAGGATGCAGTCGGGCACGCGCTCGCGGACCTCTTTCGCGACGCTGGCGACGATGCCGGCGTTGACCTTGATCAGGTCGTCGCGGCTCATGCCGGGGCGGCGCGGCAAGCCCGCGGTCAGCACGACGATGTCGGAGCCGGCAATCTCCGCGTAGTCGTCGGTGCCGGTCACGCGGCAGTCCAGCCGCTCGATGGGCGTGGCTTCGTACAGGTCGAGCGCCCTGCCGCGGGTCTGGTCGGCGACCTTGGGGATGTCGATGAGCACGACGTCGCCCAACTCCTGGGCGACCAGCCAATGGGCACAAGTGGCGCCGACGTTGCCGGCGCCGATCACGGCGATCTTCGGACGTTTGAGCATGCTCCACTCATACCACGCCCGCGCGCGGCTGTCCGCCGTACTCGATGAAGCTGCGCTTCTCGTGTTTAGGTGTGCCACGGGAGCGAAGAGGTGGACCTTACGCGCGCGCGGATCGAACTGGACGGCGGCAGCGGGCCGCGGTGCCGGCACGCACGAACGGTGCTGGCCGAGGAGGTGGGCCGCCGCGCTCAGCAGGTGTGGCCGGCGGCCGGCGGGAATGGCCCGACGATCGTCCTGCGCGACGCCGCGACCGCCAAGCGGGCGGGCAGGCGCTGGTCGGCCGAGGAGGCGCGGTCGTTTCGGAGCGCCGAATTCGCGGCGCGCCCGGAGGGCTTCTGCATCCACCGCGATGGCGACTCGTTGACCGTCACCGGCAACGACGCGCGCGGCGTGCTGTACGGCGTGGGCTGGCTGTTGCGCCACCTGGAGGTGCGCCGCTCCTCGGTGCTGCTGCCCGACGCGCTGCTGGATGCCGGGCCGGTCCGGTCGGCGCCGCACTACCCGTTGCGGGGCCACCAGATCGGCTACCGGCCGAAGACCAACTCCTACTGCGGCTGGACCGTCGCCGAGTGGGAGCGGTACATCCGCGAGTTGGCGATCTTCGGCGCCAACGCCGTGGAGGTGATCCCGCCGGTCTCCGACGACGAGGCCGACTCCGACCACTTCCCGCTGCCGCAGATCGACACGATGCGGGAGGTTTCCGCGATCGCCGACCGGTACGACGTGGACCTGTGGATCTGGTTTCCCGCCCTGGAGTCCGATTACGGCGACGAGGCGACGGTGCGGCGCGCCCTCGCCGATTGGCGCGAGGTGTTCGCCGCCCTGCCCCGGGTCGACGCCGTGTTCATCCCCGGCGGCGACCCGGGATCGACGCCGGCGAAGCTGCTGCTGGCGCTCGCGGAACGGCAGAAGGCGTCGCTCCGTGACCTGCACCCGGGGGCGCAGCTCTGGATCGCTCCGCAGGGATTCCACGGCGCCGACGAGGAGCACTTCTACGCAGCCCTGGAAGACGGGCTCGACTGGCTGGACGGGGTGATCTTCGGTCCGTGGATCCACATGACCGCGGAGGCGTTCCGCGCCCGTGTTCCGGCGCGCTACCCGGTCCGTCTCTACCCCGACGTCACCCACTGCCTGTCGTGCCAGTACCCGGTGCCGGACTGGGACCCGGCGCTGGCGGCATGCCAGGGACGCGAGCCGGTCAATCCGCGTCCGACCGACCAGGCGCGCATCTTCGCGCTCACGGCCCCGCACTCGATCGGCGCTCTGAGCTACTGCGAGGGCAACAACGACGACCTCAACAAGATGGTGTGGAGCGCCCTGCTGTGGGATCCAGCGGCCGATCTGCACGCGGTTCTGCGGCAGTATGGCCGCTTGTTCGTGCATCCCGACCTGGCCGACGGGGTTGCGGCCACGATCCTCGGCCTGGAAGCCAACTGGCGCGGCCCGCTGCTGGCCAACGGCTCCGTGACGACCACATTGCTGCGCGCGCAGGCGCTGGAACGAGCCGCGCCGCCGCGCGTGCTGAAGAGCTGGCGGATGCTGCAGCTTCTCTACCGCGCCTATTCCGACGCCTACATTCGCGAACGGCTGCTGGCGGAGACCGCGGCGCAGAGCCGCGCGTACGGCGAGTTGCGGGGCGCGGCCGATCTCGGTGCCCGGGCGGCATGCCGGCGCGCGCTGGCGATCCTGGACGAGGCTGCGGCAGCGGCGCGCCAGGGCGAGTTGCGCGCCCGCGTCTACGCCCTTGCGGAGGCGCTGTTTCAAAGCGTGCACGCGCAGCTCTCGGTGCCGCGCTACGGCGCGCAGGCGGTGCGCCGCGGGGCCAGTCTGGACGGCCTGGAGTATCCGCTGAACGACCGGTTGTGGCTGCACGAACGCTGCGCCGAGATCGATGCCTTGGACACCGAGCCCGCGCGCATCGCCGCGATCGACACGGTGCTGCAGCGCACCGATCCGGGCCCCGGGGGCCGCTACGACAACCTCGGCGACGCGGCCGAGCAGGCTCACCTCGTGCCCGGCGCGGGGTTCTCCGGCGACCCCTCGTTTCTGGACTCCGCGCTGCGCGGATTCGCCATCCCCTACCCCGCCGAAGCCATTCCCTTTGCCTGGCTCAGCCAGGCGGAGTCGATCGGCCACGGTCCCCTGGAGCTGCGCTACGACGGACTCGATGCCGGGGCAGCCTACCGCGTGGTCATCGTGTACGGCGGCGAAGGCCGCGCCGGCAGCGGCCAGCCGCGCGTGCGGATGGAGGCGGAGGATCCGGACGGTACCGTGCACGAGGTGCACGGCTGGCTGGCCAAACCCGCTCCCCGTGGCCCGCTGACCTTCGCGATACCCATCGGCGCGACGGAAGGCGGATCGGTCACGCTGAGTATTCACCACGAAACCCGCGGCGGGGCGGGCCGGGGCGCCCAGGTCAGCGAGATCTGGCTGCAGCGCACGGACCGGGACCGGCTGGAGACGCCGCCCCCGGAGCGGCGCCGGTAGGCCCCACCGGACGGCGACCTCCGCGAGCTTGTCGCCCTGCTCGGCAGACTCTAGAGTCGTCGCCCATGCGGGAGCGCGTGGAGCGAGCGTACGGCGAGTTGGTCGCTGCGAGCGGTGACGATCCGGTCCGGGACGGCCTGCTGATCACACCGGCGCGAGCCTCGGAAGCGTTCGCGTTCCTCACCTCCGGCTACCGCGCCGATCCCGCCGCGGAGCTGGCGAAGGCGGTCTTTCCGTCCGAATCGGACGAGATGATCGCCATGAAGGACATCGAGCTGTACTCGCTGTGCGAGCACCATCTCCTGCCGTTCTTCGGCCATGCCCACGTCGCCTACATCCCTGACAAGTCCATCGTCGGTTTCTCCAGTATCCCGCAGCTCGTCGACCGCTTCGCGCACCGGCTGCAGATCCAGGAGCGCCTCACCGCCCAGGTCGCCGGCACCTTGATGGAGGTCCTGCGCCCGCGCGGCGTGGGGGTCGTGATCGAGGCGCGCCACCTGTGCGTGATGATGCGCGGCGTGCGCAAGCAGAACCCGGTAATGCGCACCTCCTGCATGCTCGGCACGTTCCGCACCGACAGCGCCACGCGCGCGGAGTTCCTGGCATCGATCCGGTGATCGGCGACCGGGTCGAGATCGGCGACCGGGTCGGGATCGGCGACCGAATCACGATCGACGACCTGCGGGTGAGCTGCATCGTCGGCATCCACCCGTGGGAACGCCGGTCACCCCAGGAGGTGCGCATCACGCTGTCCATGGCGGTCGATCTTGCGCCGGCGGCGTCCAGCGGCCGGCTCGCGGACACGATCGACTATGCCGAGCTGGCCGCCGCGGCGGAGGCCGAGGCGTTGCGCGGGCGCTACCGTCTGCTGGAGTCGTTGGCCGAGGCGCTGGCCGGCCTGTGCCTGCAGCGTCCGGGCGTGCGGGAGGCGCGGGTGTGCGTGCGCAAGCCGGCGGCGATCCCCGCCGCGCGGGCAGCGGTCGTGGAGGTGGTGCGGCGCCGTCCGCGGCCCGAACCGCGGCTGCTGGGCGTGCTCAATCTCTCGCCCGAGTCGCGCGTCACCCCGTCCGTTGCGGCCGACGAGGCGAGCATCGGCGAGCGGGCCCGCCACCTCCGTCAGACGGGATGCGAGGTGATCGAGCTGGGGGCGCGCTCCACCAACCCGGCGCCCGGCGCGGAACGGCTCAGCGAGGCGGAAGAGATCGACCGCCTGAAACCGGTGCTGCGATCGCTCGCGTCGGACGGCTATCGCGTGGGGGTCGAGACCTGGAGCGCCGATACCGCGATGTGGGCGCTCGACGCCGGGGCGGAGATGATCGACTACACAAGCCAGGAGATCCCCGACGAAGTGTGCCGCCGCGCCGGCGAGAGCGGCGCCGCCCTGGTGCTGGTGAATCTGCCCTACGGGGATCCTGAGCGGATGCGCCGAACCGCCCCGGTCAACCACTGCGCGGAGCACATCGCCGCCAGCCTGTCGGCGCGCGCCGATGCCGCGCGGGCGGCCGGGGCCGGCGACGTGTACGTGGACCCGAACACCGGAATCGTCCACCCGGAGCTGGACGACTACCGCAAGATCGAGCTGCAAATGAAGGCGATCGAGGCGGCCCGCCGGCTGGAGGAAGCAGGCTACCCGGTGCTGATCAACTGCCCGCGCAAGGAGAGCCTGACCAGCCGCATCATCCTCTCCCACCTGCTGCTTGCGATCAGGCCTGCCTGGATCCGGACGCACGACCCCGAGATCATCGCCACCCTGCGCGCCCTGCGTTCGTCCGGTGACCCGGTGAAGCGCCGATGAGCACGAGGCAGGTCTTCATCGCCTGCGGATCCAACATCGATCCACGTCCCAACCTTGCCGCGGCGCTGGCGCGGCTGGAGGCGGTCGCCGAGCGTTGTTGCATCTCGCCCACCTATCTCACCCGTCCGTGGGGAGTGGCTGCGCAGGCGCCCTACCTGAACCTGGTGGTCGGCGTGCGGACCGAGGTCCCTCCGTACGCCCTGCTGGGACGGCTGCAGGCGATCGAGCGCGCGCTCGGCCGCACCCGCACCGTCCGCTACGGCCCGCGGACGATCGATCTGGACATTCTGCTGTACGGCGACCTCGTGCTCGGCGACGTGCGCCTGACGGTGCCGCACCCGGGCCTGACCGAGCGCGACTTCATGCTGGTGCCGCTGCTGGATATCGCGCCGGACCTGACCCATCCCGCCGACGGTGCACCGCTTGGCCCGCGCCGGCACCGGCTCATCTACCGGCAGATCGTCTGCCGGGTGCTGCCGTGACCGCCGCCGCACCAACCTCCGCCGACCGCCCCTTCACCGGTCAGGTGGCGCTCGTCACCGGCGCCGCCCGCCGCATCGGCGCCGCCATCGCCGAGCATCTGGCCGCCCGCGGCGCGGCGGTCGCCGTCCACTACCACACTAGCGCCGCCGCGGCACGGGAGCTGGTCGACCGACTCGGCGGCGACGCGGCCGGCTGCCACGCCGAGGCCGCAGACCTCACCGATCCCGTCAGCGTGGCGGCGATGGTCGAGCGCATCACCGGGCGCAGCGGCCGCATCGACCTGCTGGTGAACAACGTCGGCACGTTCCAGGTAAAACCCGTCGAGCAGGTGGAGCCCGCCGAGTGGGACCGCGCCGTACGCACCACGGTCACGGCCGCCTTCCTGGTCTGCCGGGCGGTGCTGCCGCACATGCGCCGCCACGGGTACGGACGCATCGTCAACATCGCCGATTCCGCCGCCGACAAGCTGTCGCCGCAGCCCACGCTGACGCCGTACATGATCGGCAAGACCGGCATCCTGATCCTGACCAGGAGTCTGGCCGCCGCGACCGCAGACCGCGACATCACCGTCAACGCCGTGTCCCCGGGCATCATGGAGAACTCGGTGACCAAGCCTCCCGGCGGGCCGGCCGCGGTCCCGAAGGGCCGCTACGGAACCTACGACGACCTCAATCGCGCGATCGACTTCTTCCTGCGCCGCGAGACCTCCTACATCACCGGCGACAATCTCAAGGTTTCAGGCGGCTGGCACCTGTGAGGCACTATCCCTTCGAGGCGCGCCGTGACAGGGGTGGTTGACGGCATGCCTTCCATGCGCGAATATCGGCCTGTCGGCCTTGTGAGGCCGGCTCGCCTCAAGAGGGGGAGGCCACAGAACAGTGCGGTGTGCTGACGCGCGGCGTGGAGCCGTTGCGGTCAGGGCACCAGGAAGGAGCACTCAGATGGCCGTCGACTCCCCCGGACCGATCGATCCGGTTTCCATTCTCAAGGACATCGACCGGACGGCAGCCGCCTCTCGCGCCGACGATGCCGACCCGGGCAGTCTGTCAACGGAAGCTCGCGTGGTCGCCGAGATCGAGGAAGCCATGGATATTGTCAACCGCAGCCCCACGGTCCGCGCGGAACTGGTCGCCGACGTCAAGGCCAGGCTGCGGGACCCCGAGCACCTCAACTCCACCGTCCTCGACCGGATCGCCGAACGCCTCCAGAACCGGTTCAGGGCCTGAGCCCGGCACCGGCCGGGAGCGGTCCGGCATCCTTCCGTCCGCATCCCGGCGCGGCGTCCGCCTCACAAGGCCGGCGGCCTCGCCGCTTCCCCTCTTCCGGACCTATACTGCGCTCCCTTGCTGATCAGCGAATTCGATGCATTCGTCCGTGACGCACTCATCGCGCCGATGGCGCCGGCCGACGCGGCCGACACGGCGCCGAACGGCCTGCAGGTAGGGGCCGCAGACGCCCCTGTCGCACGCGTTGCGTTCGCGGTCGACTGCGGGCTGGAGGTGCTGCGCCGCGCCGCCGACCAGGAGGCACAACTGCTGTTCGTCCATCACGGCCTGTTCTGGGGCCGCCAAGTGACCGTTACCGGCGGTCTCTTCGAGCGCCTCCGCGTGCTGATGCAGCGCGATCTGGCCCTCTACGCCGTCCACCTGCCGCTGGACGCCCACCCCCGGCTCGGCAACAACGCCGGCATGGCCGCCGCGCTCGGGCTCACCGACTGCCGGCCCTTCGGCGACTACCACGGGGTCGACATCGGCGTGGCCGGCCGCGTACCGGAAGCGCGCTACCCCGACGGCGCCACGCTGGACGAGCTGCTTGCCGACCCGTTCGGCGGGCGCGAGCGGTGTTCGGCGGTGCTGCCGTTCGGGGCGGAGCGCATCCGCACCGTAGGGCTGGTGTCGGGCGGCGGCCCCCGCATCGTCAGCCAGGCGATCGCCGCGGGACTCGACCTGTACATTACCGGCGATGCCTCGCACGAGGTCTATCACGAGGCGCTGGAGGCCGGCATCAACGTCGTCTTCGCCGGCCACTACGCGACCGAGACCTGGGGCGTGCGCAACATGATGGCGCACACCGCCGCTCACACCGAGTTGGCGACCACCTTCATCGACCTGCCGACCGGCCTGTGAGCCCACCGAGCGCCCGGGAGCGCTACCTGCCGCTGCTGCTCACGCTGGCCGTGGTGGCCGCCGACCAGATCGCGAAAGCGATCGTGGTGACCACTCTGCCCCTGGAGCGGCCCGTTCCCGTGATCGGCGACTTCCTGCGGTTCACGTACGTGCACAACACCGCGATAGCCTTCAGCATCGGGCGCGGCATCCCGGCGGACCTGCGCCGCGTGCTGCTGCTCATCCTGCCGCTGGTGGCGATCGGCCTGATCTCGGCGTATTACCTCACCACCGACCAGCTCACGCGCGGGCAGCGATGGCTGCTGGCGGCGATCATGGGCGGCGGCATCGGCAACTACGTTGACCGGGTCGCCCGGCCGGACGGGGTGGTCGACTTCGTGGACGTCAAGTTTTACGGCATCCTGGGCTTCAGCCGGTTTCCGACCTTCAACGTGGCCGATTCGTCGGTGGTAGTCGCCGGCATACTGCTGCTGGCAAGCTCGTGGTTGGTGTCGCGGCCGAGGCATGACGCCATGGACCCGGAGGGCGTCCGGGAGCAGTGCGTGCCTGAAAATGACGAGGAGGACAGATGAACAAGGCGATGAACACGGCCGTCTTCATGGTGGCCGCCACCGCGTTCTCGCTGGCCATGATGGTGGTGGTGATCCTGATCTCCATCGTGCTGGTCGGCTGGCTGACGCAGATGGGGCTCGCGCAGGGGGTGGCGTCGGTGCTGCTGGTGGTGTTCACCCTCGCCGGGCTTGCCGGATCCTTTTTCGCCTACGGACGGGTGATCAAGTTGGTCGACCGTAAGATCGACCTGTCGTCGAAGATCTACCCGCTGTTCCAGCGCAGGCGGCGGTAGGCGCTAACCTCCGCGAGCCTGGGCCAGTGCCGCGCGCGCCGCGCTGTCGGTGAAGCGCAGGTCGCTGGCGATGTCGATGAACTGGAATCCTTCGCGCAGTCGGCGCGGCACGTCCGCGGGGTTCGGTACGGGCATCCCGCACGGAACGCCGGCGCGCGAGCAGCCTTCGCGGAAGCGCCGCAGCGCATCTTCGTGCCGCGGGTCGCCCGCGGTCACCCCCATCGACAGCGCCAGGTCGCCGGGGCCCAGGAAGCCGATGTCGACGCCGTCGACGCGGGCGATCGCCTCGGCGTTGTCGATCCCTTCCAGATCCTCGATCTGCGGGATGCACAGCAGCCGGTCGTTGGCTGTCTGCCGGTAGTCGTCGGCCAGCGTCACACAGCGGCCCGTCCCCTGTGAGCGCGTGCCGGCCGGCGGATAACGCATGGCGGACACGACGGCGGCGGCCTGCTCCGGTGTCGACACGTGCGGGATCACCAGACCGCAGGCACCCGCGTCCAGCACGCGGCCGATGGTGACCGGGTCGTGGTCCCAGATACGCGCCAGGGGCACGGCGCCGCGCGCCTCGGTCGCGCGGAAGGTGTGGGCGATGAGGCCCAGGTCGAAGGCGGTGTGCTCGGCATCGACCACCAGCCAGGAGTAGCCGGCGGCCGCCATGACCTCCGCCGCCAGCGGAGAGCCCAGATTGAGCCACGAACCCAGCGACGGCTCACCCGCCGCCAGTGCCTGCTTGATGGAGTCTGTCATGCCCTTGTCCTTAGCGCGGGCCCGTCGCGGCGGATCGGCCGCGCTCGATCCGATGGAGGCGACGGGAATCGAACCCACGACCTCGTGAATGCCATTCACGCGCTCTAGCCAACTGAGCTACGCCCCCGGAGATTCGACGCGCGTCAGACGATGGCGCGCGTTCCGTATGGTACGCGCGTGGCGCCCGCCAAGGCAAGCCGAGCGCCACGCGAGCCGACCGTCGGCCGGCTACCTGGGCTGCGGGACGATGCGGATGTACGGCAATGGCGACTCCCATCCGTCCGGATAGGTCTCCTTCGCCGCGTCGTCGGAAACGGACGGCAGGATGATCACGTCGTCGCCCTGGCTCCAGTTCGCCGGTGTCGCGACCTGCTTGGCGGCGGTAAGCTGGCACGAATCGAGCAGCCGCAGGATCTCCGCGAAGTTGCGCCCCGTGCTCATCGGGTACGTGAGGGTCGCCTTGATCTTCTTGTCCGGCCCGATCACGAACACCGACCGCGCCGTGGCGTTGTCCATGGGCGTGCGGCCCTCGGAGGTCGTCCCGGCGTCCCCCGGCAGCATGTCATACGTCTTCACGATGGACAGGTTCGGATCGCCGATCAGCGGGTAGGTCACCGCGTGGCCCTGCGAAGCCTCGATGTCCTTCGACCACGCTTCGTGGTCGCTGACGCCGTCAACGCTGATACCGAGCACCTTGCAGTTGCGCCTGGCGAACTCGTCCTGGAGACCCGCCACGGCGCCCAGCTCGGTGGTGCACACCGGCGTGAAGTCCTTGGGGTGAGAGAAGAGAACCGCCCATCCGTCGCCAATCCACTCGTGGAAGTCGATCGGGCCCTGAGTGGTCTCCGCGGAAAAATCGGGAGCTTCGTCATTGATCCTGAGCGCCACTGATGTCCTCCTGGGCCGTACGGTGCCACGCGGGGCGCCTGCCTTCAAGGTCGCCGGGGGGCACCGATGCCGTCATCCCACGGCAGCACCGTGAGATCCGGCCAAAACCTGCGCCATCGAGCCACCTTTCCCTGGTAGATCGCCGGCGTGACCTGCACCCGGTTCGCGCGCACCACGAGCCCGAACAGGTCGGCCAGACCGAACGGCGCGAACACGACCGGGCCCCCGCGCGTCAGCCGCACGCCGACCGCGGTGGCCGTGGTGGGCCAGGTGCGGATGGCGGCCTCGGTGGAGCGGTAGGGCTCGATGCCGTACCCGAAGCGTTGCCGGTACCAGAGGTGGACCCTGGCCTGGTTCTTGACGTCCAGACGGACCGGCAGGCCGGCCACGGCCTCCTGCGCCCCGGTCACGACGGCGTGCTCGGCTTCCTCACCGAGGTCGCCGGCATCGAAGTAGACGAGGTCGTGGTCGTCGATGTCCTCCCCCGGCGGCTTGCCGTGAGCGGCGTTCCAGACGGTCTGGGTCACGCAGCCTGCCCCCAGGTACCAGCCGGGCAGATCCAGCCCGGCCACCCGCTCCAGGCACTCCCAGAGCACGGCGTTGCCGCGGAGCAGGGCGAGCAGACGGTGGCGATGGCGGTCGGCCGGGGACGGGCTCATGGGGCCGCGGCCTGCCGCACGCCGTTCTCAAGCAGCAGCAGGCCGTCTGCCCGAGCCGGCATTCTGCGCGTCCAGCGCGGGTGATTGACGGGATCCAGGAACGCCTCCGGGTGCGGCATCAGCCCGAACACCCGGCCGCTCGCGTCGCACAGCCCGGCCGCCGCCGCGGTCGAGCCGTTGGGGTTCTCGGGATACGCCGGCGGCCCGCCCGTGGCGCTTCGATAGCGGACACACACGTGGCCGGCATCCTCCAGCCGGCGCCGCGCCTTCGTACCGGCGAACACCAGCCTGCCCTCGCCGTGCCGCACCGGCAGCTCCAGGTCGCTCAGTCCGCGCGTCCACACGCACGGCGAACGGTCCTCGAACCCGACCCGCACCCACCGGTCCTCGAACCGGCCGGACTCGTTGTGGATCAGCGACGCCTCGCACTCCCAGCGCCGGCCGGCCGCCGGCAGCAGCCCTGTCCGGACCAGGATCTGGAAGCCGTTGCAGATACCCACGACCAGCCTGCCGGAGTCCAGGAAGCGGTCGATCTCCGCCCGCAGCCGGCGGCGCAGCAGCGCCGCCATCGCCGTCGCGGAGCCCAGGTGATCACCGTAGGTGAACCCGCCGGGGAACGCCAGGATCCCGAACGCCGCCAGCGGCGTGCGCCCCAGCATCACCTCGGTGACGTGCACGCGGTCGGCGCGCGCGCCGACCGCTGCGAAGGCCGCGGCCAGCTCCTCGTCCGCGTTGATGCCGAAGCCGCCGAGCACGCACACCCGCACGGGCTTCACGGTTCGGCACCACCTCCGGCCGGACCGGTGCTCCAGGCCGCGGCCAGCCGCGACACTGCGACGCGGAGGACAGGCCGTCCGTGCCGGGACACGTGCAGCCGTGCGTCGCCTGACACTTCGCCGATCTCCGCACCGTCCAGGCCGTCGATCAGGGCCAGGAAGCGGTCCCGACGCTGACGCGGCACCGACACCAGCAGCCGCGACGGGCTCTCCCCGAACAGCAGTGCCGTGGTCGAGATTCGCGGTGGCGCGGCGAGGCGCTCCAGGCGTACGCGGACGCCCAGCCGTCCGCCGATCGCGCACTCGGCCAGGGCGACCGCCAGCCCGCCATCGGAGAGGTCGTGGCAGGAAGCCATGCACCCCTCGCGGGCCGCCGCGTGCAGCGCGCGATAGGCGTCTCGCGCGGCTTCCGGCTGGACATCCGGGCCATGCCGGCCGCCGCCGTACAAGCGGTCATGGGCGCTGCCGCGCAACTCGTCGCAGGTCGCCCCGACCAGGAACAGGCGGTCTCCGGGCCCCTTGAAGTCGGTGGTCATCGCCCTGCGCACGTCCGGGATGATGCCGATCAGCGACACCAGCAGCGTCGGCAGCACCGAGATCTTGCGGCCGCCCGCGAACGCGTCGTTCTTCATCGAGTCCTTGCCGGAGATCAGCGGCAGCCGGTAGGCAAGACAGGCGCGGCGCAGCCCCCTGGCGGCGCGAACGAGCTGTCCCAGCTTGTGGCGGCCGTCGGGGGTCTCGCCAGACTCGACCGGGTCGGGCCAGCAAAAGTTGTCCAGCGCGGCCATTCGGTCCGGGTCGCCGCCGCACGCCACGTGCGCGCGCACCGCCTCGTCCACCGCGCACATCGCCATCGCGTACGGGTCGACCTGCGACAGCCACGGGCAGATGCCGTGCGTGACGGTCACGCCCCGGTAGCTGTCATAGCGAGGGCGGACCACCGCTCCGTCGGTGGGCCCGTCGGCCGCGACCCCGCAGAACGGCTTGACCACCGATCCGGCCCGTACCTCGTGATCGTACTGCCGGACCAGGCTCTCCTTGGAGGTGACGTTGGGCTCCGCCAACAGCGCCAGCAGGGCTTCCTCCGGGGCCGGCGCGTCACGCAGCCGATCGGCCTTCACGCGAACCGCCGACGGCGGCTCCCACGCCGAGCGCAGGCGCATGCGCGGTACTCCATCGTGGAGAAACTCCAGGTCGAGCGATGCGACCAGCTCGCCGCCGGCACGCACCGTAACCAGGCCGTCATCGGTGAAACGGCCCACCTCGGAGAGCTCCACGCCCCGATCGGCCGCCAGATCGCGCAGGGCCTCCAGCCTGCCCGGCGGCACCGCCAGGCTCATGCGCTCCTGCGACTCGGACAGCAGGATCTCCCACGGTGCGAGACCCGGATACTTCAGGGGCGCCGCGTCCAGGTCGATGCTCACGCCGCCCGATTCGCGCGCCATCTCCCCGAGCGACGATGACAGGCCGCCGGCTCCGTTGTCGGTTATACCATGGAAAAGACCCGCGTCGCGCGCCTCCAGCAGCAGATCGAGCACCCGGCGCTGCACGATCGGATCGCCGATCTGAACGGCGGAGGTGGGCGAGCCATCGTCGAGGGCCAGCGAGGAGAAGGTCGCGCCGTGGATGCCGTCCTTGCCGATGCGTCCGCCGACCATGACCGCCAGGTCACCGGGCCGCACGCGTCCCTGCCAGGCTGGCTCGCCGGCCACCTCGGCCGGCAGCACGCCCCCGGTTCCGCAGAACACCAGCGGCTTGCCGATGAAGCTCGGGTCGAACAGGAAGGCGCCGGCCACCACCGGGATCCCCGACTGATTGCCGCCGTCGACGATGCCGCGATGGACGCCGGCCAGCATCCGCCGCGGATGCATGAGCTCGGCGGGCACCTCCCGCTCCGGAGTGTCCGGTGGCGCGAAACAGAGGACGTCGGTGTTGAAGATCGGCTTGGCGCCGCGGCCGGTGCCGATGATGTCGCGGTTTACCCCGACGATTCCGGTGATCGCCCCGCCGTAGGGATCAAGCGCGGACGGCGCGTTGTGCGTCTCCGCCTTGAAGCACAGCAGCGTCCGGTCATCGAACCGGATCACCCCGGAATCGTCGCTGAAAACCGACTTCAGGAACCCGGAACCGTCGTCCAGCTCCGCGGTCGTACGACGGATATAGGTGTCGAACAGGGACACGATACGCTCGGTCCGGCCGTCTTCGCAGTGATCGATGACGGCGTTGAAGATCTTGTGCTTGCAGTGCTCGGACCAGGTCTGCGCCAGCATCTCGAGCTCCACGTCGGTGAGAGGCTCGCCGACCCCGCCTTCGCGCCGGCGCGAGCGAAGCTCGGGATCGGCCGCGTAGGAGCGGATGGCGGCAAGCTCCGCCTCCGACAGCGCCAGCAACCGGCGGTCCGAGAGCCGCGCCAGCGCGCCGTCGTCCATCGCGGCCACGTCGATCCGCTCGACGGCGGGAGCCGGTTCGGCGGCCACCGGCGGGTAGCGCGCCGGCGGCCGCTCCCCCCGTTGCCACGCGCGCGCGGCGATCGACGTAACCTGCTGCACCAGCGGGTTGTGCAGCGCTTCGGCCAGCCGCCCGGCCGGCGGTTCCGCGCCATCCTCGAACCGGAACCGGTACTGGCGGGCCGTCTGCAGCGTCGCCGCGGGAGGAAGGTCATCGGCGACGAGCCCCACCACTTCGCGCAGCGTCCCGCCGGCGGGGTCGTGCACGCCCGGCCGGCAGGTCACCTCGATCACCAGGTCGGCGCCTTCCAGGGGCGCCTCGTTGATGGCGATGACGGCCACGCCATCCGCCAGGAGGGCCACCAGCGCCGCGCGCTCCACCGGCACGCCCTCGACGATGTGGATATCGACGATCCGGATCGCCGCGATTCCGCCGATGCCCTCGGCAGCCAGCGTCGCGGCCAGCGCCGCTGCCCTGCCATCGGTAATGCCGGGCCGAAAGGCGACCGCTATGCGCACGGGGCAGCGTACCACGTCCACCGTCGTTGTCGCGCCGCCGATTCGCGTGTAATGTGGGTCGAGGTGCAGGACTGCGTCTCTTCCGTTGCGGTTGTTCCGGATCTATCCAGTCGCGATAAATGGGCCGCAATCCACGAAGTGATCAGCCGCTGGCCGGCGTTGAGCGACGCCAATCGCGATGCAATCGAGCACGCGGTGGTCGCGCGCGAGCGCATCCACTCGACGGCGGTCGGACGCGGCATTGCGCTCTCGCACGGCGAGTTGCGGGGATTGTCGTCGCTGCTGGTCGCGGTCGGCGTCTCCCGGATCGGCATCGAGTTCGCGGCCGTCGACCGGCAACCGGTCCACCTGCTGTTCGTATTCGCCACGCCGCCCGCACAGCGCACGGAGTACCTGCAGGTGCTGGCGGCGATATGCCGCCTGGGCCGTCAGGGCCGTCTGACCGGCCTCTGGGAAAGCGCGGTCGACACGGGCACCATCGAGCGCACGCTGAATCAGGCGTTCGACCCGCTGCACTGAGGCCGCGGTGCTCATCGTACCCGCCATCGACCTGCTCGGCGGCCGCTGTGTCCAGTTGCAGCAGGGGGACTTCGAACGCGCACGCCGCTACGGCAGCGACGCCGCGGCGGTCGCCGACGGGTTCGCGCAGCAGGGAGCGCTCTGGATCCACGTGGTCGACCTGGACGCCGCGCGCGGGGGCGGCGGCAATCGCGCGGCGATCGGCAGGATTCGGAAGGCGGTCGACGTGTGCGTGCAGGTCGGTGGCGGAGTACGGACCGCCGAGGATGCCGAGGCGCTGCTCGACCTGGGAGCGGACGCGGTGGTGGTGGGCACGACGCTCGCCACCCGCACGGCAGAGGTCCTGTCCTGGGCCGAGCGGTGGCCCGGCCGGGTTGTCGGCGGCATCGACGCCCGCCTGGGGCAGGTACAGGTCAGAGGATGGGCGGAGTCGGCGGGCGGCGAGCGGGTGCTGATCGATGCCGTGCGCGGGTCGAGGCTGGCCGGGCTGGTCTACACGGCGGTCGATCGCGACGGCATGCTGGAGGGCCCGGACGTGGCGGGCGGCACGGCGGCAGCCGAGGCGTCCGGACTGCCGATGCTGTTCTCCGGGGGCGTGAGCTCTCAGGCCGACCTGAAAGCGATCGCCTCGACGGGCGCCGCAGCCGGCGCAATCGTCGGGACCGCGATCTATGAGCGGCGCGTCGATCTGAGGCACGCGGTCGGCGCGCTGCAGCGCCCGGGCGACACCGAGCGGTGGGCGACGTGACGGCCTCGCCGGCCGGCGTGCGCCCGCTGGTCGTGATCTCCGGCGGCACGGTGGTCGACCTGCTGGCGATGAACGAGCGCGCCTACGTCAAGACGCGCGAATCGCGATCGCTGTGGGTGACCGATGCCGATGGCGCCCGCGAACTGCCGTACCGCCCTGCGCCCGGCTGCACGTCCCGGATCGCCGACGTGCGGCGCGGAGACTCGTGGTACGCGGCGGCGCTGGCCGAGGAGACCATGGAGCCGCGGGACACCGGCGCCGCCGCGACGAACCGGGAGCGGCCGCCGGAGCGGGCGCCGGACGTGCTCGACGCACTGGCGGCGGCCATCCGGGAACGCAGGGGAGCCGATCCGGAACGCTCCTACACCGCCTATCTGTTCGAGCAGGGTGCCGGCAAGATCCGCAAGAAGGTGGGCGAGGAGGCGATCGAGGTGATCACCGCCGGCACGGCGGAGGAGTTGGTCACCGAGTCGGCCGACCTGCTCTACCATCTGCTGGCGTTGCTGGAAGCGCAGGGCGTCCGGCTCGACGAGGTGTACGCGGAGCTCGAGCGCCGCCGGCGCTGACCCGCGCCCGTCACTCCTCAAGGGCCGAAGGCCAGAGCGACGTGCCGGAAGGTGACGCATCACGTCGGGTGGCGCAGCCGTTCCAGGATGGCGGCCGCGATGGCGCCGACCGGCTTGCGCGTGGTGTGGATACGGATCCCGAGACTCTGGTAGATCGGCTCGCGCCGTTGATACAGGGCGCGCAGCTGGGCGGGCGGCAGGTCCATCAGCGGCCGGGCGCCCGGCCGGCCCGCCCGCTCTCGAAGCTCCGCGAGCGGCGCGGCCAGATAGAAGGTCATCCAGTCGCGGAAGAACGCCCGGTTCGCCGGCTGCACCGGCGCTCCGCCGCCGACCGCCAGGACCGTCTGCTCCGCGCCGGTCAGCCGATGCAGGGCGGCGCTCTCCGCTGCCCGGAAGCCCGACTCGCCGGCCGCGGCGAAGATCTCGCGGATCGTCCGCCCCTGCTCCTGTTCGATCGCCCGGTCCAGGTCGACGAACCGCCAGCGCAGCGCCACCGCCAGCGCCATCCCGACCGAGGACTTGCCGGCGCCCATGAAGCCGATCAGCGCCACGCGGGTGACTCCGCCGGTGGCGATCGGTGCGCTCCCCTGTCCCGTGCCCGAGGCCACGTGTGCAGAGTACTGCATAGTTACCCTGCGATGCCGACCGGATCAGAGACCGATCACCCGCTGGTGTCGGTGGTCATTCCCACGCACGACCGCCTCGCCCTGTTGATGGAGGCGATCGATTCGGTCCGCGCGCAGAGCTATGCTCGGATCGAGCTGATCGTCGTGGACGACGGGTCCACCGACGGCACCTCGGATCGCCTGCGCGCGGAGCCCGGCCTTCGCCTGCTCCGCATCGACCACAACGGCCGGCCCGGCGCCGTGCGCAACGCCGGCGTGGCTGTCTCGACCGGCGACTACCTGGCGTTCCTCGACTCCGACGACCTGTGGATGCCCGACAAGCTCGCCCTGCAGATGGAGCTGCTGCGCGCGAGTCCCGGCATTCCGATCGTCCACAGCCGGGAGCTCTGGCTGCGCGACGGCCGCCCGGTGTCACAGGCCGGCCAACGCCACCGGCGCTCCGGGTGGCTGTTTGCCGACGCCGTCCGCAAGTGCATCGTCGGGCCATCCACGGTGGTCCTGCACCGTGCCGTGCTGCGCGAGGTCGGCGGGTTCCGCGAAGACCTGGAGATCGCCGAGGACTACGAGCTGTGGCTGCGCGTGACCGCGCGCTTCCCGGTGGCGTACTGCGACCGGCCGCTGGTCACCAAGCGCGCCGGCCACGGGGATCAGCTCTCTGAGCGCTACGGACAGATCGAACGCTTTCGCATCGACGCCCTGGCGCCGCTGGTGGCGGCCGATCACTGGGCGGAGCCTGAACGCTCCATCGCGCGCCGCGAGCTCGCCCGCAAGTGCCTGATCCACGCCGCCGGCGCGCGCAAGCGTGGCCGCGACGGTGAGGCCGCGCGCTACGAGGCGCTGGCAGCCGACGTATCGCGGCCGGCCTGGAAGGCCTCGACCTCCGCCGCCAACTCCGGATCGCGCGCCGCGTACTCCAGGATGGACCGCAGGTAGCCTGCCGGCGCGCCGATATCCAGCCGGCGGCCGATCATGCGTTGGATGACCACGCGACCCTGCCGTGCCAGTTCCTCCACTCCCTCGGTGTAGTTGAACTCGCCGCCGAGATGGCGTTCCCAGCGGCCCCTCAAGGCCGGGTAGATCTCCGGCGTATACAAGTAGCGGCCGATCGAGATGTCGCGGCTCGGTTCGGTGCCCGGTGCCGGTTTCTCGACGATGCCGGTCACGTGCAGGCCGTCGTCTGCAAGCGCCACCACCCCGTACCGCTCCAGATGGGGAGGATCGTGCTCGACCGCCAGCACGCTGCAACCGGTGCGCTCGTACGTGTCGATCAACTGGCGCGTGAGCGGCGGATCGCCGACGTGCAGGTCGTCGGGAAACACGACCACGAACGGGTCATCACCGGTGAACGGCTCGGCCAGCAGGATCGCCTGGCCCGTGCCCAGCATCCTCTGCTGCCGCAGGAAGACGTATCGGCCCGGCGGCACGGCGATCGTCCGCTGCTTGTCGGCCGCGCCCTCGGACTCGAACACCTGCTCCAGCTCCACCTCGCGATCGACGTAGTCTTCCAGCGCCCGCTTGCGGCGCGAGGTGATGAACAGGATGTCCTCGACGCCGGAGTCGCGCAGCTCCTGTAGTATGAAGTCGATCGCGGGTCGGTCGATGACCGGAAACATCTCCTTGGGTACCGTCTTCGAAGCCGGCAGGAACCTGCTTCCATACCCGGCCGCGACGATCACCGCCTTCATGCGTGCCTCCTGGAGTGAACGATGACGCCGGCCCTGCGGGGCACCCTGGCGCTGGCCGCCGGCGGTGCGCTGGGCGCCCTGCTCCACCAGCCGCCGGTCGCCGCAGTCATGCACACCGCCGCGGACCTGGCGGTCCGGGCCGTGCAGGTGTTCGTGTTTCCGATGGTGTTCTTCGGCCTGGTCGCGGGCATGCGCGAGCTGGGCCGCCGCGGCGCGCTGCGCGCCCACGCCAGGTTGCTCGCAGGGCAGGCGGCCGCCACGGTGTCCCTGGTGTCCCTGGGCGTACTGTCCGTGCTGGCAGCGTCACCGGATCGGATTCCCATCATCATCGTAAACCGCGCCGCCGCCTCGGTGCCGAGCTTTCTTCAGCATGCGCAGCGTGCGCTGCCGACCAACCTGTTTGCCGGACTGGCCGGCGACGGGGCGCTGTTGCTGCCAGTATACCTGATCGCTCTGGTGATCGGCCTGAGCATACCGGAGGATCGGTCGAGCCGCGTGATCGCCGAGCTGGTCGAGGCGCTGGCGCGGCTCTTCTACCGGATCAACTCCCTCGTCACCGGCCATCTCTGGATCGCGCTGCTGCTCGGCGGCGCGTCGCTGACCGCCGCCCTGAGAGGGGGCGGCGCCGGTCCCTACGGCCAGCTCGTGCTGGTGCTGGCGATCGACCTGGGACTGGTGCTCGGAGGCCTGCTGCTCTGGTGGCGCCTGCTCCGACACAGGCAGGTGGAGGTGCCGTCGTTGTCCGGGCTGACCGTGCCGGTGCTGACGGGGATCGGCACCGGCCACCACCACGCGGCGCTGGCGGCGCTGGCCCGGCACGGGGCCGCGGACCTGCGGATTCCGACCAGACTGGGAAGCGCGGGCTTTCCGCTGTTCGCGATGTTCGGCCGTGCAGGCAGCGCCATGGTGGCCGCCGCCTCCTTCACCCTTGTCGTTCGCTCCTATTCGACCATTCCGCTTGCCTGGGCTGAGGTGTTGTGGATCATCGGCGCCACCTCGGTGCTCGCCTTCGCCCTGCCAGCGGCTCCGGGCGGCGCCGCAACCGCGGCCTTGGCACTGCTTGCCGCTGGCTGGGGGAGAGGGCTGGAAGAGAGTTACCTCCTGGTGGCCCCGGTGCTGCCGCTGCTGACCGCGATGGGCGTGGCCGCGGACGTCGCGATCGGCGGCGCGATCGCCGTCGTGACCGGCGCGCGCGAGCGCCGGCAGGCCGACCCAAGGCCGGACCGCCGTCAGAGGTAGTGCGGCTCCGGGCCGTCGAGCTGCCGGAACTCCGGCGCATAGCGGCGTGGGCGGCGGCCGAAGCAGACCCCCATCTCCTCGTACAGGCTGATGATCGCCGGATCGACGTGGTGCTGCGTGATCGCCGTGCGCGTGGGCAGATACGACACCGAATCGCCGTTTACCCAACTCACGGTCACCCCCGAGACGCCGCCCAGCAGCAAGAGCACCGCCCCCGCGCCGACCTGCTTGCCGAATCCGACATCGAAGGCGGTCGTGGTCCCGGAACGCACCAAGTGCGCGGGCACGACATCGCGCGCTTCAGGCGCGTGGTGGAGACCCGGAACGTACATGCCCAGCTCGCGCATCGCTTGGCGGATCTCCTCATCGTCGTCGAGTCGCGCCTGGATCTGTTCGCGGACGTAGCGTCCGGCGCCGGCGAGCTTGCGATGGCCGAAGGCGTCCGCGGCGACACTGTCGTCGGTAACCGTGCCGCCGTCCGCCGTCGTCATCCCTTCGGCCACGACCACCGTGTAGGTCGCGGCGAAACCGCCCGCGGAGCGCAGGCGGCCGATCAATCTCTGCTTCAGGTGTTCGTGGACGACATCGAAGTCGACCGGAACCTCCGGCAGCAGGATGCAGTCGGCGTCGGCGGCGATGCCGCCGCGCAGCGCGACGTGGCCGGCGTAGCGCCCGAACGCCTCGGTGATCATCACGCGGTTGTGGCTGCGGCCCGTCGACTTGAGATCGTCGACGACACGCGCGATCCGGTTGACCGCGGTGTCCCCCCCGACCGAGTAGGTCTGCAGGTCCAGGTCGATCGTCTTCGGCGCGTGCACGACCGGGATGCCCCGTTCCGCGAGGTCGACGACCACCGAGCCGGTATCGTCGCCCCCCGCGATTACCAGGCCGTCGATGGAGAAGCGCCGCAGCCCGGCGATAATGCGATCGTAGCGGTTCTCGTCGGGAATCGCAGCGATCTTGACGCGGGAGTGCCCGGCCGACGACCCGGCTTCCGTGCAGTCGATCGCGTCGCGCCGGTCCGCGTCCAGCGCCACCAGCTCCGTGATCTGCTCCAGGTTGTAGAGTCCGGCGTAGCCGTTGGGGATGATCCAGGCACGCGCGCCGCGCGCTTCCGCCATGGCGGCGGCGCCGTGCAGCACGGCGTTCAGTCCGGGTGCATCACCCCCACTGGTGAGCAGGCCGATGTTGCGCATTTCCGGTCACGCAGACTATGGCAGCAGCCTGACCGCCTGCACGACCATCCCGACACCGACGGGGACCAGCAGGTTGTCCAGATCGCGGCCCGAAAGCGCCTCGATCGTCATGGCGGCGACGGCCACCGCGATCGACAGGCGGAGGTCGGCCGTAAGGGTGATCGTGACCAGGAACACCGCGGCAAGGCAGGCCACGCTCCCGGGCACGGTCTTGTTCCGGTTCAGCGGCATACGCCGCCCCGCGAACGCCATGCCGATCACGCTGGCCGCCGAGTCGCCGAACGCGAGCGCGTAGATCGCGATCGCCGATGCGGGCAGCGGGTACAGCAGCAGCGCCAGCATGGCGCCAAGGCCCAGGGTGACCGGTCCGAGCACGAAGCCGGTGTCCCCGGCCGCGCGGCAGCCACGGTAAGCCCCGACACTACCGCCACGCGGATCCCGGTCAGCCGCATCGCCTCGGCAGCCGTATAGAACAGGGTTCCCGCCATCAGCAGGCCCATGGTGACGGGCAGATTCACCGCCGCCAGCGGTGGAACCAGCGCCACCAGCAAGTGGATGGCCTTGCGGATCAA
>JAPPKD010000205.1 GCA_028820215.1 Spirochaetaceae bacterium | reverse complement strand
GGTCCGCCACGACCCGCCGGCCGCGACCGACGCTATCGGCCGCCGGCCCGCCTGAACGGGTGTCTCCTCCGGCTCATCCTCGGCTCCCGACGGCTCGCGGACCTCTTGACGCGGCTCGGCCCCACAGGACACAGTATCCTGGTCCCGCAAGGGACACGAACGAGTTAAGGAGTTTACGACAATGGCCTCAACAGCGGAACGGATCAGGACACTGGTCACCGAAAATATCGAAGTGGACGGCAAGCCCATCGATCTCCCCGACGACCTCGACATAAGCCTCACCGAGGCCGGCGTGCCGTCAACCGATGTCGTCGCGCTTACCAAGGTGATCGGACAGGAATACGGCGTGGAGTTCTCGCCCGACCAATGCGCCGAGCTCAACACCCTGAAGAAGGTGGTAGCTTACCTCGACAGCAAGTCCGGATAGTCAGCACCCCCGATTCCGGAATCGCCTCGTTCGACTTGGTCGGGTGAGCGCGGGTTAGAGCCAGACCCCTTCGTCAAGAGCATCCTGCTCGATCCCGGGCGGAAGCTCTTCGTCGGCGTGAGCCGGACCGCCCGAACGCGGTTCGACGCCCCCCTCTGCCACTCCCAGTGCGGCGGCCAGGGCGTCGATCACCGTTTGGTTGAGGCTCGCTCCGCGCTTCCGCGCCCGCCGCCGTAGCGCCGCGTCGAGAGTTGCGGGAATGCCGTGGATGGTATACTCGATCACGTCCATGTCGTGGCGCGCACTATAGGCCCGGTCGGCAGGCGCTGATCAAGCGGTTCGCCCGGTGCCGGGATACTGCGCACGTCACTGCGCGGATCCGGCGGCGGCCAGCCACTCCGCGGCGATGCGCCGGTGGCGGCGCAGCATATCCTCCACGCCGGCAACGGTGAGCATGCCTTCGGAGACCAGCGGCCGGCCCGCTACGATGGTGTGGCGCGGGGTCACCGGACCGCAGCGCAGCAGAGCCTCGACCGGATCGGACAGGGCGCCGGCAAAGGTGACGCCCCCGGAAGCGGTGCCGGGCCACGCCACCAGGTCGCCGGCCCGGCCCGGCTCCAGCGCACCGATGTCGTCGCGGCCGAGGCAGGCGGCCCCGCCGAGCGTCGCCATCTCCAGCGCCCCGCGCGCACTCATCGCCTGCGCCCCGCCGCGCAGCCGGGCCAACAGCAGGGCCGCGCGCGTCTCCAGCCACAACGACGCGCTGTCCGAGGACGCCGAGCCGTCGCACCCGATCCCGACCGGCACGCCGGCGGCGCGCAGTTCGCGCACCGGCGCCAGCCCGGCGCCGAGAATCTGGTTGGAACTCGGGCAGTGTGCCACGCCGGTGCCCCAGCGCCCCAACCGCTCGATCTCCGCCCGGTTTGGGTGCACGCAGTGTGCGACCCAGGCGCGGCCCGAGCCCCAGCCGACCCGTTCGAAGTGCTCGATGGGCCGGCAGCCGAAAGCCGCCGCGCAGTAACCGTCCTCGTCGCGGTCCTCCGCCAGGTGGGTGTGCAGGCGTACGTCCAGCCGCTCCGCCAGCTCGGCGGTGCGCCGCATCAGTTGCGGGGTGACCGAGAACGGCGAGCACGGCGCCAGCGCGACGCGTACCATCGCCCCCGGTGCGGGATCGTGGTGCGCGGCGACCAGGCGCTCCGAGTCGGCCAGGATCTCGTCCTCGTCCTGCACCACGTCGTCGGGCGGCAGGCCGCCGTCCTTCACCGACAGGCTCATCGATCCGCGCGTAGGGTGGAAGCGGAACTCCAGCTCCCGCGCCGCGGCGATCTCGGCGCCGATCAGGTCGCCGGCGCCGTGCGGGTGGAGGTACAGGTGGTCGGTGGTGGTGGTGCAACCACCGAGCGCGAGCTCGCACAGTCCCACCCACGCCGAAACGTACGCCGCCTCCTCGTCGAGCCGGCTCCACACCGGGTACAGGGCGCGCAGCCAGTCGAACAGGTTGCCGCTCAGCGCAGGGGCAAACGCACGCGTCAGGTTCTGGTACAGGTGATGATGGGTGTTGACCAAGCCCGGCGTCACCAGGCAGCCCCCGGCGTCGATCACCCGCTCCGCCGACGGCTCTCGCCCCGGCGAACCGAGCGCGCTGATCATGCCGTTGCGGATCGCCACCCAGCCGCCCGGAATCTCACGGCGGCAGCCATCCATCGTCACCAGCAGTTCGGCACCGCGCACGCACAAATCGACGCACACGTCGCGTTTCGCCTCACCCATGCGCACCGGTACGGTTCCCCTACCCCGAGGCGATTGTCAACGCTGCCCACCCGCCGTCCCGCCGTGCGCTGGCCTGGAGCGAGCCGGGCATCGCGCCACGAGCGGTCCGGAAGGAATGGATGGATGGTGCTACGGTGGCCAACCCGTATCCCGAGCGATACTCTCTCGTTGGTGGTAGCCATCTGCCAAACCGAGGTCTCACCTGGTTCGACAAGCTCCCAGAGAGCATAGGTCTCGCGCTTTGCGCGAGCGCGACTCTTCTGGACGTCGCCCTACCGAGGTGCCGCTCGATTTCCCTCCTGGCCGGTATCGCTGCCGCGCTCCCGGCGCAACAAGGCCTCCAGTTCGGCCACCCTTGCTTCAGCGGCTTCGCGCGCTGCGGCTTCCTGCTCGCGCGCCGCCGCCTCCTCCGCGAGGCGCTTCTCTGCCGCGTGCCGCGCCTGCCGCTCACGCT
>JAPPKD010000043.1 GCA_028820215.1 Spirochaetaceae bacterium | reverse complement strand
CGGAGCCCCTGATCTCGTCGGTGCCGGCCAGGATCGGCTCGATCACGCGCCGCACTCGCTCCTCGCGCAGTTTGTTCGCCAGGTCGTCAATGTGGGTGTCACGGCGCAGGATCAGCCGCTCCTGCGCCTCCAGGATGGCGCCCGCGGTGATCGGGCGCGTGCGGTCGCGCCCCGGCTTGTGGCGGAAACAGGCGTCGTAGCACAGCGCGTTCACCAGCCACGGCTGGCCGGCGGTGCGCTCCCAGACCAGCTCCAACGCGCCCTCCGTGAACGCCTGGCCGGTCTGTTCCGTGTGCTGCGCGGTCAGCGCGCGCATCTCCTGCTCGCTGAAGTCGCCGAGCCGCAACGACTCCGACTTGATGTTGAACGCGCTGCCGCCGAGCACCAGGCGATCCTCCGCTGACGAGTGGATGCGGTAGTCGCGCACGTCGCGCAGCCCGCACAGGATGATGCTGTGCGGAAAGCGCCTTGGGCGGTCGACGTACCCGGTGCGCAGTTGCCGCAGCACCGACAGCAGGCTGTCGCCGACCAGGGCGTCGATCTCGTCGATCAGCAGCACCAGCGGGCGCGGATCCGCCATGCACCAGCGCGCCAGCGCCTGGCGCAGCGCCTGGGCCGGCCCGACCCGTTCCAGCAGCGCCGGCCACAACTCCTCCAGGGTCTCGTCGCCCAGCGTCACGCTGGCCTGGAACGCCATCTCGGCAAGCACGGAGCGCATCGCTTCGGCCACGTTCTCGCGCATCGCCTGACCGTTTTCGACGTTGGCGTACAGGCAGCGGAAGTCGCCCGCCTGCCCGCCGTTCAGCAGGTCGCGCAGCGCCAGCAGCGCGGAGGTCTTGCCGGTCTGCCGCGGCGCGTGCAGCACGAAGTACTTCTTGTTCGCCACCAGGCCGAGCACGGCGTCGAGGTCGATCCGTTCCAGCGGCGGGATGTGGTAGTGGTCCTCCGGATCGATCGGGCCGTCGGTATTGAACGTACGCACGGCCGCCATTGTCGCGCCATGCGGCTCGCCTGTCACCACCACCATCCACGTCGACGTGTGCTCGCCCAACTTCCTCATCCAGGAGGGCATCGAGACCTTCTCCGAGTTCCACCGCGACATCCTCACCGAGCCGATCGTCTGGCAGGACGGCCACATCATCCCCCCAACCGCCCCCGGCCTCGGCTACGAACTCAACGAAGAGGCAATCGCCCCCCACCTCGCCGCCCAGGCTTGGCAGTAGGGCCATCCGACGGCTGAGCATTGCTTGGTCTGACCACTCTGACTACATTGGATACCGATGGAGATGAGAGAGATCGGCACGTTGGAGGCGAAGACCAACCTGTCAGCACTGTTGGACCAGGTTCTTGAAGGCAGGAGCTTCTACCTGACGCGGCGCGGGAAGCGGATCGCGGAGCTCCGGCCCGTCGCCCCGCCCAGCCGTGCGCGCCGGGCCGGTTTCGCCAAGGGGACGTTCACCTACATCGCGCCGGACTTCGACGCGCCGCTCGGCGACTTCGCCGACTATCGGTAAGTGACGCTCCTCCTCGATACCCACACCCTGCTCTGGTTCGTCGAAGACGAGGCGGCGCTCTCCGACCGCGCCCGCACCGCTATCGAGAACCTCGACAACACCCCGACCTACAGTACAGCATCGTTTCCGTGTGGGAGATGGCGATCAAGATCAGCGTGGGCAAGCTCGCTGTTTCACGCCCCCTCTATCCGGAACTCGCCCGGTTGCTGCAGGAGCGTGGCTTTGAACAACTGCAGGCGCCCGGTGCTGGAGTTCCTGACCGCCGCGATCGCCGGCCAGACCTCGATCCGCGACTATATCGACGGCGAGAAAGTAATTCAGGGCTTCCTGGCGGCCTATCTGAGCGCCACCGAGCACTTCGTGTTCCACACCGAGCGGGAGCTGGGCGGCGGCTACGCCGACATCTGCCTGGAGCCGCACCTGCAGCGCTACCCCGGCATGCGCCACGGCTATGTGATCGAGTTGAAGTACCTGGGGCGCGGCGCGCCGGCGGGCGCGGCGCGCGTAGCGGCGGTGGCGCGACAGGCGGTCGAGCAGCTACAGAGCTACGTCGCCGACGAACGGCTGGCCCGCCAGTATCCGGCAGTCCGCTTCACCGGCCTGGCCGTGGTGTTCCACGGCTGGCAACTGATTCAAGCCGAGTCCGTATCCGCTCCCTCCCCGGGATGAACCGACAGCACCGTGCCGCCGCGGTGGTTCAGCATCAGCGCATACGGCCAGCGCCTGGATATCGTCGACAGTCGTACGCTCGGCACCGTTGTGGTGCTACGATCGCGTACGCTCGATGTGTTTGGTGAGGTCGATCGAGCGCACCGTGTGCCCATCTGCGGGATCATACCGGTCGGGGTGGCAGGTGAGCACGAGAATCTGGAACTCCTTGGCGCACTGCACCATGAACTCGTACAGCCAGCGCATGCGTGCTGCGTCGCTCTGCACGAGCTGGTCGTCCAGTACGACGGTGCTGCCGAGCTTCTCCGCGATGGTGAGACGCAGCACGGTTGCAAGCTGATCCCGGGTCCCGACCGACAACCTCGACAGCTCCCGCTTGCTGCCGGCGGCCTCGATACTCTCAGTCGAAAGCGTAGGCGCAATCGAGACCTCGCCGTACGCGCCACCGGTCAGTTCGGAGACGCGCCGCGACACCG
>JAPPKD010000255.1 GCA_028820215.1 Spirochaetaceae bacterium | reverse complement strand
AGGTGGTGGAGGCGGCGCTCGCCGGGGCGCACCTGTGCACGGTCAAGCTGCCGGTATTCCGCGACCTGTTCCACGACCACGAGACCGCGTTTCGCACCGGCGCGTTCACCGATGCCTGGCGCGGCGTATATGGCGACCACGACTGGATCGACCGCCCGTCGGACCAATGATCCAACCGCTTGCCAAACCGTTGCACCGGCCGCGCCGCGCGACACCCGCCGGGGTGTCTCGATGAGCGGACACGGTCAATCTCCCCATGGTGCAAGCGCCCGCGACAGCTATCCCAAGTCCCGGCAAGAGTTCGCCGCCGCCCGCGGGCTGATTCCCGGCGGGGTCACCGCGGCGCGCCGCCCCACCTCGTTCAGCGACGTGGCGGACTGGCCCATCTACACCGAGCGGGTGGACGGCTGCCACGTCTGGGACGTCGACGGCAACCGCTACATCGACTACCTGTGCGCATTCGGGCCGATCGTGCTCGGCTACCGCAACCGGCGCGTCAACCAGGCCGCGATCCGGGAGATCCGGCGCGGCTTCATCGCCAACCTGTCCTTCACCATCCAGAACCGGCTCGCCGAGCGGCTCATCGACCTGCTGCCGAGCGCCGAGCGGGTGCTGTTCACCAAGACCGGCTCGGACGCCTGCACCCTGGCGGTGCGCCTGGCGCGCGGCTACACCGGCCGCGACCGGGTGGTGCGCTGGGGCTACCACGGCTGGCACGACTGGTGCCTGGGGCGCAAGGGCGCGGGAGAGGTGCTGGGACAGCGCACGGGCCCCTACCTGGACGCCGCCGGGGTCCCGGACCAGGTCGCCGAACTCACCGACACCTTCGTCTACGGAGACCTCCAGTCGCTGGAACAGGCGCTCGAACGCCACCGCGGCGAAGTGGCGTGCATCATCCTGCAGCCGTTCGAGTTCGAGCTGCCGCCGGAGGGGTTCCTGCCCGGCGTGCGCGCGCTTGCCGACCGCCACGGCGCCGTGCTCGTGTTCGACGAGATCCGCACTTGGCCTCGCGTCCACCTGGGCGGTGCGCAGCACTACCTGGGGGTGACCCCGGACCTCACGGCGATCAGCAAGGCGCTGGCCAACGGCTACCCGATCTCGGCGCTGGTGGGCAGGGCGGAGGTGATGGAGGCGGACGTGTTCTACTCCAGCACCTACCTGGTGAGCACATTCGAGATGGCGGCGGCGCTGGAGACGCTGCGCCAACTGCAGGCCGGCGCCCTGGAGCGGATCTGGGACCTGGGCCGCCGGTTCAGCGACGGGCTCGCGCAACTGGTGGCCGGCAGCGGCGTGCAGGCGCGCGTGCTCGGCATCCCGCCGCAGCCGTTCCTGCTTTTCGACAGCGGCGACCCGGCGCGCGACCTGGAGCGCAAGCGGGTGTTCTACCGCAGCGCGCTCGACCACGGCGTGTTCCTGCACCCCAACACCCACTGGTTCATCAGCAGCGCCCACACGCCCTACCTGGTGGACCAGACCCTGGCGGCGCTGGAGCGCTCCCTGCACGCGGTGCAGGCGCTCGACCGATGACCCGCCTCCACTCACGAGGCACCACCCAACCCGTCAGCCACAGCGCTGCCGCGGCGCCGCTGCTGCAGGTGGAGGACCTGGCGGTGACCTTCCGCACCCCGGAAGGACTGATTCATGCGGTCAACGGGGTGGACCTGCACGTGGACGACGGCGAGATCGTGGGGCTGGTGGGAGAATCGGGGTGCGGCAAGAGCGTGACCGCGCTCTCCATCCTCGGCCTGGTGCCGGTCCCGCCCGGGCGCTTCGACCGCGGAGCGATCCGATTCCGTGGCGAGGACCTGCTGCGCAAGGGCGAGCGCGAGATGCAGCGCATCCGCGGCAACGACATCGCGATGGTGTTCCAGGATCCGATGGCCTCGCTCAATCCGGTGTTCCCGGTCGGCGACCAGATCGCCGAGGCCGTCGAGCTGCACCAGGCGCAGTCGCGCGCCGCCGCCGCCGAGCTTGCAGTCGACGCGCTGCGCCAGGTGGGCGTGCCGCTGCCCGAGCAGCGCGCCCACGAGTACCCGCACCAGCTCAGCGGCGGCATGCGCCAGCGCGTGATGATCGCGATGGCGCTGTCGTGCGGCCCGCGGCTCCTGATCGCCGACGAACCGACCACCGCCCTGGACGTCACCATTCAGGCGCAGATCCTGCACCTGCTGCGCGACCTGGCGCGCCGGCGCGCCATGGCGGTCCTGCTGATCACCCACGACCTCGGCGTGGTGGCGGAACTGGTCGACCGGGTCACGGTGATGTACACCGGGCGCGTGGTGGAGCAGGCGGCGGTGGGGCCGCTGTTCCGGGAACCGCGCCACCCCTACACGCGCGCGCTGTTCGACTCGATGCCGCGCATGGAGGGCGAAATCGATCGCCTGCAGGCGATCGGGGGCACGGTACCCGACGCCGGCGCGCTGCCGCCGGGGTGCACCTTCCATCCGCGCTGCCCGCAGGCCGCCGCGGTGTGCGAACGGCGCGCGCCCCACCTGCTCGACACCGGCGCCGGCCACCTGGCCCGCTGCCTCCTGTACGACGACGCCGCGCAGCACCCGGGCGCCGGCGCGCTTGCCGCGGCGGGTCAGGAGGGCAGGTGAGACCGCCGGCCCATTCTCGCGCGCTGCTCGAGGTGATCGACCTGGTCAAGTACTTCCCGGTCATGGGCGGCTTCCCGC
>JAPPKD010000180.1:14125-24408 GCA_028820215.1 Spirochaetaceae bacterium | reverse complement strand
GACCGGGCTGCCGGGGCTGGCGCTCGCGGCGCTGGCCGCCGCGGTCGCGTGGGCCGTCGGCGCGTGGGCGACCCGGCTGCTCGGCGGGGTGACTGGGGACATATACGGCGCGGTGAACGAGATCTCCGAGGTGGCCGTACTGGGACTCGCCGTGCTCGTGCTCGCGGGGTAGATCGGGATGGCGCTGTCCCCATGGCCAGGCGAGTGGGGCCTGGATGCCGGCGCGCTGCTGCTGGCTGTGGCGCTCGACCTGGCGTTGCGGGAGCCGCCTGCGGCGCTCCATCCCGTCGTGTGGATGGGCAGACTGATCGGGTTCCTGGAGCGCCGTTCTCCGCCGGCGGACCGGCCCGCGGCGTCGCTGGCTGCCGGGCTCGCGATAGCCGTGCTGGTGCCGGCCGGCTGCGGCGCGCTGGCATGGCTCGCGGCGACCGCACTGCGCGCGGCCGGGCCCCTCCCCTACCTGCTGGGAACGGCGGCCCTGTTGAAGACCACGTTCGCGGTAAAGGGGCTCAGCCGCGCCGTGGCCGGCGCCCGGGACGCCCTGCAGAGCGGGGACCTCGATCGCGCGCGCGACAGTCTGCGGAGCCTCGTGAGCCGCGATGCGCGCTCTCTCACCGGCCCGCAGGTCGCGATGGCCGCGATCGAGTCAGCCGCCGAGAACACGACCGACAGCTACGTCGCTCCCTGGCTGGCGTTCGCGCTGTTCGGCCTGCCGGGCGCCGTGGCCTACCGGGCCGTGAACACGCTGGACAGCATGATCGGCTATCGCGGCCGTTACGAGCACCTGGGCAAGGCATCGGCCAGGCTGGACGACCTGGTCAACCTGCTGCCGGCGCGCCTCGCCGCGCTGCTGATGCTGGCCGCCGGAGCGCTCCACCGCCTGCCCGCACGCCGCGGCTGGGAGATCGCCCGGCGGGACCACGGACGCACGGCCAGCCCCAACGCCGGCTGGACGATCGCCGCCTGCGCCGGCCTCCTCGGCGTCGCCCTGGAAAAGACCTGCCACTACCGCATCGGCGACGGCTTCCGTGACCCGTTCTGGTACGACGTGGGCGCCGCCGCGCGGCTGGTATACAGCGTCGCCCTGCTCGCGGCGCCGGCGGCCATCACCGTGGCCGCCGTCCGTGGACTGATCTGGGGATAGCCTGGGGAGAACCTGGTACTGCGCGGTGGAACCTTCCCGGCCCGTGCACGGCTGCTCCGGGAGCACCGCGTGTGTGTGCGAGACTGCGCGTCGTTCGGGCTGCCGGAGCATGTGCGCATCGGCGTCCGGCGCTTGAAGGACTGCCGGCGGCGGGCCGGCGCGATGCAGGAGGCTATGGCGAAGAGCGATGGGTAGATGGTTTCTGGTACGGCACGGCGAAACGGACTGGAACGTGGAGGGCCGCGCGCAGGGCCAACTGCACGTGCCGCTCAACGACAAGGGACTGGCGCAGGCAGAGGCGATCGCCGCGCGCCTGCGGCCGATGCCCTTCACGGCCGTGTACGCGAGCGACCTGCGCCGCGTCACGCAAACCGCGGAGCCGATCATGCGCGGCCGGGACGTGTCGCTCGTCACCCTGCCCGCGCTGCGGGAGCGGGGCTTCGGCGAATGGGAAGGCATGATCTTCACCGAGATGGAGGCGCGCGACCCGGAGCGCTATGCGACGCTGTTCACCGGCGACGACACCGCCGCGACTCCGGGAGGCGAGAGCGAGCGGCAACTGTACGAGCGGGTCGCGGCCGGCGTGGACGGCCTGCTGGAGCGCCACGGCGGCGACGACGGTGACCTGCTGGTGATCGCGCACGGCGGATCGCTGTCCGCGGCGATCGTCCGCCTGCTGGGACTGCCGTCCGGAAGCATGGAGCGCTTCCTGTTCGACAACTGCGGTCTGTCCGCCGTCACCGTCTACGACGACGGCTCCGCGGCGCTCAAACTGCTGAACGACACCGCGCACCTCGGAACCGCGCCATGAGCGGCGAGCTCATCCTGCTGCTCGGCGGCGCCCGCTCCGGCAAGAGCGCCGCCGCGGAACGGCTCGCGCAGGCGGGCCGCCGCGTGCTGTTCATCGCCACGGCAGAGGCACTGGATGAGGACATGGCCCGCCGCATCGCCGCCCACCGCGAGCGCCGGCCGAGCGGGTGGGACACCCTGGAGGAGCCGCTCGACCCGGCCGGGAAGGCCGCGCCGATCCTGAGCCGCTACGACACGGTGGTGCTCGATTGCCTCACCCTGTGGGTCAGCAACCTGCTGCTCCGGCATGAGGACGACCCCGGCGCCGAGGAGCTGATCCTCGACGCCGCCGGCGGGCTGCTCGCCCTGATCGAGCGCTCCACGGCGACCTGGATCGTAATCAGCAACGAGGTCGGCCTGGGCGTTGTGCCCCCGTCGCCGCTCGGACGCGCGTACCGCGACGCGCTCGGCCGCGTGAACCAGCTCGCCGCCGCCCGCGCCGGCCGCGTCTACCTCATCGTCGCCGGGCTGGCCCTGGAGCTGAACGCCCTGAACGCGCAGCCGCTCACTCAGTTGGGCCGGTAGGTCTGTACTCCACCCGACTCCTCACCCTCTCTCGCATATCTCCTCCGAATGCTCACGGTCGCACCGCGCATCAACGCAGACCGGAGATTGTTCAACTGAACGCCGAAGCCGTAGACCGCTTCGTTTCCTCAGGAGCCGACACATGTTGCGATCCACGTCATTTTCTGTCGCGCCTAGCAACGGACTCCACTATGAAGTTGATTCACTTGGCCGAGTGATGTCGAGCGATCGAGGACATCTGCGTTTGTCCTCCCATGCTTTGGACGCACCAATAGCAAACAGCGTTCCCCCGACACCGATCATTATCATCGCGCCATCGACTGGACCCCACTCCGGAGGAAATATGTAGAGCAGTACACCGGACCCAGCATACGCTCCGGGAAGCAATATAGCCACCCACCGCAGCACCCTGCTCCAGAACGACCCCGTGTTGCGATAAGTCACTTCGCCCAAATTGCGAAATGGAATCCGGCTGCCGACGATCGTTCCCTCCAACTTCGGTTGCGAATCATCACTATCGTGGAGAATACGTAAGTAGACTCCGTCGTTTCTGTCGAGATGCGTAAACGATATCTCGATGGATCTGTCCCCCTGATCTATTGACAGAGCGTTGTCATTGCGGGACCTCCTCAATATCGAGCACTCAAATATTCTCGCATTCTCATCAAGGCACACTCTAATCGGTTGCGCAACGTCTGAAGCACGCAGGGAACGAGACCCTCGATTCCATAGAACGAGTCGCGTCACAACTAACCGCTCTACTTCGGCATTGTCCACAAGTATGCGCATTCTTTCTGGAACGACGTGCTTGTCTAGATCAATCACGGCTTGCGAAGAACACTGGTACACTAACCTATGGGATGCTCGGGCAACAATCCAGCTAGCTATGTACCCAGCGACACTGCCAATCAATATTCCTATCAACCACTGTAGCCATTGCTGGAGATTGTCGATCATGGCTGATTGTCTTCCTTTCCAGACTGATTTTCTTCGAGGAAATGGCGACACCCGGACCTTCCCTTTCCGAATTCCTGTTCTTTGATAGCAGATGGAGGCGTATCGGTCAATTCTCGGGGAGCACGTTTGATGACAAGTACCGCATCTCCCATGCTTGGCCTGAGCGTTCAACGCTTGATTTTGAATGCTGCCGAGCCCGCGCAGACGATTCGATCATCGCCGCAGGTTAGTCGTCTTCGTTTCTTGATCGCGGCGCGCTCGACTCACGCGGACGCTTGGGGCCGAGCACTCCCCTCGGGGCTGCGTCAAACACTCATCGGGTCTGCCGGAACAACTGATTAGGGCTCGTCGGTGTGCAGATTGACGAGCCGCGATTCGAATCACTCCGCGACAGTTGGCCGGCGGGCCGCCCCGAACAGCGCGTCCAGGTCGATTGTCACGGACAACGTGTCCGCCACCGCGTCCAGGGCCGCGTCCACGGCCGCCTCGTACTGCAGGGATGAGTCCGCGCCCGCCCCGACGCGCTCCAGCCACGCGCGCCGATACGCGTCGTTCGCGAATAGCCCGTGCAGGTAGGTCCCCTCGACCAGTCCGTCCGCGCTGCGCGCGCCGTCAGCGCCCGTCTCCAGGCGGAACATCGGCCGCGCCTGATCCGCGCCGGCCGAGCGTCCCGTGTGGATCTCGTAGCCCGCCACCGGAGCATCGCTCAGCGCGCATCGCCCCCGCGCCGGGCGGACGGTCTTCTCGGCGTGCATGGTGGTCTCCACGTCGAGCAGCCCCAGCCCGTCGGCCGACCCGGCCGGCCCGTCCGCCCCCGCCGGATCGTGCACGCGCCGGCCCAGCATCTGCAGCCCCCCGCACACGCCCACCACGCGCCCGCCGGCCCGCGCGTGCGCCAGGATGTCATGGTCCCACCCCTGCTCCCGCAGGAACGCCAGGTCGCCGATCGTCGACTTGGTGCCGAACAGCAGCACCACGTCGGCGTCGCGCGGGATCGGCCGGCCGGCCGGCACGAACGCGAACTCCACGTCCGGCTCCAGGCGCAGCGGATCGGCGTCGTCGTAGTTCGCCAGGCGCGACAGCACCGGCGCGGCGACCTTCACCCGCCCGCCCCGCGAGTCGCCGGCCGGCGGCAGTGATGCGGCGTCCTCGGCCGGCAGGCGCAGCGCCGCCGGCTCCCAGGGAATCACCCCGAAGCAGGGCCAGCCGGTGTGCCGCTCGATGATGCGCACGCCGTCCTCGAACAGCGCCGGGTCGCCGCGCAGCTTGTTGATCAGGAACCCCGCGATCAGCGCCCGATCCTCGGCGTCCAGCACCGCCCCGGTCCCCACCACCGCCGCGATCACACCGCCGCGGTCGATGTCCCCGACCAAGCAGACCGGCACCTCCGCCCGCCGCGCGAACCCCATGTTGGCGATGTCCCCGGCGCGCAGGTTGACCTCCGCAGGGCTGCCGGCCCCCTCCACGATCACCAGATCGAACTCGGCCACCAGCCGCCCGAAGCTCTCCATGACCGCGTCCATCAGCCGGGCACGCCCCGCCCGGTAGTCCGACGCATGCAGCATCCCCACCGGCCGGCCGTGCACGACCACCTGCGAGCCCCGGTCGGTCTGCGGCTTCAGCAGCACCGGATTGAAGTCCGTCCGAGGCGCAAGCCCGGCCGCCCGCGCCTGCACCGCCTGCGCCCGCCCGATCTCGCCCCCGTCCGCGCAGGCCGCGGCGTTGTTCGACATGTTCTGCGGCTTGAACGGAGCCACGCGCACGCCTCGGCGCTTGGCCGCCCGGCACAGCCCCGCGACCACCACCGACTTCCCCGCGTCGGACGCCGTCCCTTGGATCATCAGCGCCCGCACGCCCATTTCGTTCTTCTGCATGACGATCCGGGGCCAAGATGAGGCTTCCGTCACCCTCTCGCAAGAGGACTGCCCGAAACTCGGATAGAGCTGTGATCGCTCGACTCCACGGCTTGCGAGAACGCCCTCTCATGACGCCCAATGGGCACTCGCGATTGTTGATCGACATGAGTGAGACCAGGCTCGCCCATCTGACGGCGCTCGGCGAGGGATTCACCACCGAGTTCAAGCGCTCGGTGCCTTCCAACCTTGGTGCCGAAGTCTGCGCGTTCGCAAACGCCACAGGTGGGGTGATCCTCATCGGCGTCACCGACGAAGGCGATGCTGTCGGCGTCGAGAACCACAACAGGCTGAAGTCGCAGGTTCAGACCACCGCGCGCTCCGCAGATCCGCCGATCGCGGTCGAAGTGGAGTCGGTCGACGACGTACTGGTCGTGACGGTGCCGGAGCAGCATGGCAAGCCCTACTCCTTCAGAGGCAGGTTCTACGTCCGTGAAGGCGCGAACTGCCAGCAGATGTCCCGCGACGAGATCCGCGAGTCCTTCTACAAGGAAGGACTCATCCGCTTCGACGAGACGCCCTGCCCGCGCTTCGATCTGCAGCGCGATCTGACGCCGGAAGCATGGTCGCGCTTCGCCGCGCGCGCTCGCATCCCCGACGACCTGGAGCCGCTGATCGCACTGGAGAATCTGCATCTCTTCAGGGACGGGCAGATGACGCAGGCCGGCGCATGGCTGCTGGCAGAGGACGTCACCAAGTACAGCCTGCAGGCCGCGGTGACGTGCGCTCTGCTGCGGGGCGTGACCAAGACCCACATCCTCGACCTCAAGAACTTCACGGGTGACCTCTACTCCATCTACGAGGAGTGCATCGCCTACGCCCAGGCCAAACTGAACACGGCGTTGATCCCGCACGTCCACGGCAGAGATGAGCGCCTGGAGCTTCCCGAGGACGCGATTCGCGAGGCGCTGGTGAATGCCATCGCACACCGGGACTATCGGTCGACCGCCAACGTGCAGATGTACATATTCCACGACCGCTTGGAGATCGTGACGCCGGGCGGGTTGCCCGCGGGGATGCGCGAGGAAGACCTGGGGATCAAGAGCGTACCGCGCAATCGCCTGCTGTTCGGGATGTTCCACCGCATGGGCATGGTCGAGCAGATCGGCAGCGGGATTCGACGCATTCGACAGGAGTGCCGCGGCTACGGCGTCGCGGAGCCGCTGATCGAGGTCTCCGAGCACTGGGTCACGACGACCTTCAAACGGCCGATGACCCCGGCCGGTGCGCGGTCTGCGTCAGTGACGACGGAGCCAGGAGACGGGCAGATCGAGACGGAAGCCGGCACCAAGTCGGCACCAAGTCGGCACCAAGTCTCGATCTTGCGTAACTGCCTTTCTGACAAGTCGATATTGGAACTGATGGCACACACGGGGAGGCAGGACCGCACCAAGTTCCGGAATCAGGTCCTGAAACCCTTGCTCAAGGCCGGCTGGCTGGAAATGACCGTCCCGGACAAGCCTACCAGCCGCCGACAGAAGTACCGGACGACGAAGCCCGGCCGGCAGGCCCTGGAGACGTTCAATGAAGACGATCAGCGTGCGCGACCTGACTGAGATGACCCGCTTCGACGTCGAAGTGCTCGCTGACCCGGACGCCATCCACTGGCCGGGCTTGTTCTGGTTCTGGAACGATGTCCTGGAACGGGAAGCGCTGTTCCGGCAGCTCCGGGACATGGACTCCGTAGGTGCGAAGAACATCTGGATCCTTCCGGTTCCGGCGGACTTCAGGCCGAACTCCATGAAGACCAACCTGCAGCCCGAGTACCTGTCGGAGGAGTACCTGGCGATCCTCGACGACCTGGTCGTGGAGATGCGGCGCCGGGGCATGAAGCTCTGGCTGTACGACGAGGGCGGATGGCCTTCCGGCGGCAACTGCGGGCGCATCGTCCGGGAGCACCCGGCGTGGGCTCGTCAGACGCTGGCGAAGCGGGACATCGCGCCGGGCGAGCTCGACCGGGTACCCGACGACTGCATCGCGGCCTTCCAGCCCGGCGGGAACGGCGGCGGCAGACGCCTCGGCCCCGGGGAGCGACTCGACGCCGGGCACGGAGCGGAGCTGTATCTCGCCCGGCTCGGGCACGAGACAGCCCTCGTCCCCTCCTACCCGGACCTGCTGAACCCGGAGGTCACCAAGACGTTCATCGCCGGCAGCCACGAGGCGTACAAGCGGGCGCTGGGCCGGCACTTCGGGGACACGATCCCGCTGGTCGTCTCCGACGAGCCGCGCGTGGACAATCCGCCCTGGACCGGCGACCTGGCGGACGCGTTTTCAGGCCCAGAAGGGCTACGACATCCGGGACGTCCTGCCGGCGATCTTCCGGGACGACGAGGCGACGGCCCAGGTCCGCATCGACTACTTCGACTGGTGGTCGAGGAGATTCGCGGAGGCGTTCTTCGGACAGATCCAGGAGTGGTCTGCCCGGAACGGCCTGTGGTCGATCGGCCACCTGGGCGGCGAGGATCTCACCATCGGCTCGCGCAAGTACGGGTTCGGCCACGTGATGCGCGTCCTCAGGAAGTACGACATCCCCGGCGTGGACACCATCTGGAAGCAGCTCCATCCCGGCAGGAAAGCGGTCCTGCCTGTCCACTGGGACGACACCGAGGGCTCGCTGCCGGTCGCGGACAACCACCACTTTCCGAAGTACGCGTCCTCGGTCGCGCATCAGCGCGGCACGCCGTGGTCGTGGACGGAGTCGTTCTCGGCGTACGGCTGCGCGCTGACCCTGGAGGAGATGAAGTGGATCACCGACTTCCAGTTCGTGCGCGGCATCAACCTGCTCATCTCCGGCCAGGCGCTCCTGTCGACGAAGGGCCATTACATGGGCTCCATCCGCCCGATGTTCGTGCGCGAGAACCCGCTGTTCCGCCACATGGACCTCTACCACGCGTACACGGCACGGCTGAGCTACCTGCTGAGCCTGGGCAGGCCGGCGATCCGCGCCGCCCTCTACTTCCCGGTGCGGGACATTTGGGCGGGCGGCGCCGAGCTCGACCGGGTAGCCGGGTCGAACGACATGCTCGCGCGCACGCTGCTTGCGCACCAGTGCGACTTCGACATGATCGACGACGACCTGCTGGAGGACGAGGCGACGATCGTCCGCGACGGTTGCATACAGGCCGGGCCGATGCGGTACGACACCGTGTACGTGTCCCGAACCAGGCACATGAGCGGCGGCTCGCGGGAGAAGCTCGACCGCTTCATCGCCGCCGGCGGCAGGGTGTACTGGGTGGACAACGGCGACGGGTCCGAGGCCCCGGCAGGCAGCACCTCGATCGAGCTGGACGAGCTCGACGCGCGCCACGTGGAACCCCTGGTCGACGTGCACCCGGCGAATGCCGGCGTGCGCGTGTGCAGGCGGGACCTGGAGAATGGCACCCTCTACTTCCTGACCAACGAGGGCACCGGCGTCGGCAAGGAAGAGGCGGTACCGGCCGGCGCCACGATCTTCTTCAAGGACCACCGCCCCGTGATCCGGATCGACCCGGAGACGGGCACGTGCAGCACGCCGGAGGACGCGGCCCATGTGGACGGGACGTGCTCGGTGCCGCTACGCATGCGCTTCGCCGAGTCGTACGTGTTCCTGTTCACGGACGACGACATTCCGTCGGAACCGGCACGTTCGCCGCATCCCGAGAGCCGCATACCCATCGACGAAGGATGGACCTGCCGGAGAACGCGCGCGTTTTGGATCGGAGACGAGGAGTTCGAGGTTCAGGACGTGCACCAAGAAGCCTCCCCCATCGCGCTCGGCGACTGGAGCGGCGCGGTCGGCCACGACTTCACCGGTGACGCGGAGTACCGGGTGGCGTTCGAGCTCGACGGGCCGGAAGCGGCGCGCGCGTCCACGCTCGATCTGGGCCAGGTGTGGGGCGTGGCGGAGGTCGTCCTGAACGGCGTCCCCCTGGGGCGGCGGGCTTGGGAGCCGTTCCGCCTCGATCTGAATGGCGCGGCGAAGGCGGGCACGAACACGCTGAGCGTGACCGTCACCAACACGATGGCCAACCAGTTCCTGCATACCAGGAAGCTCGACCGCTGGCCGGACAACGTCCTGGGCATCTACCACAAGCAGTGCCTGGCCCTGGAGCAGGGCTGCACCAGGAGCGGCCTTTGCGGACCCGTGAGCATCGGCTTCGAATGATCCGCGGCGGCCCCCGAGCGGGGTGGTTGTCCCACCGATCCGAGCGCCGAGACAGAGCTGTCACCGTCCTCGAAAGCGCCAGCGCGGACATCTGCGCTTACTCTGTCGATGGCCCACGAGGTGCAGCGGCCGCACGACAAGCTGTTTCGGACCGTGTTCGCCGACCCCACGGAGGCGGCTGCCCTCCTGCGTGCCCACCTGCCGGAGTCGCTCGCAGGGGACCTGGTGTGGTCCAGCCTGACGTTGCAGGACGCCAGCTTCGTCGACGAGCAGATGCGCGACAGCGAATCCGACCTGCTGTACGCAATCGAGCGCACGGCCGGCGACCCGCCCGCTTGGCTGTACCTGCTGTTGGAGCACCAGTCGAAGCCGGATCGGTGGATGCCGTTCCGGCTCCTGAAGTACTGCTGTCGCATCTGGGACCGGGATCGCCGTACGCGCCGGGGTGAGCGGGAACTGCGGCCAATCGTGCCGATGGTGTTCTACCAGGGACGCCGCCGCTGGCGGCACGCCGCGGAGCTCTCCGAACTGTTCGCCCCGTCGGTGCGAGCGTGGCCGTGGGTGCCGCGGTTCGAGCATCTGCTGTTCGACCAGTCACAGGTGAAACCGCGGGCGGTGCGTGGTGCGTTGCGAGGGCGCATCACGCAGCTCATGATGATGGCTGCGTATCGGCATCGGCGGGGGGGGGGGCGCCGCCCCCCGCCCCCGCGGGGGGCGGGGGCGCCCGCGGGCGGGGGGGGGACCGGGGGGG
>JAPPKD010000180.1:0-14115 GCA_028820215.1 Spirochaetaceae bacterium | reverse complement strand
CCTCTCCCCCCCCCCCCGCGGGTCGGGGGGGGGGGGGGGTGGGGGGGGGCCCCCCCCCGCCCCCCCCTTTTGGGGGCGGGGGGGGGGCCGGCGGGGGGGGCCCCCCCCCCCCCCCCCCCCGCGACTGCTGGCGACGTTGCCGCCGGAGTCCGGTGAGACTACGGTTCGTATGTTCGTGCTGTACCTGCTGGCCACGCAGGACCGAGGCACGGCACGGAGCTTCGGCGAGGAGTTCCGGGGGGCGGTGTCGGGACCGGGAGGTGAACTGATGACCTATGCCGAGGAACTGATCAGGGAAGGACGGCAACAGGGACGCCAAGAAGGACGTGAAGAAGGGCGCCAGGAGGGCGAACGGCAAGGAGTGCTGAAGGGGAAAGTAGGCACCATAGAAAACCTGTTGCAGGCCGGTGTTCAGTGGTCGGTGATCGAGTCGGCCACCGGTATCGACCAGGAGGCCCTGCGCGCTCTCAAGCAGCGACTCGCGGGATCGGACGACGAGGAACGTGTCAGCGCCGGCTGAACGGATGACGCAGTCAACACACCCCGCGGAGACGTTGATCGTGATCAACGGCCCCATCGCCGCGGGCAAGAGCACGGTCGCGCAGGCTCTTGGCCGACGGCTCCGGCAGGACGGACGCCCGACTGCCGTCGTGGATCTGGACGAGCTGTACCTGATGATGAGCGCCAAGCCGATGGGCGACCCACAGATGTGGCGTCGGGCGAGGCGGGCCGCCGCGGCGCTGACGGACTGCTTCTTCGCTTCCGGCATGGAGATCGTCGTCGTGGAGGGAGCGTTCTGGGACGAGTCAGAACGAGCGCCGTTTCTCGATGCGCTCACGTGGTCCGGAAGCCCCTTGTTCGTGACCCTGCTCGTCTCCCATGACGTTGCATATCGCCGGGTACAAGGGGACTCCGGAAGATCGCTCTCACGGTCCCCGGGCTTCTTGAGAAGGAACAACGAAGAGTTCGCGGCTCGTCTCGACCCTCTGCGCGCTACCGATCTCGTCCTCGATTCCGACGCCCAGACTCCTCAGCAACTCGTGACGACGATCTTGAGCCGGCGCTCGCCGACGTTCGCCGACCTGTTGCTCGCGATTCCGAGGGATGACGGCGAGTTCGAGCGGATTGCCTTGCGCCCCCGACCACTCTATTCGAGGTAGTCGTCGCTCACGTAGCGCTGCTCCGGGTGGCGGCGTTGCGGGCCGATCAGGCCCAGCAGGCGCTTGTCGGCGCCGTCCAGCAACTGCTCCGGCATGCTGTGGCGGATGTAGGCGTTGTAGCGGTGGAAGCCCCAGCTCGCTCCGTACTGCGACTGCAGCAGGTAGCGCACCCGGTCGGAGTCGTTGGGCGCGCCGCGGTGCCAGCACTGCGGGTCGTGCAGGTAGATGTCGCCGGCCTTGCAGTAGATGGACTCCGGTCCCCTGCCCTCGAACTCCGGCGTGCCGTTGTCCGGCGCCATGCGGCCCGAGTAGTGGCTGCCCGGCACGTACTGCGTCGGGCCGTGCTCGATCCGCTCGATATCGCTCAGCGCCATCTGCACGGTGAGCCAGTAGACGGGCATCAGGATCCGCGGATCGTGGCGCGGCACGTCGTCCGGGAGCGGAAAGAACAGGCCGTCGTCCACGTGCCAGTGCTCGATCGCCACGCCGCGGCCCGAGCGCAGCACGTTCGCGCCGCACTGCTGGAAGTTCTCTCCGAACAGGGTCTCCATCAGGCTGTAGATCGGCTCGCGCGCGAGCAGGTCCAGAAAGATCGGATCCAGCTCGTTGGTGTGGCGCAGCATGTGGTCGCGCTGCACGTAGCCACGGGCCATCGCCGCCTCGTCGTCCATGTAGTGGTCGGTCGCATCGCGGAGCGCGGCGACCTCGTCCTGATCCAGCACGCCGCCGATCACGCAGTACCCGTCGCGGCGGAAGTCGGCCAGGATCCGTTGCGTCCGCTCCGCGTCGAACGCCGTCCCGGCCTTGATCGCCGAGCGGCTCATAGCGCCAGCACCTGGTTGTCCATCGCGTCGATCCTCCTGGTTGCCTCGTAGTGGTTGGCCGTCACCGCCCCGTCGTCCGTGACCGGCGTGGGCCGCCGGATCACCAGCTCCGCGAACGACGGCCGATTGAAGGCCGCGAACGCCAGCTCGAAGGCCGCAACCAGCAGACCCTGCTCGCGGTCCCGCGCGAAGTCCGGCAGCAGGATGGGGCCGGTGTCGGTCTGGAACACGCCGTCGCGCGGGTTGACGTTCATGGTCTTGACCGGATGGTCGATGCAGACCCGGTAGCCGGCGTCGTCGTACTGCAGGCGCGCCACCAGTGGGCGTTGCGCGTAGGTCGCCTCGATGATGCGTTCGGTGGAGTCGAGCACCTCGCCGTCGGCTTCGGTCAACCGGATCTCGAACTCGGCGAACACGTCCGCGGTCAGGCCCACCTGCCGCTCCGGCTGGCGACCCAGCGTCGGCGGCTCCAGCATCACCCTGGTCTGGTTGGTGATCCAGCTCTTCAGGATGAGGATCTCCGAGTCGCTGGCCACCGGGCAGAAGTCCGCGTTGGGGTGCAGCCACAGGTCGCGGTCCCGGCCCACGACCTCGCTCTTGCAGGAGGCGCCGAGCACGTAGCGCTGCATCGCGCCGCCCGCGCCGGTGAGCGTGCAGACGCTTTCGAGCTGGATACGCGCTGCGTTGAACCGGTAGGGCGCGGCGTGCGACCTCGTCTTCGACTGCTTGCGGTCGTCGTCGCTGGTGAAGGTCAGATAGCTGCGCTGGAAATCCGGGACTCGCATCGAGCGGATCCTATGCGGGGGTGGAGCAGCCGACAACCAGTCAATTACCGCGGACCGGCCGCGGCGGCTTCGCTCACCGTCGGCGGCCGACCCGCGCGGAGCGAACTTCGGCGCCGAAGTCGTGCGCCCGCGCCGGGGCCGCGTGATCTCGGCGGCGGTGAGACGCGATTGAGCCTCAGGGCTTCCCGCCGGCTCTGCCGCTTGCGCGGCCCAGCCGGCGGACTCATAGTCCCCGCCGAATGCGCGGCCGAGACCTGACCACCGGGGCGATCCCGGCCCACACCTGGGCGCTCGCCTGGCCGGTGATGCTGTCGATCTTCTTCCAGACCCTGTACCAGGCGGTCGACGCGTTCTGGGTCAGCCAGCTTGCCGACGAGGCGCTGGCCGCCGTGAACATGTCGCAGATCGCGCTGTTCGCGTCGGTGTCGCTGACGATCGGCATCACCGTGGGGTCGGGGGTGCTGATGGCGATGAGCATCGGCGCCCGCAACATCGATGAGGCGGAGCGCATCCTGGGCCAGTCGTTCGTGCTCAACTTCATCGCCGCGGTGGTCCTGACCACGCTGGTCCTGGCGCTGCGCACACCGATCCTGCGCGCCGTAGGCGCCACCGACGCGATCTTTCCGCTGGCCAGGGACTACCTGACCATCACCGGCTCGGCGATGGGGCTGATCTTCCTGTTCTTCGCGGCCGTGTTCTGCTTCAACTCGCAGGGCGACAACACCACGGTCACCATGCTGTTCGCCATCTCCACGGGGCTGAACATCGTGCTCGACCCGCTGTTGATCTTCGGCTGGCTGGGCTTCCCGCGGCTGGGCGTGCGCGGCGCGGCGATCGCCACCGTGATCTCGCAGTTCGTGCTGCTGGCCTCCGGCATCACGCTGCTGGCCACGCGGGACATGATGGTCCGCTTCAGGTTGCGCCGGCTGGTGATCCGTGGGGAGTCGGTGGCGCGGGTGCTGGCGATCGGCTTCCCGGCGTCGCTCACCAGCATGATGGGCCCACTGGCGATGGCGGTGCTGACCGCCATGGTGTCACGCGCCTTCGGGGACCAGGGCGCGGTCGCGGTGTCGGTGGGCCTACGCGCGGAGGTCTTCTCGTTCCTGCCGGCGCTCGGCTTCGGCGTCGCCGCCCTGGCGCTGATCGGTCAGAACATGGGCGCCGGCAACCCCGAGCGGGCGCGCCGCTCGTACCGCACTGCTCTGGTGTTCGCGCTGTCGTTCGGCTCCGGGCTGGGAATCCTGGCGGTGGCCTTCGCCGGGCCGATCGTCCGCACCTTCACCGACGATCCGGTGGTGATCGGCTATGCGATTCGCTACCTGCGCACCGTGCCGCTGTCCTACGGGGTGATGGGCGCCGGCATGGTGGTGGTCATGAGCTTCCAGGGGCTGCGCCGGTCGTGGCGCGGCGCGGCGATCACGGCGCTGCGGCTGGCGGTGCTGTCGGCCGCAGCGATCCTGCTGGCCAACGTGCTCGGCGCGCCGGTCGGCGCCGTCTGGCTGTCGGTTATCCTGGCGAACCTGGTCTATGCCGCGGTCGGCTTCCTCACCCTGGAGCGGCAACTCGCCCGCCCCAAGCAGCCCGAAGGGCCCCCGCGGCAACCTGAGCCCGATCCCGACCGGGATCCCGCCGCAGCCCAGCCGGTCGCGTAGGGTAAGCTGTCGGAGTGTTGGAGGAGAGTTGATGAGCAAGCGATACACCGTGCGCGCCGAGCGCTGCGACCACCGCGCCTCACAGGAGGAGATCTACCGGACGCTGCAGCGCATCACCGAGCCGCTGACGCGCTCGTGGGAGCGCCTGGAGCGGGCGCGCCGCATCGTCATCAAGTTCAACATGATGCACCCGGACACGGCCCGCCACCACGGCCGGCGCCAGGAGCTGGTGGACGAGGAGGTGATGCGCGCCGTGCTGCGCCTGCTGCGGGCCCGCACCAACGCGACCCTGATCGCCGCCGACACCTGCGTGCACACGCCGGCCAAGACCGTGCCCTCCGACTTCGAGTCGGCCGAGGTGCTGCGCGAGTTCGGGGTCGAGGTGGTCGATGCCTCGCAGCCGCCGCTGCGCACCTACGACGTGCCCGGGGGCGGCAACATGTTCGACCGCTACCTGCTGACCTCCTGCATCGGCGAATCGGACGAGTTCGTGTCGGTCGCCAAGATGAAGAACCACCTGTTCATGGGCGTCACCCTGTGCATGAAGAACCTGTTCGGACTGCCGCCGCCGAACCGCCCGGAGGGGCGCGTCCGCCACTACTTCCACCACGCCATCCGGCTGTCGTACGTGCTGCCGGACCTGGCCATGATCACCGACCCCTGCCTGAACATCGTCGACGCTCTGGTCGGCCAGCAGGGCAACGAGTGGGGCGGCCGCCCGGTGGTGCCCGACGCGCTGATCGCCGGCGACCAGACCACGGCCACCGACGCGTGCGCGGCCCACCTGATGGGCCACGATCCCACAAGCGACTGGCCGGCGCCGCCGTTCCGCCGCGACCGCAACCACCTGCTGGTGGCGGCCGAGCGCGGCTACGGGACCGTCGACCTGGACAAGATCGACTTCCGGACCGACCTGCAGCCGCCGCTGGCGCAGTTCGACTCGGACGAGCAGGATCCGCCGCCGATCGTGGCCAGCATCCGCCGCACCGCCTGCGAGCAGGCGCTGTTCTACCGCGACGAGCGCGAGCGCCTGATCGACCGCTATGCAGGCGAGATGGTGGTGCTGCGCGACCGCGAGGTGGTCTGGCACGGCACCGACCAGCCGGCGTTCGAGAGCCACGGCCACTTCGCGGGCGGTGCCGATCCGGGCAGCGCATCGTTCATGAAGGTGGCCGATCCCGAGGAGACCGAAGGCGAGGCGTTCGGCGTGTACGAGCGCCTGCTGCCCGGCCTGGTGGCATAGCGCGTGACGATCAAGGACGTGCGCGCGTTCGCGGTCGATCTGGGCCGGGGCATCAAGCGGTCCGGCCCGTACCAGCGCGGCGGCCGCCAGCCGGCCGCTCCCACCGAGCGCTACGCGCGCTATCGCGGCGCCCGCACCAAGGCCAGCCCGGGCTGGAAGCAGTGCGCGTGCCTGGTGACGCTCGACGACGGCACCGCCGGCCTGGGCCTCTGCGGATTCGCCGGGCCGGTCGCCTCGATCGTCAACGACCACTTCCGCGACCACCTGGTCGGCGAGCCGGTGACCGCCACCGGGAAGCTGTACGACGTGATGGTCCGCATCAGCGCCGCCTATGGCGGAGGCGGCCTGACCGCGCACGCGATCAGCGCCGTGGACCTGGCTCTGTGGGACGCCAAGGGCAAGCGCCTGGGGGTGCCGGTGTACGCGTTGCTCGGCGGCCCGCAGAAGGAGCGGATCCCCTGCTACGCCACCGGCTTCGACCTGGAGTGGTACCGGGACCTGGGCTTCCGCGGGTTCAAGCTGCCCAACCCGTACGGGCCGGAGGACGGCACCGAGGGCATTCTCCGCACCGAGGAGATGGTGGCCGCGGCGCGCGACACCCTCGGCCCGGACGCGGAAATCATGCTCGACTGCTGGATGGCGCTGGACGTGGAGTACACCGTGCGGCTCGGCGAGGCGCTGCGCCCGTACCGGCTGCGCTGGATCGAGGACTACCTGCTGCCGGACGACATGGCCGGCTTCGCCGAGGTGCGGCGGCGGCTGCCCGGGCAGAGCCTGGCCACCGGCGAGCACTGGTACCTGGCGCGGCCGTTCATGGAGGCCGCCGGGCGGCGACTGGTCGACTACTTCCAGCCCGACCTGCAGTGGGCGGGCGGGATCTCCGCGTGCGTGCGCATCTGCCACATCGCGGAGGCCGCCGGCATCGCCGTCGCCCCGCACGGCGGCATGAACACCCCGTACGGCCAGCACCTGGCCATGGCCATGCCGGCGGTAACCTGGGGCGAGCGCTCCAGCGGAGTGTCGCCGCCCGGCGTGCCGCTGGCGGAGACCGTCGCACTGCCCGGCACACCGATCATTGAGGACGGCTACCTGGTCCCCCGCGACGCCCCGGGTTTCGGCATCGACCTCGACGACGACTGGCTTGCGAAGGTGACCGTCTAGCCGACCCGGTCGCCGAGCATCCGCTGGGCGGAGATCGAGGCATTGTATACTGCGCGCCGGGATCGATGCGGGGACAGAACGCCGGCGAGCAGGTCGTGACGCACCGCCCTCTTCGGTTCGCGGCGGCGGCACGGCGCGATGCGCTGGGCACAGCGCTGTTGTTCGCACCGGGGTTCGTCATCTACCTGGCGTTCATGGTCCTGCCGATCATCCTCAGCCTGTACTACTCGTTTTTCGATTGGGACGGGATCCGCTCGACGATGAACTTCGTCGGGCTGAAGAACTACATGCGCGGCCTGAACGACCGACACTTCCACAGTGCGTTGCGCATCACGTTCTTCTTCACCGTCCCCGGAGCGCTGCTCGGCAACGCGCTGGGACTGTTCCTTGCCGTGCTGATGAATCGGCCGGGGCCCATGACCAAGGCGTATCGGGCCGCGTTCTTCTTCCCGCTGTTGATCAGCTCGGTCGCGGTGGGATTCATCTGGAAGGCGCTCCTCAGCTACAACGGCATCCTGGGCGGGCTGTTCGCGGCTGCCGGCATGGAGCCGATCGACTGGCTGGGCGATCCGCGGCTGGCGCCGTGGTCGGTCCTGATCATCAATCTCTGGCGCGACACCGGGTTCGTCACGGTGATCTACCTGGCGGGGCTGCAGGCGGTGCCCGGCGATCTCTACGACGCCGCCACCATCGACGGCGCTTCGGCGTGGCAGCGCTTCATTTCCGTGACGTTCCCGTGGCTGGCGCCGGCTCTCACGGCCGTCATGGTGTTCCTGTTCACGGGCTACATGCGCATCTACGACCTGGTGGTCGTGCTCACCAGCGGCGGCCCCGCCGGGGCTACCGAGACCATCGCCCTGCAGATCATCCGCGTCGGCTTCCAGCAGAACCGCATGTCGTACGGGTCCAGCCTGGCCATCTACATGCTGCTGATCGTAGGCGTCGTCTCCATCACGCTGGTGCTGCTGCTGCGCCGGCGCGAAGAACGACTGGTGATGTAGGCGCGCACGTGAACCGCACGAGGAGAGGGCTCCGCGATCTGCCGTCGGTCGCCCGTCACGGATTCCTGCTGGTGACCGGCGGCATCTTTCTGGTGCCGTTCTACATCGCCATCGTCAACGTCTTCAAGACGCGCGCCGACATCTTTGCCAGCCCGCTGGGCATCCCGTTCGCGCGCCTGACGCTGGACAACCTCGCGCGCAATCTCGATACCCCCCAGTTCAACGTCGGCATCGCGTACGGGACCTCGGTCGTGCTCAGCAGCGCGACCGTGACGCTGGTCGTGATCCTCGGGGCGGCCATGTCGTACGTGCTCGGCCGGCGCCGACACCGGTTCTTCACGCTGTCCTACCTGCTGCTGCTGGCCGGATTGATGGTGCCGGCGCAGGTGATCCTGCTGCCGCTGGTGCAGGTGCTGCGACAGCTCGGGTTGATGTTCACGGTGCCGGGCCTGCTGCTCGCCAGCCTGGCCTGGTACCTGCCGTTCGCCGTGTTCGTGTTCGCCGGCTACATCCGCACCATTCCGATACAGCTCGACGAGTCCGCGCGGCTCGACGGGGCCGGAGAGGTGCTGATCTTCGCGCGGATCATCTCCCCGCTGATCACTCCGGCGATCGCCAGCGTGGTCATATTCGTCGCGCTCTGGACATGGAACGACTTCGTCAGCCCGCTGATCATCCTGGGCACCTCGAAGTACTACACCATCACGATCGGCGTGTACCGGGCGATCGGCCAGTACGTACAGAAGTGGGAAGACGTGTTCGCCATCCTGTTCATGGCGATCTTCCCGGTGGCGGCATTCTACGTGGTCATGCAGCGTCACTTCGTGTCCGGGCTGACCGCGGGGACGTTGAAGGGCTGAGAGGATGAGCGGGGAACGGCGCGGCGCCGCCCCCGCCTGAATCGTCGCTTTGCGGTACGTCCGTTAGCTCTAGCGCTCCGCGTCGTTCCAGAATTCGTCGAGCTCACGCAGCGCGCTGCCCACGTCAGTGACCATACCGGCCAGGAACGACTGGCCCACGCGGTCGTAGACGGCCATGATTCCGGGTGGCGGCGGCTCTCCCACGATGAGGCCGTACAGCCCCGAGGTGGTCGGCGCTTCGCCAAGCAGGTCCTGCAACTCCAACTGCAGCGGCGTCATCGGATAAGTCAGAGGCGGATCCAGCGCGGAGAACAGCCCGTCCACCTCCAGAAGTTTGGCGCCGTACACGTCGTCCATCAGCACGAACTTCAGCAGTTCGTATACCGTTTCCGGATGCTCGGACTCGTTGTAGATGCCGATGCTGCCGTAATTCAGCCCCTGCATCAGGTGCTGGGCACCGTCTGACGTCGGCGGATAGAACACGCCAACCTCGAAATCCTTGTCCGCTTTCCCCTCGGCTGCCGTAAACCAGCTCCCCATCGGATAGATGGCGCCCTTGCCGGCCAGGAACTGCTGCTCCAGGTCGGCGTAGCCCACGCTGAGGGCTCCCTTGTTGAAGCATTCGCCGTCCACAAGCTGCTTGAAGAATCCGGCGGCTTCCGCGAAGCCGGTCTCGAAGTCGACATCACCGTCCCAGCGGTCGGCGTACCACGCCGTGTTCTTCTGAAACACGTCGGCGTTGGTGAGTATCGAGAACGCGAACCCCGCGACCCATTCCCCGCCGGTGATGATGGGCGTGATGCCCGCGTCGCGCAGCTTGCCGCACGCGGCCAGGAACTCGTCCCACGTCTTCGGCGTATCGGCCAAGCCCGCCTCGGCGAACAGCGCCTTGTTGTAGAACAGCAACCCCTGCGGCTGCATCGAGGTGGGCAATCCGTACAGCGTCCCCTGGTAGCGAGCGGTGTCCAGGTTGCGGATCCGCTGCAGGTCGGGATCGTCGTCCGGCAGCGCCCACAGGATGCCGGCGTCGGCGAAGTCCTTGATGCCGATGTTGGACATCAGGTCGGGCACGTCGCCGGCGGCGATCCGGGTCTTGATGAAGTCGGTCGCCGAGGGCGTGACCGCCGCGTTGGCCTCGATCAACTCGATGGTGACGTCCGGATGCTCGGCAACGAAGGCGTCCGCCACCTCCTGCCAGAACTCCAGGGTCAGGTTGGGGGTGACCCACACCTGCCAGGCGATCTCCTTCGTGTCATCCGCGGCGGACTCCATCTCCGCAGAAGCGAAGCAGATGCCGGCACCGAGCACGGACGCGCACAACGACAGCGCCAGTAGTCGCACCTTCTTGGCCATGTTCTTCCTCCTCAGGCCGGTGTTCGTACCTGCAAGGATGAATATGATTTTCTCTCATGTCAACGCCATACGTGGCCTCTTCAACGATATGACAACCCCGTTCACCGATATGTTGACGCAATGATGACGATCACGCGCATCTGCCGGCAGGAGATGTAAACCACTTTCGGCCCCGTTCCGACGATCGGCGAGCCTCCCGGCGAATCCGCGCTACATGCCGCGCAGGCCGTCGATCTTGGCCGCCGCTTCGTCGAGCGCCTCCTGGGGGGTCATCTGCTTGAGGAACGCCTTCTGCACCGCATTCCAGATGATGTCGCTGTACTCCGCCCAGCCGTCCATCAGCGGCCAGCCCCTGGCGTTCAGCGCCGCCTCACCGAGCGCCCGATACAGGGGCGACTGGAACTGCGGCAGCATGCCGGCGCTGATCGTGACCGGCGGAAAGCCGACCAGCTCGTCAAACGTCGCCTTCCATTCGTCCTGATAGAAGAAGTCGAGGAACTTCCCTGCCGCTTCCAGATTGGTGCCGCTGAACATGGCTACCGAGTCGGTGATGATGAGCGGCGTCGACGGCCGGCCCGCGAATCCGGGTATCTGCGCGTACTGTGCCTGGAAATCCGCTCCGGCCTGATTCATCGCAGACTCCACCCAGGCGCCGATGAACACGTAGCCGGCGTTGCCGGTGTAGAAGATCGGGTGCGACTCCTTGCGGTCCAATGCGAGGTAGCCCTGTTGCACGACCTGATCCTCGTTGGCCAGCTTGACCATGAATTCCAGCGCCTTCACGCCCTCCGGCGAGTTGACGGTGGACGCGCCGTAGCTGCCGTCCGGGAGCGTCTCGAAGAAGTAGCCCCCCGCCGCCAGCAGGTAATGGGCGAAGTCGGTCAGCTCGTTGAACTTCCTGCCGGGCATGATCAGGCCGTAGGCATCGGTGTCGGCGGTAACGCGCATCGCCTCGGTGCGGAGCTCCTCCATGGTCTGCGGGACGACCGAGGTGAGGTTCGGGTTGTACGCCAGGATACGGGCGCCGGCGGCGATCGGCAGTCCCATCAGGCGGCCGCCGACGCGAGCCTCCATCGCGCCGGGGGCGATGTTGTCGATCGTCGCCTTGCGGACGTATTGGGTCACTTCCTCGACCGCGTCGAGCGCCATGAACTCCAGCAGCCAGCGGGTACCGATCACGGAGACTTCGGGCGGCTTGCCACCCGCGAGCGAGGTGGTCAGCCGGTCGTGCAACTGTTCCCACTGGATCGCCACGATCTCCACTTCGACGTCGCCATGCGCCGCGTTGAACGCGTCCTGCAGCTCGGCACGGTACTCCTCGGTCAGACCGTCGTACAGCGCCCAGAAGAAGGTGACGCCGGTCTTTGGCGTCTCCATCTCCCCGGTCGCGAGTGCCGCGACGGCGCCGGCGATCAACAACGCGGGGATCAGAGTCGTAACGATCACCGGTCTCCTGGCCATCTGGCTCCTCCTCGGAGTGGTCTGCTCGGCGCCTGAGAGGACCGTCCATCCGGCTGGTGTCCGTCTCCCCGCCGACCGACGGCGGAGCGCATGGCCCCAAGAACTCCATTGCCATACGATGTATCTTGTTTCACTCACGTCAAGCCGAGACTCGCAGAGTCGCCTCCGGGCCGGATCTGCTCTCGCAGATCGTGCGGTCCGGTCCGACGATGAGCCGCGGCGAACGCCGCGTCGCCGACCTGGTCCGGGCCGACCCCGAGTTCGCCGTCCACTCCCACACCCGGGACATCGCCGCGCGCGCAGGGGTGAGCACCGCTACGGTCTCACGATTCTGCCAGTCCGTGGGGTGCAGCGGACTGCGTGACCTGAAGCTGGAGCTGGCCAAGCTGCTGGCGGTCGGCGATCGCTTCCTGCACCCGCGCCCGGTCCCGGTGCAGAACGGCGACGCGGTGAACGAGATCGTTTCGCTGATCCACCGCTCCCTGGAGGCGCTGGTCGAGCAGATCGACGAGACGACCTTGAAGCGGGCCGCCGCGGTGATCGCGGGCGCGGCTCGCGTGCTGATCTTCGGCGGCGGCGGCGGATCCTCGATGGCGGCGATGGAGGCGGAGAACCGCCTGTTCCGGTTGGGGGTGCGCGCATCCTACTGCAACGACGCGCAACTCCAACTGATGATGGCGGCCGCACTGAAGGCGGATGACGTGCTGCTGGTGCTGTCCATCACCGGCCGGTACGAGCCGATCCTGCGAGCCGCCGAGATCGCCAGTCAGTACGGCGCCGACACGATCGCCTTGACCGCGCCGGACTCCCCGCTGTCGCGGGTGGCGAGCGTAGTGGTGCCGTTTCACATCGTCGAACCGACGAACATCCTGTCCCCGACCCCCGCCCGATACGTCCTGCTGGCGCTGATCGACATGCTGGCCTACGAAGTGGCGGAGCTCCGCGGCGACACCGCGGTGGAGTCCATGCGCCGCATCAAGTACCACCTCGTCCACACGCGCGACGACGACGACTCGAAGCCCCTCGGCGACTGAAAGGAGTCTCTCGGGCGGGTCGCGCCGGCCGGCTCCGCTCGCGCTCCGTCACTCGCCGGCGGGGTCGGTGTCGAGCAGGAACCGCCACGCCGGCACCACCTCGATCACCCCGCCGCCGGTCTCGATCCGCTCCCGCTCGTTGCGGGTGACGATGGTGGCCGTCCGGACGTCCAGCTCCGCCATCGCCGCGGCCAGCGCGGCGGTCTCCCGCTTCTGCGTCCGCGGATCGGCCAAGGACTCGCATGCCTGCACCAGCATCGGCGGCCGGCCCCGGCGCGGCACCACGAAGTCGACCTCGCGCCCGGTTCGCGTCCGGTAGTAGTGGATCTCCTGGTGCCGGCGCCGCAACGCCGTGAACACCAGGTTCTCCAGCAGGTGGCCGGAGTTGACCAGAATCCCCGATGACACCGAAGCGATCAGGGCGTGGTCGATGCAGTACACCTTCTTCGGGTTGGCGTTCCGGCGCGCCGACGACGCGTCGAAGATGCGCACGGTGAACAGGAAATACGCGTCCTCGAACCACTCCAGGTACTCCGACACCGCCGTCTTCGGCACCTTGTGGCCGAGCGACTTCAGATAGCCCGTGAGGCTGTTGACCGTGTAGCGCGAGGCCGCGTCGTCCACCAGCCGGTGGGCCAGGTCGGACACGGCCCGCGGGTGGGAGATGTCGTGCCGCTCGACCAGGTCCCGAAACAGGATGGTGTTGAAGTACTCCTGGTGGATCCTGATCCGCAGGTCCCGGCCGAGTCCGGCGACCTCGGGAAAGCCTCCCCGCTCCCAGTACTCGTCGAACGCCTTGACGATCGTGAGGCGCCGCTTGGTCGACAGGTCGCCCGCGGCGTCGATCCCCCGAAAGTCCAGGTACTCCCGGAACGAGAACGGAAAGATCTCCCACGACAGCGCTCGCCCGCGCATCTGGGTCGCGATCTCCCGCGACAGCAGTTGCGCCGACGATCCGGTGAGATGGACCCGGCATCGTTCGGTGCGCAGCAGGCGGTCGACGAACGGCTCCCAGCCCGGAGCCGCCTGGATCTCGTCGAAGAAGCAGTGCACGGTCTCGACGTCCTTCTTCTCCGGGTAGAGGGAGAAGTACGCGTCGGTGATCAGGCCGAGGTCGCCGTGCCGCAGGCGGTGCAGCCGGTCGTCGAAGAAGTTGAGGTAGAGGATGTTCCGGCGAGGGATGCCCTGCTCCAGCAGGCGCGCGATCAACTGGTAGAGATACGTCGATTTGCCGCCACGGCGTACGCCGATGCACACCATCGCCTTGCCCGGGACCGTTTCGGTCTGCAGGCGCCGGGGCACGCCGGTCTCGAGCTCCATCTCCTGGAAGTCCAGGATCAAGGACTTGAGGGTTTCCAGCAGAGGCCCTGAATCGGTCATTTTTCTTACCAGTTATCATCATAACCGGTAGCATATTTTTCCGCAACGGCAGAGCGGTCGCGCTCGGCCCGAGCGGAGACGGTCGGCCCGGCGCTTCCTTGTGTGCCTCCGCCCCGGCTACACTCGGCGAGCTCGCTCAACCATTATCAAGCTTCCCCACCGGCCGGGTCGGACCGGCGTTGGCATGGGAGAAACACGGAC